>JAFWSW010000026.1 GCA_017519205.1 Clostridiales bacterium | reverse complement strand
GGTGTAGCAACAAATGTCTTCATAATGGACTTCTTCCTCCTAAAAGTATCACGCATAAATATCCCTTTTTCAGGGCGCTCCACTATAATAGATGCGGGAAGCCCGGATGTCAACACTTTTTCTTAAAAAATCTCACTGATTTTCAAAAATTCTTCGATTTTCGCCGTTTTTCTCTTTTGTTTACCTCTCCAAAAGCACTTTTTCGGCAGCAAATCTTCTTCCTGCCCGGTTTACTTCGCTTTCATCGGAGAGACCACGCCCAGCTTATCGCAGACTTCTGCGACCAGAGCGTCTTCCGTCCCGTATTTGCAGACACCCTTTACGTAAAGGAGCGTATTCTTGGCCCGGTAGATCCCGCGTTCGTACTTACCCGTATTGGTGTCGTAGCACACGGTACTATAGTAATAGCCTTTATTACCTGACGCATATTTCCCGTCCGGCCAGCCGGTGATCTGCTGTACTTCGAGCGCACCGAAGAGCTTCTCCGCTGTCTTTGTATCGTTAAAAACCAGAAGATAGGCCTCCGTATCGGCATACTGGCCGCCATCGTCTTTCTGCCATGTGCAGATATAAAAGGCCTCCTTCACTTCGACTGCCGGGAGCATGTGGAATCTGTCGACGGCAACGTTATAAAGCGACTGCGCGTTCATTTCCTCGGAGTGAATGCTTGCCGGTTTGCCGTCAAGCTTCTTCGGACTCATAATATCGCTGCTGAAATATGCCACATCGCTATACACCACGGCGCCTCTGCTGACCGAGACAGATTCGATATCCGAGATGGAAAAAGCTTTGTGTGATTTGGAACAGCCGGCAGCGCTGATAAGCATGGCTGCCGTCAGAATGAACGCGAATGCGCGTTTAAATACCCCCATGATAAACCTCCCAATTTACTTCCGGACCCATGGACACTTCTTTCAAAAAGCGTCCAGGCAATATTATAGCATACCCGGAGGAAGGCGGTCAGCAAGGTCCTAGAGTTCTTTTTCCGAAGATACTATCGCGTCATAATCCGGACTGCTATCGACCGACGCACGGAATAGAAGTTTTCCCGACCGGTCATACATGGAGTACACCGTCTCCGAGTACTGCCAGATCGAGCTGATATACGCCGGCTGTTTCTCATATTCTCCGGTCGGATGATAGGACACAAGAAGATACTTGTCTCCGTAATCGATATAACTCATGACCCCACCGGCGTCAAAGCCATCGAACATCTTATCATCCATATAGACAGGCTTTCCATCCTTCTCCCCGACACGAGTGTGAAGACGCGTCCGCTCAGCAAGTTTCTCTTTTTCCGTGATTACAAGGTCATCGGAAATAGTGACTTTCCAGCCGATCTCGTGGTAATTTGCTCGGGATCCTTCGAAGTCTCCGTCCTCAGACATGGAATTTATCTCCAGAAGAAACCCGTTCTCTGTTCTCTCCGCCTGTATCAAGTGATCGTGGCTGCTTCCGCCGATAAGGAGCTGCTTCTCCAATTTCCCGGATCCGTCAAAAACCATACAGGAGACCTTCGCCCGTCCGAGATCCTTATCGCCTTCTTTTTCTTTATCTTCTCCGAAGAAGTAATATCGGCCTTCCTTCTCGATGCAGTCGGTAAGCGCACCTATCTCGACAGAATCCAGCTGTGTATCAAATACGACATTCCCTTTTGCATCACACTTGATGATCCTCGAGTGATATCCCGTCTTGATCTGATCCATGCCGGGAATGTAGTTGGCGTTATATCCCTGTGCGAAGATGAAGCCGCCATCCTCCGTCGCCGTGAGCGCCGTCGCGCCATATGCATCATTTTCAGTTTCTCCGGAATACTCCGCCAGGACCTCTCCATAAAGATCCATCATCGTGATCGTAAATGCATTGGGATCTTTCCCTTCGGAATCTTTTTTCAGTTCCAGAAGTCTGTCCGAAAAAGCCTCCACATGGCGGAATCTGTCTTCCGCGATGATCCTTTCGAATTCCGCGGGCACCGTCCCTACCTGAGCGATAGACTCCGTCGCGCGTGTATCTTCCGTTTCTACCGGTATAGTGGTGGGATCCGGCTTCCGTCCGCAGGATGAAAGTCCGAAAGATGAGGCCATTACCGCCGACGCCAGAAAAGCACCTGCTACACGGGATATATGCTTCTTTCCACTTGGATCGTTCTTTCCCTGACGCATAAAGGATCCTCCTATCAGAGTTCTTTTTCCATCATGAAATCATCGCAGATGAATCCCTCTCCGATATCCGTCTTCTTTTCTTCCACGATACGGAAACCGCGGCGCAGATATACACGGAGCGGAGTATAGTTTCTCTTATTTACATAAAGACGCAGTTTCTTCTTGCCCATCTCCCGCGCCACACGCTCTGCCTCATCGAAAAGCACTATGCTCCGGCGCTGTCCGCGGAAAGGCTTCATAAGATAGAGTTTGCTCAGAAGAAGCGCATCGTCTTCTTCCGGCACGACACCGCAGTAGCCGATCGGCGTGTCGCCCAGCACCAGCAGGAAATACTGGTAGTGGTCCTCCGTGATCGCCTTATCGATCGCCGGCATGCTCTGGTATTTATCGACCATGTAGTTGATCTGTTCCTGTGAGATGATCTTCGGGAAGTGCTCGTTCCAGATGATCTGCGCGAGGGATACGACCGCCATCTTACGGGTCGGGTTCGTGACCGGCAGGATCTTCACTTCGGAGAGCTGCTCGATGATCTTCGGAACTTCATTCAGTGACTTTACGACCACATCCGCAGCATTGACATTCTGTCCTCCGGATGTCGGGTTATCGTAGCCGATCGTATACATACCGGCCATTCTTCCTGCCTGCACTCCGGCAGTGGAATCCTCGATGACGAGGCATCTTTCCGGATCGATATCCAGTCTGGTTGCCGCCAGAAGGAAAATATCCGGCATGGGCTTCCCGTTTTCGACTTCCGCCGCGGTCGCAAACACTTCCACATAGGGCCACAGATTCAGGTGGTCAAATACCGCCTCGACAAAGTCCTGTCTCGACGAGGAAGCAACCGCGATATGGATCCCCTTCTCATGGCAGAAATTCAGGAGCTCCGTGAGTCCCTCCGATCTCTCCAGGCCGGAATCAGCGAGCCCAGCCACATTCTTCTTCCACTGCAGTTCGATAAGATCTTCGACGGATGCCGGAATATCGTACTTGGCCTTCATGGCCGTCCAGAGGTCCTCGGAAGATCGTCCGACAAACGGACGGATCGCTTCATATGCACCCTTGGCGCCATAGCTCTCGAGGATCGATGTCGTGGTCTGGTCATGGTACGGCTCACTGTCGAAGAGCACTCCGTCCATATCGAAAATCACTGCAGATATCATTTTCCTACTCCTTCGCTTTGCCGCCCGTACCGGCCGGCTCATCCGTACGCCGCTTCAAAAGACCGTGGCGTCAGGCATTCATCATGTCGATGCCGGTCTCGGCATTCGGATAGTTTCCGGTGAAGCACGCATCACAGAACGAATGCGTCGTATCGCCGATCAGTCCGCCGAGCGAATCCACCTCGAGATAGCCGAGGGAGTCCGCACCCAGGATCTCACAGATCTCCGGGATCGTATGCTGGCATGCGATCAGCAGGTCGCAGCTCGGTACATCTGTTCCATAGAAACACGGAGAGATAAACGGCGGTGAACTGATACGTACATGGACTTCCGTCGCACCCGCATCACGAAGCATCTTGACGATATTCGCCATCGTCGTACCACGAACGATCGAGTCATCGATCAGGACGACGCGCTTGCCGCGCACGGCCTCTCTTACCGGGTTGAGCTTGATATGTACGGCTTCCTGCCGCTGCCCCTGTTCGGGCTTGATAAATGTTCTTCCGATGTAGTTGTTCTTCATGAATCCGCGGGCAACCGGGATACCCGATTCCTCGGCAAACCCACTCGCCGCGTCAAGTCCGGATTCCGGTACTCCGATGACCACGTCGGCATCTACCGGATGCTGACGGTACAGGAGTCTTCCTGCCTGAAGACGTGCCTCATAGACACTCTTTCCATCGATACGGCTGTCCGGACGGGCAAAGTAAATATATTCGAAGATGCACATCTTGCAGATACCGCTGCAGTGTGTGCGGATCGATTTGATTCCGTTTTCATCACATACGATGATCTCGCCCGGCTCGACGTCACGCTCATACTTCGCGCCGACTGCGTCGAGTGCGCAGGTCTCGGATGCAAATACATAGGAGTTTCCGAGTTTTCCCATACACAGCGGCTTAAAGCCATATGGATCTCTCGCGGCGATCAGTTTCTTCGGGCTCATGACCAGAAGCGCATAGCCACCCTGGATCCTCTTCATCGTCTCTTCAACAGCGTCCTCCACAGACGGCGTGCGTGTTCTCTCCTTCGCAACAAGATAGGCGATGATCTCCGAGTCGACGGTCGTCTGGAAAAATGCACCTTCCTCTTCGAGTTCTTTTCGCAAGGTGATTGCGTTCGTGAGATTGCCGTTATGCGCCAGTGAAAGTGTACCCTTAACGTACTGTGTGACGAGCGGCTGGGTATTACTGAGGACGCTCGCACCGGTCGTTGAGTAGCGGACGTGGCCGATGGCGATAGTGCCCTCGAGGGAATCGATCATGTCGTGGGTGAAGACCTCACTGACCAGACCCATATTCTTCTGGCAGCGGATCCATCCGTCATTATTTATGGCGATGCCGCAGCTCTCCTGGCCTCTGTGCTGGAGTGCAAACAGTCCATAGTATACAAGCGGCGCGATCCTATTTCCGTCGCGATCAAAGATACCGAAAACACCGCATTCTTCGTGGCGGGAACCGATCATCCGACATCACCTTCCTTTTACGAGACCATTTTATGAAATCACCCTTTTTCCTGTCAATGCGATATACTGATAAGAAATGAATGGAAAGGAACTACTTTTTTCGTGGAATTCTGCTCAAAAAGCACCCATCCGGCGTCTCCATCCGAGGCCCTGAACGCTTCCGATGCATTTCCCGGTGCGTCCGTATATAGTCATTGCACCCTGTGTCCGCGAAACTGCGGCGCAGACCGCTCCTCCGGGAAGACCGGAGTATGCGGGATGACCTCCGAGCTTCACATCGCAAGAGTCGGACTTCACATGTGGGAAGAGCCGTGCCTTTCAGGGACCGCAGATCCTTCTGTTCCTGATTCCACACCATCCGGTTCCGGAACCATCTTTTTTACCGGCTGCAGTCTGGGCTGTATCTTCTGTCAGAACCACGAGATCTCCACCCGCGATCACCTTCCGGGACGCGTGTACTCTATCGAGGAACTCGCTGATGCGATGCTCGACCTTCAATCTCAGGGCGCAAACAATATCAACTTCGTTACGGGCACCCACTTCGTCCCGCACATCGTCGAGGGAGTAAGGATCGCCCGTTCAAGAGGTCTTTCCATTCCGACCGTCTTTAACTGCGGCGGATATGAGAGCGTCGATACGATCCGTATGCTGGATGGAACGATCGATATCTATCTTCCCGACATGAAGTTCTTCTCAAGCAGCATCAGCATGAAATATGCGCATGTCTCCGATTATTTCGACCGCGCCAAAGAAGCCATTGCCGAGATGGTGAGGCAGTGCCCGAAGCAGGTATTTGATGAACGGGGGCTCATGAAAAAAGGTGTCATCGTCCGCCACCTCATGCTCCCGGGTCTTCTCTTTGACAGCAAGCACATCATGGACTACCTCTGCGAGACATACGGAAATAGTATCACGATCAGTCTCATGAACCAGTACACCCCGATGCCCGGCGTTCCCGCCGAGCTTCAGAAGCCTTTATCGCCTGAGCACTACCGTGCGATGGTCGATCATCTGACGCTCCTTTCCCAGGAGAATGCCTTTATCCAGGAGGGCGGAACGGTCTCGGAAAGTTTTATCCCCGACTTTGAATAATCTGCTATACTTGTGCTATGAATAAAGAGATCATCCAACATCACGATTTTGGCGCGGAATACGAAGATTCCACTCCCCTTATTTACAGCCAGCCGGTACGTAACTTCAGTAAGCGCGTACTTCACGGCGAGGATGAGGACGTGGACCTCGTTCCTGAGACATCCATGCGAATCTGGTATAACAACCAGTTCGGAAGCTTCGCGCAGCATAAACACGATGTTCTGGAGATCTGTATCCCGATCGAAAATGAATATAAGTATATCGTCAACGGAAAGAGCTTCCTGCTTTCTCCCGGTGATATCCTCTTTATTCCGCCGGGAATGCTTCATGAGATCGAGTGCCTGAACGAGGGATGCCGTTTCATCTATCTGTTCTCCATCGACTTTCTAAAGGAATTCTATGAGTTCTCTTTCCTTACGGATTTTCTGAATGAACCGCGTCTTGTAAATGAGAGTTCCTACCCGACACTCTACGGGAAGATCTACTCTGCCTTTATGGCGATCAACGACCAGTATTTCATGTACACGAACATGGTCCTCGAGATGCCGATCTATGCCAAGCTCCTCGAGGTATTCAGCCTGATTGCTTCTGTCCACCCGCAGTTCTCACCGATCCGTACCGAGGACGCAAAGACGAAGAGCAAGTATGAGAAGTTCAGAGCCCTGATCAATCACATCAACTCCCACTACATGGAAGAAATCACGCTGGAGTGGGCCGCCGATTATGCCGGCTTCTCCAAGTTCCACTTCTCCCGTCTTTTCAAGGAGTATACGGATGTGACTTTCGCAGACTATCTGATGCACAGACGCATGCAGGCCGCCAAGATCCTTCTTTCCGAGAGTGGTTCCACCGTAACGGAGATCGCTTTCCAGACGGGATTTAACAACCTGACCAGCTTTACCAGAAGTTTCCGAAATTCCACGGGCATGACACCATCTGAATTCCGTCAGATCAAACAGGCCCAGGCCGCCGCTGCCGCAGAAAAAGAAGCGGCCGCTCTTGCAGCCGCTTCAGACGTTGAGTCAGGTTCAACCGATGCTTTGTCATCTACTTCAGGATCCGAAGTGCGTCTCGCATCGGCGCCTGCCTCGCACGACTCTTCTTCAGATACAGAGAGCATCATTCCGGACACTCCCGTAACTCTGCCGCATTCTGTTTTTACCACTGCATCGGATTTCGACTTTACAGACGAGATGTGATCACTTCACTCTCCGAAGCAGATCTTCAGTACCTGATCCGGTTTCATATTCTGTACTCCGTCCGGATCAGATAGTCCCTCGCTGCTGCTCGTATTCCATGTAAATCTTCCGGCCGTATCGCCTTCGATCTTAAGATAGTGATCCGGATCACTCAGAGTAAGATCATATCTGCTGCACCATTCCGGATAGTATTCGGTCATATATCTGCTAGCAAGCTGATAGGCCTGACAGTCTTTCGTATAGCCGATGGCGCCGATCGCGACACCTCCGCCCGGTTGTCCGGCCTTACTCTTATATCCGTTAGTTGAATGCACGATCACGACCGAGCCGTCATCACAAGTGCCAAGCGAGATCCATACATGTCCCTTCAGACTCACCACGTCTCCCGGGCGGAGTCTATACCTGTCAGGATCCTGATCTCCGAGTGTCCCTGAATAATCACCGTAGCCGTAGGTCTCACTCAGCTTCTTTGCCATTTTCGTCGAGGAAACGACGTAGCCTTCCTTGCCGCTCTCCGTATTCATGGTGTTATATAAAGTCCAGCCGACAAATCCGGAACAGTCCAGTCCGGCATAGTAATATTCATTAAACCCGCCAAAAGGATAGTAACTCGTTTTGGGATCTCTTTTTTCCGGATCGTCATCCTTATCGCGGAATGTATAGTTTACATCCTGTTCAGAGAAGAACTTCACCCAATCATCAGATACACCTATAGTCCTTGATTGAATCGAGCTTCCCGTATCCTGCCAGTCCCATCCGCCGCCAAATACATACAGTGTCGTACCGACCGGCATGAGCGCTGTCTGGATAAAGTTCAGCACAGTTCGCTTTCCTGGCGTTCCGGAAACGACAGGCTGGAACGGCTGAGTGCTTTCCGACTTGAATTCCTCGACCCCGACGATCGTATTATCCTTCACGAGGATCTTATATCTGTATCCTTCTTTCAGCATATTCTGGATCGGATATAGCGGGGTGCCGCTACTGTCCTTTTTTGTATTATCGATGAAATATGTCTTCTCTCTTCCTTCTACGTCAAAGCGATAGGTGAACGAATCCGCATTCTCTTTCTTCGTTTCCGGTTCTCCCCAGTGCGAAACTCCGAGAAACGTTGCCTCGATCTCTTCTGTCCCGGCTGGCAGGCTCTCCTGCGAAGGGGCGGAATTCTCTGACGAGGTCATGTTTGTGGACATCATGTTATCGCTTGAAGATTCGTTCTGCGCGGTATCTTCATTCACGGATCCGGACTGCGAAGCAGCATTGCTTTCTTCCTTCCCGGATTTCTTTGAAGAACAGGAAGGAATCGTCAGGATCAGGGATGTCGCAATAAGAAAGCTTACGAGTCCGCGCGGGTACTTTTTCATGATCTAAACCTCTTAATCAGATGTTTTTAAACTGACGTTTATTTGCTATTCATTATGCGTCTCTTTTTGCATAAAAAGAAGTCCCTCCTGTGATTCGCATCACAGAAGGGACTTTCATGAACTTTTGTTGTCCGCTCTTTTCTAAAGCGATCCTTAAGAGATTAACCCTTAACGGAACCGAGAGCGATACCGCTTACGATGTACTTACTGAGGCACAGATAGATGATGATAAGCGGAAGTGCTGTCATGGAGAGACCGAGATAGATACAACCGAACTCAGTCTTGTAAATATCCTCGTTGAGGCAGGCTACCATGATCGGCATTGTGTAGTTCTTCGGCTTGTTGAACAGGATCATAGGCAGGAAGTAGTTGTTCCAGGAACCTACGAAAGAGAAGATAGCCTGTGTCGCCATAGCCGGCTTCATGATCGGAAGAACGATCGAGTTGAATGTTCTGAACTCGCTCGCACCGTCGATACGGGCAGACTCTACGATATCCATTGAGAGGGTACCTTCGAGATACTGCTTCATAAAGAATACTGTCATCGGAGCTGCGATAGCCGGGAGGATAAGCATGAGCTTATTGTCCGTCAGGTGCAGCTGATAGCATGTACGGTAGAAACCGATCATTGTAACTGTACCAGGGAGGCACATGATACCGATGATCAAGCTAAAGAACGCTTTCTTCAGCTTCCAGTCATATGCGTGGATAGCATAAGCTGTCAAGCAGGAGAAATAGATGTTAAGAACTGTAACGGATACTGAGATGATGAAGGAGTTCTTCATACCTACGAGCGGCTTAAAGGTCTCTTTCTCACCCAGGAGCTTAATGTTCTTCATAAGACTTCCGCCCGGGATCAGGGTAACTGCTGTACTCTGGATCTGCGGTGTAGATCTTGTCGCATTTACCAGCATTACGATAAACGGGAAGAGACTCAAGAGAGCCAGGATCGTACATACGATATAAATCACCGTTTTAAACGCAATATCGGATCTTGTCTTGGAGCGCATAACTACATCATTAGAAGCCATGTATTACACCCCCCTTCCCAGTGCTTTTGCACGTTTCATTTCCTGCTTCTTCAACTTGGCCATCTTCGCAGCGTCCTTGTCTCTGAGGAGCCAGAACAGGAAGACAGAAATAACCATGATGATGAGGAACAGCATGATACTTGCAGCAGCAGCACGGTTGTACATGTAAGGATCCTTAAGAGCTGTCTGGTAGATGTAGATAGCGATCGTCTGGAGACCCAGCTTCTCTTTACCTTCACCAAAGAGCAACGGGATATCGAACATGGACAGACCACCGATCATAGATGTTACGAGTGTGAACAGCATGATCGGGCGAACACTCGGGATTGTAATGTTCCAGAATTTTCTCCATCTGCCTGCACCATCGATTTCAGCAGCTTCGAAAATTTCTGGGTTGATACCAATTACGGCAGCGATCAATGTGATCATTGTGGAACCATACCACTGCCAGCACTGGATGAATTCAACGATTCCTCGGGAAGCCATACCATTATCCAGGAAGTAGAAAGCCTTCTTGAAAATGCCAAGCTTAATGAGCATGTCGTTGATCGGGTATCCTGCCGGATAACCAAACAGCGTACGGAACAGAATAGCGATCGTAGCTGCTGTAATGATGTTAGGCAGATAGAATACTACCTTATAAAAGCCCTGACCCTTTACCTTAACACGGTTATCAGTAAACCATGCGGCAAGGAGAAGAGCGAGAGTCAACTGCGGAATAAAGTTGATAATCCAAATCTTCGACGTATTGATAAGAGACGCCAGGAAGTAGCTCATCTTACCCGTAGCACCTCTCTTTTTGAAGAGATACTTAAAGCACGAGAACGGGTCTTTAAGGATTTCAATTTTTTTCGGTGGAATGATGCCCTGCTGATTCGTGAAAGCGATCAACAAGGTGTACATAATCGGGTAAAAAGTGAAAATAAGAAAAGCAACAAGAAATGGAATAGCAAACAGGTATCCGTATTTTGAGTAATTAACGAGTTTTTTTCGTTTCAAAAATAACACCACCGTTCACTTAAAATATAAAGAATGGAGGCGGCGAAATCCCTTTCGTCCGCCTCCGATTCTTTAATTGTTTACATCAAATCACTTGATGCGAGCTTTGTATTCAAGGTCTAAATTAGATCTCGATACCCTTCTCAGCGCAAGCATCCTTGAAGTTGTTGATAGCTGTTTCCTTGTCGATCTTGCCACGAGCATAGTCAGCAGCGTTATCTGTGAATGTGCCGTTCAGCTGATCGTCCCACTTGGACTTAGCCTTAGCAGAAGCGAAGTTTGTAGCTTCGATGAAGATCGGGAATGCATCCTGATTACCGAGGATAGCCATATCGCCCTTAACCTGAGCAAGAACCTTGTTGGAAGCAACTGTATCCTTTGTACCTTTGTCGTTCAGAGCACCGGTAGCCCACAGATACTGGAGACCTGTGTTGGAAGTATCGAGTGTAACCCACTCAACGAACTTAGAAAGGAATTCCTTCTTGTCAGCGTCCTCAACGCCCTTCTTGTTGACTACGAGCCAAGAACCGCCCCACCAGAAACCTACCGGCGGCTTGCAGACTCTCCAGTCACCGAAGCCAGTAGCTTCGTCAACGGAGTGGTTACCCATTACGTAGTTGATGAGCCAAGCAGGTCCGAAGAAGCAGAATACCTTACGCTCATTGTTTGTCTTAGGATCCTTGGACTGACCCTTCATAGCAGCGTACCAAGCGTCGTTCCATGTACCTGTTTCATTACACCAGTTGTTGTCGATCATGTCTTTGCAAAGATCGAGGTAAGCCTCTCTCTGCGGGTCGATGTTAACCTTACCGTCAACAACCCACGGAGTTGTAGCAGCCTTCTCACAAACGTTCCAAAGGTCACCGAGGTCAGCTACAGCAGCATAGCCCTTGTCAGCCAGCTTCTTACAAGCTTCCTTAAATGTGTCCCAGTTACCCTTATCGCCGCAAACAACCTTAGAAACTTCTGCCGGATCGTCTACACCGAATACTTCCTTAGCGATGGAAGCAGAGTAGATCATAGCACCACCTGTGCACTGATAGCAAAGAGCAACCAGCTTACCGTCGGTGTTTGTTCCGAGATCAACAGTGTACTGAGCGATCTCAGCATCCTTTACTTTGCCTTCAGCGTTGTCGATGAAGTCGCCGTACGGAGCAGCAAACTGAGAAAGGTCACCCTGTGTGTAAGGCAGAACGTAGTCAGCCTCAGCAACGTAGATGTCCGGAGCACCGTCACCACCAGCTGTCAGAGCAGCATTCAGCTTTGTAACATAAGCACCGTTGGTGTTAGCAGCAACCATTGCTGTTACCTTGTACTTAGAAGCCATGTCTGCGTTGTCAGCCATGAAGCGCTTAACCATACCAGGAACCTCAGGGCTCATCGCGAACATGTTGATCTCGATGGAACCAGTACCATAGGTCTCCATAAGTGTGGTCTCAGTTGTTGTTTCTTCTTCACCAGATGTCTCAGTTTCAGACTCAGTCTCAGAAGCGGTTGTGTCGCCCTGCGACTCTGTCTCAGAAGCTGTTGTGTCACCCTGTGAACCGGTTGTTTCAGACTCTTTTTTGTCGTCTTTCTTACAACCAGCAAACATTCCAGCGCACATTGTGAAGCAAAGAATACTTGCAATTACTTTTTTCATATCGTCCTCCTGATATTTGTAGATTTCCGACGAAAATTTCGCCCGATTCTTGTAACTACAGGTACATAATAACCATTGCTCCAACTTCTTTCTTTACAATTCTTGCGAATTGTACCTTGATTTGATAACGTTTCTTGCTATTTTGTGCACGAAACGTTTCGCGTTTTTTGTTTTATCTGCTTTCTTGGTATAATCTTTGCGTGATCATTCCATGTGAATGAAATATGCATTTTGAGGTGCAGGTAATGAACGAGAATACCTTTAATTCCAATAACCCGGCAATGCGGTTTCTAACGAATATGTTTAATATATTCTGGGTAAATATATTATTTATCTTCACATGTATTCCAATCATTACTATCGGCCCTTCTCTCTGCGCGCTCTACCGCGTCTGCCTGAAGATCATCTCCGGCGAAGACCCGATGGTCTATCACGAGTACTTCCGCGAGTTCAAGAACAGCTTTAAGAAAGGTACTATCCTCTGGATCATTATTCTCATCACCGGTGTATTCTTCGGATATGAGTTATATGGAATCTATTTCCGTGATGATCTCATCCCGGATGGTCTTGCATGGCTGCAGTATCCGGTATGGGTGATGCTCCTGATCGTCATCCAGGTATTCCTTTACGGCTTTGCTCTTCTTTCTGTTTTCGAGAATTCTTTTAAGAATACGATCGTCAATTCTATTCTTCTCAGTATCAAGCATATCCCGATCACGATCCTTCTTATCGCGATCTGGCTCTTCACTCCCCTTCTGGCCAACACCTTCCCGCAGATCATTTACGGTATTATCGGATGCGAGCTTTTCTTTAACCTCGCACTTCGCGTATATATCTGTTCCGTGTTCCTTCACAAGGCGTTTGACCTGAAGAAGATCAAGATCAGTAAGGGCGGTGTCGCCTACGAGGAGTCCTACGACGATCTGATCGAGTACATCGATCCTGAGAATAAAGAAAAAGAATCCGGCGAGGATGATGAAGAATACGAGCCGGACGAACTCGAT
>JAFWSW010000240.1 GCA_017519205.1 Clostridiales bacterium | reverse complement strand
CGCTGGGGCGGCGAGGAATTCTTTATCCTCTGCTACGGTAAAAATGCCGAAGCCGCCTTCGAGATGGCAGAAAAACTGAGAAAGCGCGTGGAAGAATACCAATTCCCTGAAATCGGTTCGATCACCTGTTCCATCGGAGTTACGGAACTGAAAGTCGGCGATCGGTTAAAGGCCTCCTTCGACCGCTTAGATCAGGCGATGTATGCATCGAAACATAACGGAAGAAATGTGGTCACGATCCTCTGACTTTCGTTTACAAATAGTTTCTTTCGATACCGGCGGTAGTATCTTTCCGATATGCCGCCGATATTCATTTCGTCAGAGTTTAGCCTGAAAATATTTATCCCAGCGCCACATCCAGCGCCATCATGACAGTAAATCCGAAGGAAAACATCAGCACACCGATATTGGAGTGTTCGCCGGATGACATCTCGGGAATAAGTTCTTCTACTACGACATACAGCATTGCACCTGCATGCTCAGTTCTTTTTTCATAAAGAACACACATGCCGCGCCAAGTGCCGTACCGAGGAAAGGAATCAGAAGTCCGATAAAAACATCCATACATTCACCTTATCTAACCTTTTCTTCAGTTAGCATAGACTATCCGATTTCTTTTTACAAGAGCGTCAACCATCAGAAAGCCAGGCAGGTCATCAACATGATATGGCGTCTAGCAGCTGCTGAGTATTACCTGAATATCAGGAGCATAATGACGGCAAACCCGATTACAAAGGCAAAGGCTCCGTTGTCATTATTTTCTTTACTGATCATGACAGGGAGTTCTTCGATCACGGTGTAGATAATGGCGCCTCCGGCGATTCCCATTAAATATGGCAGGAACGACGGAAACAGCGTGATGATCACCAGTGAAAATACGGCGATCAACGGAATAGAGACTCCCGAAACCACGCCCATGAAGAAAGCTTTTCCTTTTCCTGTCCCCTGCTCTTTAATTGGAAGAGAAACAAACAGTGCCTCTGGGAAATTCTGCACCGCGATAGCGATGGCGAGAATGATCGGTGTAGAATAAGGAATCCATGCTGTCTCCATGAAACGGGCGGCAAAAATCGCTCCAAGTGCGATGCCTTCCGGCACATGGTGGATCAGTTCCGCAAGCATCATTCTCGTCTCGGATTTGAGACTGCTGTGCAGCCCCTCCGTGATGTTGACATAGGCGTGCGTATGCGGGACAAGCTTATCCAGAAGAAACTGTACCGCCACGCCGGCGCAGAAACATATGAATACCGGCTGCATCTCCAAGATAGTATCACAATCAAAGCCATTTGCCGCAGGCTCGATCATGCCCCATACCGCAGTGGAAAACATGATGCCCGAGCAGGCACCTGCAAGCACAACACGAACTCTCTCAGACAGTTTCTTCTTTTTCGCATATACGAATGCCGAGCCGAGGATCGTTCCCAGAAGCGGGATCAGCATACCGAAAATGGTATCCGAATCCTTCATGGCTCCGGACGTGTCCAATGCCGCGATGAGTGTCTTCAGTCCGATAAAGATAAGTATCGTTCCGCCGGCCACCTCGGCTCCGGATTTATACCGCATACCGAAAACATTTCCTATCTTCACACCCAGAACGGAGATAATAAAAGTAACCACGGCGATCACAGATACTCCGAACAGTACATTTATCATTTTCCCCGTATCCAGGACAGATACAGGCACCGCTACAAAGGTAATGCCGACCGCAAGGGCATCGATGCTCGTAGCCACGGCCATCATGAACATGGTTTTTACGTCAAAGCCGTCTTTCTCCTCTTCTTCCTCGGAAAAAGCTTCGCGGATCATATTGAAGCCGATCAGGGAAAGCAGGACAAACGCCACCCAGGGAGCAACTATGTTGATCCACTTTTCGAAGCGGGAACCGATCAAATACCCGATAAAAGGCATGATCCCCTGAAAAGCACCAAACCAGACACCGCAGATCAGGCACTCTTTTGCCGTAAGTTTTTTTACAGATAAGCCTTTGCATATCGATACAGCAAAGGCATCCATCGCCAGACCGACCGATAACAACAGCAGCTCAAATAAGCCCATGTCCAACTCCCCATAAAAAATCCCAAGTACAGTCTTCGCTATACTTGGGTAATCTTTCTATATTATTCAGATCTCACGTATAGCTCATCTATACATGAGTCTCGCAATTTAATGCAAGCCAGGTCAAAAGACCAGTATGTTGACTTGCCACGATGATCGCTTGCTACTCCCTCATGGAATGTATTGAATAAGTTAACATGAATAGTTTTCCCAGTCAATACCCAAAGGCATGAGAGGATCCGGACATGGCACTTCACAGCGTCTTATCCGGCCACACGGCCGTTCTTAATGTGGATCACCTCATCACAGCAGAGTGCCAGGAGCTCCGGGTCGTGCGTACTGACGAGAACCGTACTTCCCGTCTTCGCCAGATTCTGAAGCATGTCAGCCACCTGCTTCATATGCGCATAGTCAAGACCCGAGGTCGGCTCATCGAAAAGAAGGATCTTCGCACCGGCCGCGATCGCGGAGGCAATGGCGACCCTCTGCTTTTGTCCACCGGACAAGGCCATCGGGTGTTTCTCCTTAAAAGGAAGAAGTCCCAGCCGGTCAAGAATCTCATCACAGCGCTTCTCATCTTCTTTTTCCATAGAAAGCATCACTTCCGCTTTTACGCTGTCGGTGAAAAGCTGGTGATTGACATCCTGCATGACCATGTAGGTCAGTTTCAATCGATCCTTTCCGGAATAAACCTTTCCGTCGACCGAAATTTTCCCGGGACAGCGCTTTTCGAGCCCGCAAACGCACCGCAAGAAGGTAGATTTCCCGGTTCCGTTTCTGCCGATGACCCCGATCACTTTTCCTGATGAAAGTGCAAGCTCCGGGATGCATAACTGAAGTCCGTCGCATTCACCCGTGCCGCCTTCACGCATACATTTACGAAGATGCCGTCCGCTGTGCCTTTTATCATAAGAAAAACAGAACTCCGAAAGGATCACTTTTCTTTTCGCAAAATCAGTGCCCGATCCCTCTATATTGACGTCATAGCCGGAATTAGCAGAAACCCGTTCAGACGTGATTTTTCCATTTTCGTCAGTAAAAGCACTGATATACTTTTCTTCGATCGTTACCGGCCGAAGCTTCAGTTCTGCCACTTCCGCTTCCGAAAGATTTTGGAATTCTTCACCGCTCCATTCCTTTTCCACGGCTCCGTCCGAAAGATACAGGACCCGGTCGATCAGGTCTTTCACATACCACAGCCTGTGCTCAGAGATGATGATCGTCTTTCCTTCTTCCTTCCATCTTCTGACCGAATCCCGAAGATCGGAGATCGCATTCCAGTCCAGATTCGAAGACGGCTCATCCAGGAGGATGATCTCCGGAAGAAGCGCGGACACCGAAGCACAGGCGATCTTCTGCTTCTCTCCTCCGGAAAGTTCAAAGAGCGAGCGGTTCAGTAGTGTCTCGATCTTCATCTCGGAAACGACCATATCTTTTCTCTCTGAAATATCCTTCGGGGCAAGTCCTATATTCTCCGGTCCGAAAACGATCTCTCCATCCGTATCGACTGAAAAGAACTGTGATCTCGGATTTTGGAAGACCGTACCCACCGAACCTGCCAGTTCGAAAAGTTCCGTCTCCCGGATATTCCTGCCTCCCACGATCACATCTCCTTCCAGTTCCCCGGAATAGTAATGTGGGATCAATCCGTTAATGAGGCGGAGGATCGTCGTCTTTCCGCATCCGGATGCACCGCACAGAAGTACCGTCTCTCCTTTTTTTAAAGAGAGAGAAACATCGCAAAGGAGCCCTTCGGCACTTCCCTTATATTTGAATGAAACATGATTGATCTCAATAATTGCTTGTTGATTACACATACGATTGTTCCGCCCGATGGCAGCTGTCCTTATCTTCATTTACAAATGCGGACAATTATCCGAAATACTTGTTATAGACGAATACTCCCAGGGCTGCGGTAAAAAGAACCATCAGCAGGATATCCCAAAGCCGGAGTTTCAGTTCCACCACACTTGTTCTTTTTACATTTCCCCCCAGGCCGCGGGTAATGGCAGCTGCCGAAAGTTCATCTCCGATATTCACACACGAGAATAAAAGAGGGATCATACGGTATTCCACCATCTTCAGGGCATTGCCGCCCCCAAAAGAGATCCCCCTCATTTTCATGGCATCTTTGATCGATCCGTATTCTTCTTTGATCGTCGGGAAGAAACGCATCACAACGGCAAGCGAGATGGCGATCCCGTCAGGCATATGCATCTTCTGCATGGCTGACATAAATTCATCGATCTTTGTCGTTCTCACGCAATACCAGGCAGTAATGATCGCCGGCGCAAACTGCACCACGATCCCGCAATATCCAATCAGCACTGCGGCCAAAATCCCCTGCATTTCTTTTTTCAGAACAAAGAACGTCAGCACCAGAGCTATACCATAGAAAATCAGGAAACGCACAGCGCTTTTATACCGTTTTCCCGAAATAAGAAGTATGATCGGAAATAGCGTGATGAGCAGACGAACACTCCATAAAAGTGAAGTCGCAGCAGGCATCAGGACCACCATCGACACCATAAGGACCATATACAGTTTCGTGCGAGGATCCAGCTTCATCCGCATCAGACAATGCCTGCCTTCTCGAAGTGCTTCTTTACGGCTTTCTTTCCGACTACAGCGCCGATACAGCCAAATACGAAGCAAAGGATAAGAAGCACGGCGATCGTCTTTCCGTTGATCGCGCCGAAGAGATTGTCACAGTATTCCGTGGAATATCCTTCATCGATCAGATCCTGACGATAAGAATCAGCAGTCACGATGACCGGGAAATAGTTCGCACAGATCCACAGGCTGAAAACCCCGTTGCTCAGGATCGTTTTCTTGAAGCTCTTATATTTTCCGAACTTGGCGATCAGATCCGCGATCACACCTGCAGCAACGATCAGGGGTGCACCCAGATAGCCCATACCGAGAACGAACATGATGATCGCGATAAGCACCGACATAAGCGAGATCATGCCGAACTTTTCGACTTTCGTGTAGAAGAGCATCATCGGGATCGCGCCCACCAGCGGGATCATGACTACATAAGATGCAACAATGTACGGATGGATATATCCGAGCAGACCACACAGAAACTCCACTACGATCAAAATCGCCGTAAAAATTCCGATAGTAATGAAATCTTTTGCACAAAGTTTATTGTTATTCATAATTACCCCTCCATTGACTTTGCGTTGTTAACCGATTTTCCAGGATACGGCCTGTTCTCTGTCGGCAATAAATCTTCTATAGATCCCCTCTTCGTTCATCAGGTCTTCATGCTTTCCTTTCTGCACGATACGCCCCTTATCCACGACCAGGATCTGATCAGCATGACGCACGGTCTTGAGGCGGTGGGCAATCATAATGATCGTCTTTTCGGACGTAAGATTCTCGATGGCATTTGTCAGTTCTTTCTCATTCTCCGGATCGACATTGGCAGTCGCTTCATCGAGAATGATGATCGGTGCATCTTTCATCATGGCTCTGGCGATCGCGATACGCTGCTTCTCACCGCCGGAAAGGGAGGCACCACCTTCCCCGACGATCGTTTCATATCCGTCCGGGAGCGCCATGATAAAGTCATGGCAGCATGCTTTTTTCGCGGCTTCGATCACCTTTTCCATCGGAGCTTCCGGCTGCCCGAAACGGATATTATTCGCGATCGTATCCTGGAACAGATAGACTCTCTGGAAAACAAAACTGAAGTTTTCCATCAGGGAATCGAAACTGTAGTCCCGGACATCCCGGCCGCCGAGCGTGACTTTGCCTTCGTCGACATCCCAGAATCTCGAAAGAAGCGCGGTGATCGTTGTCTTTCCTCCACCAGAAGGGCCTACGATCGCAGTTGTCGTTTTCTCCTTAATATCCAGTGTGACATCGTCGATGATCTTTCTGTTTTCATATGCAAAGCTTACATGTTCCATATGCATGTCGAGATTGTCGGGATGGATCTCTTCCCCATCGATATCCATCTGAGGGATATTCAGGATCTCTTCCGCAAGATCAACGCCTTTTCCGATGATTCGGAGAAGTGCCGTATAAATGCCGGCCATATCCAGCATCTCGAAGATCATATAGGAACAAAGCAGCATGATGATCGTATTGTGAATCGCCATGGATCCGTCGAAGTAGAAGTAAAGCGATGCACCGCAGATCGCCACTCCCGTGAGTTTACAGACCAGCATCTGCACACCGACCGCCGGGATCGCCGCAAGTTCCGCACGAATGTCATTTTTTGTCTTTCTTTCGATCGCCTTATCCAGACGTGCATTATTCTTCTCTACCAGATGGTAATTTCTGATTTCGGAAATACCCTGGATATATTCCAGAACGACTCCGACGATATCTCTGTCCGCAGCAAGTTTTTCGTTTGCCACCTTCGCGACGCTTTTGTTCGTAAACTGATTCACGAAAAGGAACACCGCGATACCACAAAGGCCGATTAGCCCGATCCTCCAGTCAAAGATCAGCATACCTGTGGCGATAACAACTGTCGTCAGGCTTCCCTGAAGGATCATCATGACGGCACGTGTTGCGATATCGGCCATCTGCTCGAGTGTATTGGTCGTAACCGAAGTGATATGTCCGAGACTTGTGTCATTGAAGTATCCCATCGGCAGATAACGGAGATGCTCGGCGATCTCGATCCTCTTCATCGCACAGGTATCATATCCGCCCTCGGTCTGCAGCATCTGCGAAAACCTCGTAATGATCGTTTTTCCGATCGTACTTATCAGCATGAGCCCGATCACTAAGGCAAAAGCACCAAAGCTGAAGTCTCCTTCGAGCACTGCCTTAATGGCGAAATAGGCCGCTGCGATCTTCATGGAACTGCAAAGCGCTTCTAAAACGCCCAGAACCACGGATCTATAAAACTTCTTTCTATTCTTCTCTCCACAGAAGCGGAAGAACTTCATCAGCATCTTATACATGGAGCACCTCCTCACTATCACTTACATCATCTTTTGCCATACGGTGTGCTTCCCACATATTCTTATAGAGTGGGCACTTCTCGAGAAGTTCCTTATGTGTGCCCTGATCCTCCAGTTTACCTTCGTTAATCACAAAGATCGTATCTGCATCGGTGATCGTAGACAGACGGTGTGCGATCACGATCAGAGTTTTTCCCGAAACAAGTCGGGCTACACCGGCCTGTACAACAGCCTCGTTTTCCGGATCCGTATAGGCAGTTGCTTCATCGAGGATAACTACCGGAGCATCCTTCAGCATCGCGCGGGCGATACAGATCCTCTGCCGCTCACCTCCCGAGAGATGTCCGCCGGCACCGCCGACGATGGTACCGTAGCCATTCTCCAGGCTCATAATGAATTCATGGCATCCGCTGTTTTTGGCCGCCTGAATGACTTCTTCGTTCGTAGCTCCCGCTTTCCCGATACGGATATTTTCCATGACACTCGTATCGAAAAGATAGTTGTCCTGAGCCACATAGGCGATCCTTTCCGTATAGTAGTCCAGCGGGAGATTCCGTATATCCACACCGCCATAGGAAATCGATCCTGAACCGACATCCCATAGAGAATCGATCAGGCGGGCCACGGTGCTTTTACCGGAGCCGGAAGGACCGACGATCGCGTGCACTTTTCCTTCTTCGATCTTCATGTTGATTCCGTGAAGGACTTCTGTGTCCTTATATGTGAAATGCACGTCTGAAAGCACGATATCGGAACCCTCGGGGAGCTTCTCGATCGTCTCCGGGCGTTTCATATCTTCTCTCTCAAGAATCTCCGTAACTTCCCCGAAGATCGTATTCATCTTCAGAATATCGTCCGTGTATGTAAAAGCTACGACAAGCGGGGTAATCAGACAGGCGGAAAGAATCACACAGGTGATAAAATCCGAAACTGCAAGACTTCCATTCTTTACCAGAAGCATTCCTACCGGAAGGACACCGAGAAGAGTTGCCGGCATAAATGCCATACCACCGGTAGATCCCCAGATACATCTTCTCATCCAGTCGATATAGCAGTCCGCGCCTTCCCTGGCAGCCGTTCTGAACTTCTCGTAGGAAGTCTTCGATTTACCGAAGGCCTTAATGACTTCGATACCATTGATATACTCGACTGCTGTATCGTTCAGCGTTTTTGTTTTCTCGAGCGCAACTTCGTAGCCGCCCCGGCTTCTAACCAACATAGACGCAAGGAAGCAGATGCCGATCACGGCAGAGATCAGATTCGAAAGACCCATCCTCCAATCGATAGTGAGAATGTATATAAACATCACTACCGGCAGGAGAAGATTCGAGGTAAATTCCGGAATGATGTGTGCCATCGTTGTCTCCATCGAATCGACACGCTCCACGATGATGTTCTTATATGTACCGCTGTTATCATCAAGCACAGCTCCGAGCGGGATCTTCGACAGCTTTGTACAAAGCTGTCTTCTGATTCCGCCAAGCACGGAAAAGGTCGCCACATGGGAAAGGGATGTGGAAAGGGAATGCAGTGTCAGACGAATGACCCAGCATATTCCCATAAGGATCACCTGGCGGATATAGTATCCGTACTCCCGGTTTCCCGAAAGCAGGTTCTTGACGATATCTGCTGTCAGAAGATATGGGATAAAGGACATCGCGACGCCACAAATGGCAAGAATCACGCTTCCTAAAAAGAAACTCTTCTTTCTCCCTGCAAATTCCATCACCCAGGAGATCGTACTTCTCTTCTTTTCTTTTTTCTCCATACTCATGCCCTCTTTCCCTGATTTGCCACGGCTTCCATCTTCGCTTTCAGCGCTTCCTGATCCCCGAGATAGTAATGGCGGATCACATGGAAATCATCATCGAACTCATAAACAAGCGGAACCGCAGTCGGTATATTTACATTGACGATTTCTTCAGAAGAAAGGTCATCGAAATACTTGACCAAGGCACGAAGAGAATTGCCATGAGCAGCGATAACAACACGTTTTCCTGCTTTCATCTCCGACTTGATCGTTTCTTCGAAGTAAGGAACTACTCGTTCGATCGTTGTTTCCAGGCTCTCATGTGCCGGAAGAAGATTCCTGTCGACATCCCGGTACATTACCTGATTGATTGCAGAACGAGGATCTGATTCCTCCAGTTCCGGCGGTTTTACATCAAAAGATCTTCTCCAGATCTTGACCTGCTCCTCGCCATACTTTTCTGCCGTCTCAGACTTGTTCAGACCCTGAAGAGCACCATAGTGACGCTCATTAAGTTTCCAGGACTTGAACACGGGAAGCCATGCACGGTCCATTTCATCCAGAGCGATATTCAGTGTATGGATCGCACGTTTCAAATAAGACGTAAAGCAGATATCAAAATCGTATCCTTCTTTCAAAAGGATCTGCCCCGCTGCTTTCGCCTCTTCGCGGCCTTTCTCACTCAGATCGACATCCGTCCAACCGGTAAACAGATTGAGCTTATTCCACTCACTCTCACCATGACGGATCAAAACTAATTTCATCATAAACACTCTCTCCTTTTATTATTTTCAAAACAAACCGAATCTCTTTTTTTCGTATGGCGCAGCAGATACTGATGTGACCTGATACCCGATATCTTCTATAGCTTGTTCCAGTGCCTGCATGTCCGGTTTATCTTCCGTAACAAAAGAACTCTCCCCCTTACTGTGGGAAGTCTTCACCTTTTTGGCACGTGGAACAACTTTACGGATCACATCATTAACATGAGCTTCACACATACTGCAGGCCATACCGTCAATTCTCATAGTTACCTGAATCATATTTATCCTCCACGTATCGTTAGCGTTTGCTAACTTTCATCCGCGGTTAGTATATGCTAACCGTTATACAAAAGCAAGCGTATTCTTAATTGTTTTTCTCCAGATTCTTTGATATACGGAAGAGTGTTATGAAATTGATCGAAAAAAAGGTCCGCAATGAGGTACATCTGCGGACCTTTTCCAAGGATAATACCTAAAGGATTGCCTAATCTACCTCGCCAAGCGGATTTCTTTCAGGCAACTTTTTTCTCGGGGGCATCACTACTAGAAGTGCGAAAGGGGAGTTGGTCTTCTGTAAGAAAATATCAGGAATCCCCCGGATCAGTATAGGTATGACATCTAAGAACACAAACTAGTTAGCGCTTGCTAACTATGATGATAGTATCAAAGACTCACCTTCTTGTCAACAGCATTTTTGAAATTTGTTTGCATACACTAACTGCTATTGACACTGTTGGAAACAACTGATATATTTCTATTTGACGGTTAGCCTTTGCTAACCATTTTAAGGAAAGGAGTAATGCCGTACATGCTGGAGCAATACCTGGTCGATCAGTGTTCACCTACACTGGCGGGACTTAAGACCGGAAGCCTCTTTACGATTCACGGGAAGAATCCTGAGTGCGTCAAATGTGAAGTGCAAAGGATCAACCGCATCCTTTATGGGAAAGGTCTTCTGCTCCTT
>JAFWSW010000025.1 GCA_017519205.1 Clostridiales bacterium | reverse complement strand
CCGAATCCACGGATATCGGAAAGGAACGCCTGCACATAGTGACCATAGTCAGCAAGTGCTTTTACAAGAGTAACTGTCTTGCTGCTTGCACCACCGAACTTATCCGGATTCTTTACGATGTACTCGATGTAATCACTTACACTGTACTCATCTGTGTAGGTGGCATCACCCGGCAGATGCAGTGTCGCAGTGATCGTGTCCGCCATCTGCAGTACATTTACATTACAGGTAAAACCATAGTATGTATCACCGGTATCCGGGTCTGTCATCGTAAGGTTCTCATTGAGAGCAACTGCAGACGAGGAGACATCACCCTTACCGGAGATCGCAAACGTCATGTTGCACTGTGTCTTATCGACCTCATCCGGGATCTGCACATAGAAGACCATTCCGACGCTGCCTGTCAGGACGACCGAATAACCCTTGAACTGCGGATCAGTGGCCTTCTGCTTGTACACGATGGTTCCATTGACATCAATAGACTCATAAAGATTACCGTCATCCGGCATGGTTTCGGAAACCTTTACAACCTCTTCATTCGAACTTACGGAACCAAGCTTGTCCGTGTAATAGCAGTCATCATAGGTTGTATTATTTGACGAGTCAGCATTCGCGAAACGAGTAAATGTAGCGCCGCCGGAAGTTCCAAGAGTAAGTTCCTGCGGATCAAACAAACAATTATCGAAGTGGATGACCGACTTTGCATATCCGATAAAACCACCGCAATTGATCGTTGTCGAACCTAAGAGCTTACCATTAAAAGTACAGTTCGAAACTGTCGTTTCAAAGGTTTTTTTCTCTCCATTCTCCTTGACATAGTTGTTTGCAGTATCGTTTTGCAGAATATTGCTTTCCACAATGGAAATGATACCACCATGTGTTCCGTCACCGCTTGTTGCAGAGTCGATCGTCACACCTACTTCGACGTTATCGATCGTTCCGCCGTTGAAAAACGCACCGATCAGACCTGCCGCGTACTTATGTTTATTTCCGATCGTGATCGTTCCTTCGACTTTGAGATTACTGAATGTAACTCCACCGGAAACAGCGCCTGCGTACGGGAAAGGTGAACAGTAATTACTGAGCCTGCCTCCTTTTTCAACGCTGTTATTGAAATATGTACCGATAGCAGCATCGTAGTTCACGGTAAGTGTGTGGTTACCGCCGTCATAACTTCCGCTAAAATATCTCTTCTGGTTTTTGGAGTCAGTTGCTACCCAGCCGCCTACCGGACGGGAAACCGAGATATCTGCCGTTTGAATGAAAGTGTATCCTTCACAGGTATTCTTCGCACGAACACAGTCAGACAGCTTGTTCCAGTCTTCTTCACTACCGATGATGAGTCTTCCCTGATCGTCCGTCTCAAATGTATAGTCGCCGATCGTTTCTGTTCCGTTTGCAGAAACAAGTCCTGCCGGCAGAAGACAGAGCATCATGACAAGGGACAACAAAACGGACATGGTCTTTTTGATGTGTTTCATTTATGACCTCCTCAACCTTTCTGATTGATGATCTTGTCGGTTTGTAATCATTTTGGGGATACTGATAACACATCCCCCTGTTTTTCCGCCAGTATTATAGCACTATTATAAAAGAATATCAATTTAATAGTGCACATATATATGTCAGGTTAAAGGCGGATAACTCTGTCACTTTGATGGGAAAAGAGTGGGCATGGACGGTGGATGGGTGCTTTTCGAAAGGAGAAATGAAAATCATTTGAGGCTTGAAAACAGGCGAAAACCGCACGTTTTTTTGGTTGTTATTTACGTCAGATTTGCTATAATATACGAGGTGTTATTGTGTGCCGATTTCGAGATCTTGTGTGCACAATGGCTACATGCAATTATTTCGAAAGGGGTTTTCAACATGATCAAGACACATGAAGTTGAACAGATGACTTGCGTTGCAAAAGGCTGCAACCATGGTCCGGCTCCGATTCCTGAAGAAGGAAAGTGGATACAGGCCAAAGAAATTAAGGATATCTCCGGTTACACACACGGTATCGGCTGGTGTGCACCGCAGCAGGGCACATGTAAGCTGTCCCTGAATGTTAAGGAAGGCGTTATCCAGGAAGCTCTCGTTGAGACGATCGGATGCACAGGTATGACTCACTCCGCTGCTATGGCAGGCGAGATCCTCCCGGGCAAGACGATCCTCGAGGCTCTGAATACTGACCTCGTTTGTGACGCTATCAACACCGCTATGAGAGAACTGTTCCTGCAGATCGTTTACGGTCGTACACAGTCCGCATTCTCTGAGGGCGGTCTTTCTATCGGCGCCGGCCTCGAAGATCTCGGTAAGGGTCTCCGTTCCCAGACAGGTACTATCTTCTCTACTCTCGAGAAGGGTCCCCGTTACCTCGAACTCACAGAAGGTTACATCGTTAAGCTCGCTCTGGATGCTGATGATCAGATCATCGGTTACCAGTACCTGAAGATCGGACCGATGCTCGATCAGATCAAGTCCGGTAAGGATGCAAACGAAGCTTACCAGGCTAACCTCGGTACATACGGCAGATTCGACAATGCGGTTCGTTACATCGATCCGCGTAAAGAGTAAGAGGAAGGAGATTAAAGATTATGGCATTGTTTGAAAGCTATGACAGAAGAATAGATCAGATCAACAAGGCTCTGAACGATAATGGTATTTCCTCTATCGAAGAAGCAAAGAAGATCTGCGACGAAAAGGGCATCGACCCGTATAAGATCTGCGAAAGCACACAGAACATCTGCTTCGAGAATGCGAAGTGGGCGTATGTAGTTGGTGCTGCTATCGCTATTAAGAAGGGCTGCACAAAGGCAGCTGACGCTGCTGAGGCAATCGGTATCGGCCTGCAGGCTTTCTGCATCCCGGGTACAGTCGCTGATGACCGTAAGGTTGGTCTTGGCCACGGTAACCTCACTGCTATGCTCCTCCGTGAAGAGACAGAGTGCTTCGCATTCCTGGCTGGTCACGAGTCCTTCGCTGCCGCTGAAGGCGCTATCAAGATCGCTGAGATGGCTAACAAAGTTCGTGTTAAGCCGCTCCGTGTTATCCTCAATGGTCTGGGTAAAGATGCTGCTTTCATCATCTCCCGTATCAATGGTTTCACCTATGTTCAGACACAGTTCGATTACTACACAGGCGAGCTGAAGATCGTTAAGGAAACACCTTATTCCGATGGTCCGCGTGCTAAGGTTCGCTGCTACGGTGCAGACGACGTTCGTGAGGGCGTTGCAATCCTCTGGAGCGAGAACGTAGACGTTTCCATCACAGGTAACTCCACTAACCCGACAAGATTCCAGCATCCGGTAGCTGGTACATACAAGAAGGAAAGAATTGCTGCCGGCAAGAAGTACTTCTCTGTTGCTTCCGGTGGTGGTACAGGTCGCACACTGCATCCGGATAACATGGCTGCAGGTCCGGCTTCCTACGGTATGACTGATACAATGGGCCGTATGCACTCCGATGCTCAGTTCGCAGGTTCTTCCTCCGTTCCGGCACACGTTGAGATGATGGGCTTCCTCGGTATGGGTAACAACCCGATGGTTGGTGCTTCCGTTGCTGTAGCAGTTGCTGTTGAGGAGTGCATGAAGAAGTAATTCTTCTCACTTTGATTAAGGATCGGGCTTCCGATTCTAAACAAACGCAAATTGAACCGGCTCCCTTGATAGGGGGCCGGTTTTTTGTGTGTCGTTTTAGAGGGGGGCTGTGGGAAGTGGAGTCGTGGTTGGCGCTCTTCAAACGATGCCATTGTAATCGTTTGATTGCATTTGATGACAGAACGTGATAATCTATAAATAGATAAAGGAGGTGTTGTTATGGCTAGTAGTTTAGTTCAATTCCGTACCGACGATGTTTCCAAAGCCAAAGCGACTATTATCTGTGAGCGTCTGGGACTGGATCTTCCATCTTATCTTCGTATGTGCATCTCCAGACTGAATCAGGAGAATGGTATTCCTTTTTCCATGAACGTGAATGATATTCCCAAGAACAAAGGTCTTGAGGCTATGCGAGCTGCTAGTCAGATCGCTGAAGAAAACGGAATCTCCGACATGTCTTTAGATGAGATCAACGCCGAGATAAACAAGGTAAGGAAGCAGGTGTCTTCTTGAGGGTATTTGTTGTTATCGATACAAACGTACTCGTGTCAGCCATGCTGAAATGGGATTCTATTCCCGGAGCAATCGTTGACTTTGCCTTTTGCGGATTAATCACTCCGGTATTATGCGATGAAATCGTTCACGAATACCGAGAAGTACTCCTTCGCAGCAAATTCCATCTCACAGATAGAATCGTCAGCGATGTGATCGAAGCATTGCAAGAACACGCTGAATTCATCGATCCAAAACACATTGACCTTTCTATTCCGGATCCTGATGATGCAATCTTCTACGAAATAACATTGGACAATAGAAAGGCTGGAGAAACCTACCTTGTTACCGGGAATCTTAAGCACTTCCCTGTTGACCGATATGTTGTTTCACCTCGTCAATTCTTTGACATCATATCGAGAAGGCTCGCCCAGTCAGAGAATAACAGTGACGATACTGAATCCGAGTAAAGAAAACAAATTGAATGAGTATTTTTACGTCGAAATTCGGGAAACACGGAAAAACGACGTATTTTTCGAGTGTGATTTATGTTGGATTTTGCCAAACCACAAATAACGACGTATTTTTGACCTTGTTTTTATGTCGCATTTTTCAAAATGCAGAAATGCAACAAAAATCGGCCTCCGTTTTTACGACTTTTTTGGAAGAATTCAGTTTTTCGACGTAACCTACTTCCCTGCCACTCGATGTTTTATGACTAGAAACAACTTTTTCTCTTCCAGTCATACGAAATGCTTGGAAATATATGACTGGGAGACAGTTTTTGTTCTCTGGTCATACGAGACGATGGTTTTCATATGACTGGGAAGCACTTTCTTGTTCCTGGTCATACGAATCGGCTGAAACCGTATGACTGGGAAGCACTTTTTCGTCTCTAGTCATATGAGCAACAAAAAACCGTATGACTGGAACGATGTTTTTTTGCTCCAGTCATACGGATGATGCTTCAAGCTATATTCAATGCAGGTGATTATTAATCTATCAAGTCTTCGATCTGATTCTTATAATAATTCACGTCAGTCTTCTTATACTTATCGCTGATATCCGAGTAATGGATGGCGCAAAGCAGTGTGAGTGCCAGAGAGAGCGAAGCTAAGACAATGGCAACGACTGTAACCGCTGTTCTGTTCTTTTTGGCAAGAGTCACAATAATAAGAATCCATGCTATAGCAAGCAATCCTGTTGAGATCCAGAAGAACCAGATCCATGCTTCGCAGGCGGAGTGAATCGATGATGCGCTGGCCCACTTGCTCTCTGTCGGAAGACCCATAAGCATGAACTGGAATATGAAAGCACCGAATACAAGGAGCAGCGCGAAGATGGAAGCAGCCTTCTTCTTTCTTGGCCGAGCGGCAACCGGAGAATAGCCGGTCATCGGAGCTTGCTGCAGTTGCGGCTGCTGATACTGCATTTGTTGCGGTTGCTGGTATTGCGGCTGTTGGGGGTAGCCCGGCTGAGGATACTGCTGTCCATATGGGTTCGCCTGCACCTGTGGCTGCTGATACTGGGCTGGCTGCGGCTGCTGATACTGTGGCTGCTGTGGTGCGACCTGAGGCTTCGGTTGCTGATACTGCGGCTGCTGAGCATATCCCATCTGAGGATATTGCTGTCCGTACGGATTCGGCTGGACCCGTGACTGCTGATACTGGGTTGGCTGGACCTGCGGTTGCTGGTACTGAACCGGCTGAGGCTGCGGTTGCTGATACTGTGGCTGTTGTAGTGCAACCGGCGGCTGCGGTGCGATCGGTTGTGCGACCGGTTGCTGCGGGTGCAGCGCAGGCGC
The DNA here is from genome assembly GCA_017519205.1 of Clostridiales bacterium. Classification (GTDB taxonomy): domain Bacteria; phylum Bacillota; class Clostridia; order Saccharofermentanales; family Saccharofermentanaceae; genus Scatonaster. The sequence goes on along the minus strand of JAFWSW010000025.1, from coordinate 8,136 downwards.
TGTTATAAGCCTATTACCACACATACGGCAAAACTTTTCACCTTCAAAAACCTCATTTTGACACTTTGGACACTTCATAGACTCCACCCTCTTTGCGAATCACTATGTATTCATTATGGTCCTGTTCGCGAATAGTGGCGAAGTAATTCAACTTTCAGAAAGAGGTTTTTTATGACTTCGCAAGCTCAATAAGAAGTTCTGCGATCCGGCCCATGGCCTCGCAGCTGATATATTCGTAGACACCATGGAAGTTGTGGCCTCCCGCGCAGATGTTCGGACACGGAAGTCCCAGATGGGAGAGCGTCGCGCCGTCTGTGCCGCCACGGATAGGTTCGATCCTGGGCTCGATTCCGCAGCGGAGCATCGCCGCCTTACAGCGCTCGACGATCTCGAAGTGCGGCTTGATCTTCTCGAGCATGTTGAAGTAGGAGTCCTTGACCTCGACATCGATCTTTACACCGGGGTGTGCAGCCTCGACTTCAGAGCATACTTCTCGGATTGTCTCCTTCTTCTTCTCAAAAAGCACCTGGTCGTGGTCTCGAAGGATATACTTGAGCGTCGCTTCCGAGGCATCGCCCATCATGTCGGTCAGATGGTAAAAGCCCTGGTGATCTTTTGTCCTTTCGGGCTTCTCCTCGGTCGGAAGCTTCGCTTCGATCTCCATCGCAATACGCGATGCGTGGATCATCTTGCCGAAAGCTTCGCCCGGATGAACATTACGACCCGTGACTTTGACTGTTGCAGATGCGGCGTTAAAGTTTTCATAGGAGAGTTCTCCGAGCTCGCCGCCGTCAACGGTATATGCAAAGTCGGCACCAAAACGAGGAATATCAAATCCGAGTGTTCCCTCACCTATTTCTTCATCGGGAGTAAATGCGATGCAGATCTTTCCGTGCGGAACTTCCGGATGTACTACATAATAGTGCGCCATCGTCATGATCTCCGCGATACCGGCTTTGTCGTCGGCTCCAAGAAGCGTCGTACCATCGGATGTAATGAGAGTCTGTCCCTTGTACTTCAGAAGCTCCGGGAAATCCTTCGGAGAAAGGATGCGGACATCGGAAGACGGCGCGTCGCTGCAGTTCGAAGAGGATTGGCCCCCAAGCACGATGTCTCCGCCATCGTAATCCTCGATGAACTGCGGATCCACGTTTGCACCGCTTGCCTCCGGAGAGGTATCCATGTGAGAGATGAAACCGATGGATGGAAGTGCGGAATCAGAAGCCGGGATCCACGCATAGAGATAGCACTTCTCCTCATCGAAGAAATACTCGAGACCGAGAGTGTCCAGTTCGGATGCAAGGAGTCGGGCGAGGTCGAACTGTTTTCCAGAACTTGGGTGAAGGCCCGACTCTTCGTCTGACTGTGTATCGATTCGAATATAGCGGAGGAAACGCTCTACTGCTTCACTTCTGATGGCAGTATCGTCTACCACGCTTCCCTTTCTATTGTCCATACTTTCTAAACAGTCTATGCTGCCCGTTTTGTCCATGCTGCGTAAACTATCCTTCTTGTCCGTATTGTTCATATAGGCCAAACTCAGCCGGCCCACAAAATGCCTTCGAGGACGTCATCGACGTTCTTCCCGTCGATCAACCTCTCGCCGTCTGTTTCGACAAGAACGTCATACTGGTTAAGATCAGCAGGATCGAGGACACGGAGGACCACCTGTTTTGTCTCTCCGGAATAGTAAGAGATGGTGACCTTGGAGCCGGCCTTGATAACAACGTCATCGCCGATATCCATAGTCGTGTGGTCAAACTTCTTGCCCTTGATGTCTGTTTTCGCCTGATACGGCATGGTGTACACATAGCCGAGCGCGGAGTATGGTACAAACTTACCGTCCTTAATGGAGCAGCGGGCGCGCGCATTGATGAAGCCGAGACCACTGTAGAAGTTTCCGACTTCGATGTTGTTCGGATCGTGTGCATCGGCGAGCCAGCCATACTCAAAATCCTTGAACTCGGCTTTTCCGTCCTTGAGTTCGAAGATCGCGTAGACGGAGTAGTCATCTTCGCCGGTCGACATCTGCACGAGCAGGTAGCAGCCTTCGTGTGTGAAGAATACATAACTTGCATAGTAAGAATTAAAATAGTAGCCGCCGACCTCCGGAAGGACCTCCGGGCCAAACTCATATTCTTCAGCGTTGATCGTGATCAGGATACTGTCATCGTGCGGCAGCTGAACGAACAGAGAATCGTTATTGCCATCTCCATCGAGATCCCACTCGAGGTTCTGGTGGGCGTCGAGCATGAGAGAATAGCACTCCGGCGTCGCAGTAAAGAGAGACATATTCAGCATGTTTTCATTGCCGATCGCCGGGATCTTAGTGTGAATGTTATAGAGGTAGATACCATCGTAGAGGATACCGAATACGAGGCTCTTGTCCTTGATTGCATTGATGGTGTCATCGAGTACAAATGCGTTGCTGAGGTTTTCCTGAACATAGGCGATCAGGGCATCCGGATCGGTAATGACGTCTTCGAAAGTGATCGGCGCGCAGGTCGCACTGTCAAAGTTCTTCATTGTGTATACCGGTTCATTGTTTGTACCGGGCTTCGCTTCATATTCCTCTACAACATACGAGAAGATCTTACTGTCTGCGCGGTAGATGTCGACGCTTCTGGTTTTATAGTAGACCGAGAGTTCCCTTCCGCTTTTCTCGGCCGCTGCAAATTCCGCAGCTTCCTGATTGAATACTGTCGCTGCATTAAAAAGCTCGGTAAAGGTCTCTTCATCGATCTGCTTCAGGATCGGCTCCGGATTATCGTAGTCGAGCATAACGTCCACAACATCGCAGGATACTTCCACACGGTCAAGCGTGGTGCCGTACTGGTTATCATCGGTCGGGTCGATCGCGCCATAGACGCAGTAGTATCTGCCTACCTCCGCCTCATACGCGGTCAGATCGTGAGTGACGCCCTGTGAAGGAGCGGTCGTATCTGATGTCGCGCTTGTCGGCTCCTCTGTCGTCTCCGTTGTATCCGAAGGCTGTTCCGTCGGTTTTTCCGTCTCGGTCGCCTCCGTCGTAGTCGTTCTCTTCGGTTTCTTCGGCTTCTTTGTCTCTTCCGACTTGCCGCAGGCAGCAAGCGAAAGCACCATAGTCATAGTAAGTAATAGAGAAACAGCTTTTTTCATGAATGTACCCTCCCTAGTTTCCAAGGGTATTTTATCACAAATAAGTTTGAGAATGGTGACAGTACGGGGCCGGAGATGGCGGATCAGATGCGAGCGGGCGCTTGCCCGGATACATTACTCTTCTGTCGGGGCGTCGGTTACGCTGACGCAGGCTTTCTCGAGTGCGGATCTCTTGAGTGTCATCTTATGCCCGCAGGTCTCGCAGCACATCAGGACCTCTGCGCCGACACGAAGGAGCTTCCAGGTCTTGCCGCCGCACGGATGCGTCTTCTTCAGTGTCACGACCTGTCCTTCCTGATATTTATATAAGAAAAACTTCCCGTTCATAGTCTACTTCACCTTTTTCCGCAGGTCACGCGGTCCTTATCTCCGTAGTCCCGGATCGTCATAGCGGACTCATTTCCCAGAGCCGCGTTCAGGATCTTCCGTACTGCCTCTCCCTGGTCACAGCCATGCTCGACAGCGATGACTCCGTACGGATCCAGATATTCTTTCAGGCCTTCTGCGATACGGCGGTACATCAGAAGTCCGTCGCCGCCGTCGGTCAGCGCCAGATCCGGTTCGTGATTTCTCACTTCCGGAGCAAGTTCTTCCATCTCATCCTTCGTCACATACGGCGGATTGGAGACGATCAGGTCGAACTTCGAAGAAAGATCCTTCGGCCAGAGGTCGGTGATCTCCACCCTCCATCTGCTTCCGCTTTTGTTATCACTATCTCCCAGGATCTGCTTCGCATTTTCTTTGGCATAGGCAGCAGCCTCGGGAGAAATGTCTGTCATGAGAAGGTCGAAATCCACCCCTTTTTTCTGAAGCTCATGGGCGATCGTGATGCCCACGCAGCCGGATCCGGTACAAAGATCGAGGATCCTGACCGGGCGGACCGGCGTCGTATCAGGGACGAGCATCGGAACTATCCCCTGCACGAAAAAGCCTGATTTTTCAAGTTCTGTAACAGTGTTACACTGTTTTCCGGTATGGATTTCCATGACAATCGGGAGCTTCGGATCCCCCGGAAGCATCTGCGGAAACCCAAGGCACCCGAGCGCAGTCTCGACCAGGATCTCGGTATCAAATCTCGGGATCAGCACACCCGGACCGACGGCGAACTCAAGATCGAAGAAGGGTGCTTTTCGAACGATATAGGCAAGAGGCTCATGAGAAGCGCGGCGGGAAAAGACGTCATCGATCTTCTCAACAACGTCGTCCGGAAAACAATCGGCGAGTGCTTTTTCCGCAGAAAAACGGATCGTAGCACGGTTCATGCCGGATGCGGTCTCAAAACAAAGCAACGCCTCTGTTTCCGCGTCGTCGATTCCGGCGCGGGCAAGAAGCGCTGTCTTCTCTTTCAGATATTCCTGGATGGTCACCAGATGTCCTCGTTTGCGTTTTCAGGGATGACCGCCTGTACCGAAGCGATAGCCACTTCGATCATGCTGTCGGTCGGTTCTTTGGTCGTCAGCTTCTGGAGCGCAAGGCCCGGAGCGATGAAGATCTTGCAGAATGCATTCTGGTCGTGGCGGCCACAGAAACGGAGGATCTCGTAGGAGATACCGCCGACGAGAGGCACGAGCGCCAGACGGACGAGCATGTTGACCCACCACTGCGCCACGCCGATGAATACGCTGGCGACGCAGAATACGAGGATCGAAACAAGTACGACGATGAACAGGAACGCGGTACCGCATCTCGGATGGAAGCGGCTCATCTTACGGACGTTCGGAACGGTCAGCTCCTCACCCGCTTCGTAGCAGGCGATGGTCTTGTGCTCGGCGCCGTGGTACATCCAGACGCGGGCGATGTCCTTCATGCGGGATGTAAGGCCCAGGTACGTCAGGAAGATGATGATTCGGATCGCGCCCTCGATGAAGTTCAGGGCGACATTGAGCTTGATGGAATCGGATCTCTCTGCGGAGAAGAAATGCAGGCACGTGTCAACGATCAGTCGCGGCAGGAGGATAAAGAGCACGATACTGAAGGCCAGTCCGAGGACGGCGGCGAAGATCATGACGCCGTTATTGTGCTTATCGGCAAACTGGTCGAGCTTGCTGGCGGTCTTTTCTTTGGAAGACTTCTGCTGTTCCTTGGCTTCCTGCACGGTCTGGGGCTTCTTCTCCTCGACCGGAACCCGATCGACTACGCGGTCGGCAACTTCCTGCGGGTCGCCTTCTTCGGAGATTTCGGCGGACTTCATGAGCGCCGCGGTTCCGGAGATGAGCTGGCGGAAGAAGCGGATGCAGCCACGGATCAACGGAACTTTCTCAAAAAACGTCTCACTGGCGCTCTTTTTGATTTCTTCTACATAGATGGAGCCATCGGCTTTTCTTACTGCGATGCAGGTCCTGTGCGGGCCGCACATCATGATGCCCTCAATCAGGGCCTGTCCGCCGATGGTCGTTTTCTTGGCGTGTTTGAGCGGAAGCGGTGCGGGCTTGATGGTCTCTGCCGGGCCTTCAACGGCCGCGGTCACGATCTCTGCTTCCTCAATGGGAACGATCTCGGGAGATTCAACCTCCACCATCGGTGCCGGAACGCCTGCGATCGCTTCATTTACGATTGTGCCGGTGGTCTCGATGACCTGCTCGCCGGCATCGGTTGCGGTTTCTGCGGTTTCGGCTGCGGTTTCAACTGCAGTTTCGGCTACACTTTCAACAACGGCTTCCGCTGCTGTGGCTTCCACTGCGGTAGTTGCGGCTTCTGCCTCAGCAGTTACCGCCGTTTCAGCTTCTGCAGCCGCATTCTCTATATCGTTTACGGAGCCCTCGAGCTCCTGGTTCTTCATTTCTTCATCCATTTTCAGAAAATCCTTTCTAACGCGCACGCGTGCACGTAACCAAACCTATTTTATCAGAAAACCCATTTTCGTAAAACACGACTAGGTTACGACTACATGACGTTTTGTATATTTTCCTCAATACGACTAAAACGCTGTTTTTTCTTTTCTAGTCGTATCCGTTTCTTCGAAAAGTACGACTAATCCGGCTCCTTTCGTCTTTTAGTCGTACGGTTTACATCTCGGATACGACTAATCTTTCAGCGGTGCTTTTTTAGTCGCACAGATCACCCGCAAGCATACGACTAATTCATTGTTTCAACGTTTTTAGTCGTATCCTTATAAATCCCCCCTCCGGGACGCAACCGCAATCGCGCATCATTCCCTCCGACACGCAAAAAAGAACCGCCTCTTCCGAAGCGGTTCTCCTTGATCTTTCCAATTTGTCCGAAAAGATATCAGCCGTTGCTCTGGCCCATTCTCTTCTTGAACTTATCGATACGTCCGCCTGTATCTACGAGCTTCTGCTTACCTGTGTAGAACGGGTGGCACTTGGAGCAGATGTCAACACGCAGGCTGCTCTTCGTGGAAGTTGTCTCGAAAGTCTCGCCGCAAGCGCACTTTACTGTGACAACCTGTGTCTTCGGATGGATTCCTTCTTTCATGTCTTTCACCTCTTAAATCAAAGGTTCGGCGCGTAATTCCAAGCATCACGTATGCCGGACCGGACTTTATGTGCTAGGTAATGTTACTACAGGACGCCCCTTCCGTCAAGAGATTTCTGCTCGAAAAGCACTCGTCGCGAGAAAAAGGGTGTTGACAAACCCCGTCCTTCAATTTACAATATCTCTTGCGCTGAAAAGTCGCCGACTTAGCTCAGTTGGTAGAGCAGCTGATTTGTAATCAGCAGGTCGCGAGTTCGAGTCTCGCAATCGGCTCCAGCAAAAAACCCCGATACCGCAATGGTTTCGGGGTTCTTCTTTTTTCAAAATCTCTTTCAAAGAAGGGCGTTTCTCTCAAATTTGGGGGCTATTTGGGGGCTATTGCCAAAAAAGTGCCCCTAGATTCAGTTATAAAACGATACTCCACGATAAGTCTCTCCAGCCCTCAATGCCTCTTCGCTCACAGAACACTTGCCCGATCGAGATAGGTTTCGAAGTTCTTGCGTTTAATCATGGATCGATTCCCAAGTTTCACTACAAAGTCGGCATCTGGGTTTTCTTCCACAATCTGACGCAGCTTCTTTTCCCCTACATGGAAATACTGAGCTGCTTCTCTAATTGTAAGCGCGTACTTTTCCCATACCGGTATATCTTTTTTCATGGCTTTCGCCTCCTTTCTTACAGACTCATGATCGGACCATCCCGATCGTCTTTTTGCTTGTTCTTCCGTTCTCTCACAGGTCGGGGATGGGGTGTCCCATCTTCCCTGGGTCGAGAATCAATGATGCCTACAAGATCTGCAGCAAGGTTAGCACTGACGCCAACAATGTTGTAAGCAGACACGGGAACAGGAGCCGGTGGTACAGCCTCTCTGTCTTCTCCTGCATCTGGTTCTGGAGTTCCTGCTTTACTTTCTCCATATCCAAAGCAAATTTCTCGTTCTGCTTCCCAACCTGTTTCGTCAGTTCCTCCTGATAGGTCATCGCTCTGGTTCTCCACTCTTCGTTCCACGACTTCGCCTGAGTTTTCAGTTCGTCCTTCCAGGCTGTCTCGTTTCCCGTATGGATGCTCATCGTCTGTTCCAGATACCATTTCAGGACATCGCTCGTCGCTACATCCTTTATGGTGAATCTGATCGTGTCTATCAGCGTAGCCTGTGATCTCAATACCCGGACGAGAGCTTTCCAGTTCTCTTCGCTGATCGTAAAGAATGCTGTTCCTTTCTCCGCGGTCTTCAGATCCTGCATGCATGCGTTCATCGCGTCGTTGAATTTCTTCTCGTATTCTGAATTCATATTCCATGTGCTCCTTTAAATATTTATCTTTATGCAGCCGGTTATCTCTACACCGGTACCCATCCGGGGTAGTGTAGGTGATATACTTTCTGCTGTCCGTCCACGCGACATCGTATCCGAGGTCTCTCATGAACTTCACAAATTCGTCTTTCGTTTTCGCTTTTGTCATAACCATATTGATTGCAGCGATCAGTCTCATCTTCCAACTCATCATGCGATCCACGGCTCTGTACTCACGCGCACTCATGTCTTTTGCTTTCTTTTTCTGCTT
>JAFWSW010000239.1 GCA_017519205.1 Clostridiales bacterium | reverse complement strand
GTCCTTCTGATGGACCCGATCAAGAACATAGCGTATAATGATCTTGTCCAGGCGATGGGTGACACGATCGGCTATTCCGAAGATAAATCGGAGCTTCAGGTATTCAGCAATACTTCGAGATTCCACGTGACATCGCTCTGGAAGAAGTACTTCCCGTTGAAGAAGTCCTATACCGGAGGGGAGTCGCTTCAGATACCGTATTACGAGAGATCGGCTCGCCTTGCTGAGCAATATGTGGTATTCTGGGCGGAGTTCCTGGTCGTAGGGATCGTGCTGGTGATCGGCGGAGGCGGATACATCTATGCGATCTTCCACGGAAAGGAAACCCGGCATAAGCGGGAAGAAGACTCCGAGGATGAACATGAGATCAGTTATCTGTAGCAGAAAACACATCGCAAACGCAAATAGCAGAAGGCCAGCATTCTCCCGGCCCGGGAGAGGCGTGGCCTTATTTCTTTCCTTGGTGCTTCTAGTATCCTGGACGCTTACACTTTCCGGATGCTCCGGAAAGAAGAAAAAGTCGGTCACGCTCTTTGCCTGCGACACATATGTCACGCTGAGCTGTGAAGGAAAAGACGCCAACCGGGCCATCAACGAAGCCTCGGATCTTCTTATGAAGATGGATGCCAAGCTCTCCCGTGGAAATAAAGACAGTGAGATATCGAAGCTGAATGCTTCTTCGGAAAAAGAACCCGTCACGCTCTCGGAGGATACATACTATCTTCTTTCGACGGCGATGAAGTACTCGGAAAAGACCGCCGGACGCTTCGATCCGACGGTCGCACCGCTCATGGACCTGTGGGGATTCAGTACGGGATATCCGCATGTCCCGGACTCGGCCCAGATCCAGGAGACGGTAAAGAATGTCGATTACCGGAAAGTACATCTTCTTTCCAACCGTACGGCATATGTCGAACCGGGTGTATCTGTCGACCTCGGAGGTATCGGCAAGGGCTTTATCGGAGATATCCTGATGCAGAAGCTCCGCGCATTTTCCCTGTCGGAGATCATCCTTGATCTGGGCGGAAATATCTGCGCATGGTCTTCTTCCTCCGATCTTTCCATCGGCGTCGTTTCTCCGCTTGATACGACCAAGATGTGCTGCACATTTACCCTGTCTTCAAGTACGGTCGGAACGGTCATCACAAGTGGAGCCTACGAGAGATTCTTTGAGCAGGATGGCGTACGCTACGGCCACATCATGGACACCAGAAACGGATTCCCGTCCAACACGGATATGCTTTCCGTCACGGTCATCGGAGCGGACGGAACAAGAGGAGATGCATACTCCACCGCTCTCTATGCACTGGGCTCCGGCGAGGCCAAGACACTCGCGATGCGGGATAATATCGATTGTATTTTGTGCGCGGAAAATGGTACATTATGGGTATCTTCATCACTGAAGGGGAAGGTACATGCGCAAGAAGGATGGACAATCGAATACTTCGGTTAAGAAGCTTCCACCAAGAAATTTCCGTTTCTCTTCCGGCGATGTTTTTATCATCGGCGCTATCGTTCTTGTCTGCGCGATACTGATCGGCGGTATCTTTTTCCATCGGCGTGCGCATCAAGGTGATGCCCGATATGTGCGTATCACACAGGATGGAAAGGTCCTCCTGGAGATGGATCTTGCCGAGTTTTCTGATCCGATGGAATACCGGATCGACTCGGAAAGAGGCCATATGATCATCTTCATTTCTTCCGAAAAAGTCTATATCAAGGAGAGCTCCTGCACAGATAAGATCTGTGTGGATCAGGGAGATCTTACCGCGCCGGGAGATGGTGCGATCTGTCTTCCGAACCGGGTGGTCGTTCAGATCGTCTCGGGAGGTTCCGAAAAGGACGATCCGTCCGGAAAGGTGGATGTGATCGCCCGATGAGAAGAACTGCCTATGACATCACCAAGACCGCGATGATGCTCGCACTTGCTCTCGTACTCTCGATCCTTGAGGCGTGGCTCCTGCCGAGGGGTATCCTTCCGATCCCCGGATTTAAACTGGGCCTGGCAAATATTGCCATCCTCGTGACGCTCTACAGTGTCGGGAAGAAGGAGGCGCTTCTGGTCGCAGTCCTTCGTTCTCTTGTCGTTCTCGCGCTCGGCGGAAATATCATCGGATTCATCTTCTCGCTCACGGGCGGAGTCTTCGCTTGGGGCACGATGTGCGTCCTGGTCGAAAGAAAGCACGTCTCGATCTTCGGCGTCAGTATCGCCGGTGCAGCGAGCCACGGCATCGGCCAGATCCTTGCCGCTCTCTGGGTGACAAGAACGGTCTATGTGATCACATACCTTCCGTATCTGGTGCTTGCCGGAAGTATCGCCGGCGGATTCATCGCTTTTCTGACGATCCCTATAGTAAAAGCACTCGACCATATCGGAAATGAAATGATACAATGAAGAGAGTGAGGGAATCGCTCCGTAGCGATGATGTAATCATTGGTGAAAGCGGGTAGGAAGAATGAGAAAGAATGAGAGTCCTTTTTGGCCACAAAAGAGCATACTGAATCCACCACTGCCGAAGGAACCGGTTGAGCCGGTGCGCCGTGTGCGCATGACACTTACGAGGGAAGAGCAGCGTGCGATCGATAAGGCCGCGTCTTCTGATTATCAGGTACCGGTCTCGATCCTGATGGAGCATGCGGGTCTGGCGGTTGCCAATGCCTGTACTGTTGTTGCCAAAGCTCTGACCACGCCCATCCACTTCTTCGCCGGAAAAGGTATGAACGGCGGCGATTCCTACGTAGCAGCAAGAATACTGAAGGCATGGGGCTATACAGTTACCATCTGGGACTGTTTCCCCGGTGAGACACAGTCTCCCACAGTGAAGAATAACCGCGCCGCAGCCGAGAAGTTCGGAGTGCCGATCAAGCCGGCATCCGAGTTTGACCCGGCGATCTGGCAGGCCGGTATCTCCCGCATGATCTATGAAAAAGAACCCGGCATGCCATGCGTGCTTGTCGATGGTATTATCGGCACGGGATATGAGTTCGCTCGCCCTCTTCCGCCGACACTTACCGCCATCACCGCGAAGATCGAAGAGGGACACAGCAGAGGCGCACGAGTCATCGCGATCGATATTCCGACCGGTGTCGACTGTAATACCGGCGAGGTGGATCCGGGTGCGATCACCGCTGACATGACGGTCTCCTTTGTCCTTCCGAAGAAAGGAATCACGATCCTGCCCGGTAAGTCAAAGGCCGGTCTGGTACGTGTCCCGACCATCGGACTTCCGATCAACTTCGCGGATATTGTCCTGGGACCGGTGCCGGAAGAGCCGAAGGACGAAACTCCGGAAGCTCCCGCCGAGAAAGGAAAATCTTGACAACTCCCTTTATATAGAGTATAAAATGTGACGGTATTGACAATGGTGTCTTGATTAAGTAAAACAGGACACCATTGTTCATTTGAAAGCTTCGCACATCAACAGGAGGCAAAAACATGAAAAACTGCGCAATCGTGGGTATTAACTGGGGAGATGAAGGCAAGGGCCGTATGGTCGATCTGCTGACGGAAAAGTACGACATCGTCGTTCGTTTCCAGGGCGGCGGAAACGCCGGACATACGGTCATCAATGAGAAGGGTAAGTTCGCCCTGCATCTTCTCCCATCCGGTATTTTCCGCGACGGTGTCGTAAATATCCTCGGAAACGGTGTAGCGCTGGATCCGGAGAATCTGTGGAAGGAAGTATCTGAAGTTGTTTCCCAGGGCGTTTCGATCACACCGGAGAACCTGAAGATCTCCGACCGTGCATCTCTTCTTCTGCCGTGGCACAGAGAACTGGACGGACTGGAAGAACAGCGTCTGGCCGATAAGAAGTTCGGATCTACCAAGCAGGGTATCGCTCCGTTCTATTCAGACAAATATTCGAAGAAGACGATCCTCGCTGGTGAGCTCTTCTACAAGGATCACCTGATGGAGCACCTTTCCGATCTTCTCGAGTGGAAGAACCTGACGATCACAAAGGTATACGGCGCAAGACCGTACACCATGGAAATGCTCAAAGAGTGGGTCGACGATGCTTGTGAGAAGATCAAGCCTTTCGTCTGCGATACAGGTGCTTTTCTCGCAGAAGCAAAGAAACAGGACAAGAACATCCTCTTCGAGGCTCAGCTCGGATCTCTCCGTGACCTCGATTACGGTATTCACCCGTACACCACATCTTCCAACACGATGGCTGCTTACGCACCGATCGGTTCCGGTTTCCCGGGAGCAAAGATCGATGATGTTGTCGGCGTCGTAAAGGCATACTCCACCTGCGTAGGTGAAGGCCCGTTCGTATGCGAGATGTTCGGTGACGAGGCAGAGGAGCTCAGAAAAGCAGGCTTCGAGTATGGCGCCAAGACAGGCAGACCGCGTCGTGTCGGTCCTCTCGACATCGTAGCTACCCGCTACGGCATCGAAGTTCAGGCAGCGACAGAGATCGCACTGACCAAACTCGACGTTCTGAGCTACATGGATAAGATCCCGGTATGCACACAGTACGAGCTGGACGGCCGGAAGATCGACCGTTTCCCGTTCCCGGTCGCACTGAATGACTGTAAGCCGGTCGTCGAGTACTTCGACGGATGGAAGACCGATATTACGGGTTGCAGAACCTGGGAAGATCTGCCGAAGCAGGCTCAGGACTATGTACTCTATGTTGAGAAGGCTATCGGATGCCCGATCACGTATGTGTCTGTCGGCGCGGAAAGAGAAAGCATTATCTTAAGAAAATAACTCTGCGGGCTCCTTATGAGCCCGTTTTCGTATCGCAGGAGGCGGGGAGAGCCTCTATCAGATACGGAAGAAAGGAATAAAATATGTGTGGAATCGTCGGATATACAGGAACTCAGCAGGCGGCCCCGATCCTTCTGGATGGCCTGAAGAAACTGGAGTACAGAGGATATGATTCTGCCGGTCTCGCGGTACTGAATGACGGAACGATCAAGGTCGATAAGGTCAGCGGCCGTATCGCGAATCTTTGTGAACTGACCGGAGACGGTAAGGATTGCCCCGGAACGACCGGTATCGGACACACCAGATGGGCGACCCACGGTGCGCCGACAGATACCAATGCACACCCGCACTTAAGTAATGACGGCCGTTTCGCTATCGTACACAACGGCATCATCGAGAACTATATCGCACTTCGTGAAGAACTGATCGAGAAGGGATATCACTTCGACAGTGAAACAGATACCGAGGTCATCGTTCACCTCATTGAGATGTACTACAAGGGCGACCTCCGCCGTGCCGTCATCAAGACATCCGCGCGTCTTTCCGGTTCCTATGCTCTCGGTGTTATCTGCACAGAAAAGCCGGATACGATCGTAGTGGCCCGTGAGGCGAGCCCGCTGATCTTAGGCGTCGGCGCAGGCGAGAACTTCTTCGCTTCCGACGTTACCGCGCTCGTTGCCAATACGAGAAATGCGATCTACCTCGACGACGGTGAGTTCGCTGAACTGACACCGGAAGAGGTCAAGGTATTTGACGCGGCAGGCCAGACCATCACCAAGAAGATCTCCCGTATCACATGGGATATCGAAGCTGCGGAAAAAGGCGGCTATGAGCACTTCATGCTCAAGGAGATCATCGAGCAGCCGAGAGCCGTTAAGGCTACTGTTGCTCCGCGTATCAAGGACGGTAAGATCGTTCTCGATGAGATCGAATGGTCGAAAGAATATCTCGAGTCCATCAACAAGATCGTCATCACCGCCTGTGGTTCCGCTTACTATGCCGGATGTGCTTCCAAGTATACGATCGAAAAGCTCTGCCGCATCCCGGTCACCTGCGAGCTCGCAAGTGAGCTGCGATACAGCGACCCGCTGATCGATGAGCATACACTTCTGATCGTGCTTTCCCAGTCCGGTGAGACCGCAGATACCATCGCTGCCATGAAGGAGTGCAAGGCGAGAGGTGCAAGAACTCTTGCCATCGTTAACGTTGTCGGCAGCACCATTGCCAAGCTTGCAGATGATGTCCTTTACACATGGGCCGGTCCGGAGATTGCCGTTGCGACCACAAAGGGTTACACCACACAGGTTTCCGTTCTGTACCTGGTAGCTGTTTATATCGGAAAAACACTCGAAAGGATCGAGGATGCAGATTACTATCACCATCTGTCCACACTTCTGATGCTTCCGAAGCGTGTTCAGGAAGTGCTCGACATGAACCCGAAGATTCCGAAGATGGCAAAGAAATACCATAACACCAAGTCGATGTTCTTCATCGGAAGAAATACCGACTCCGCGATTGCTCTGGAAGCGGCCCTGAAGATGAAGGAGATCTCCTACATCCATGCAGAATCCTATGCTGCAGGTGAGCTTAAGCACGGCACCATCGCTCTTATCGAAGAGCACCAGCCGGTCATCGCACTTTGCTGCAACCCGCACATCATGGAAAAGACGTTGAGCAACATCGTTGAGGTCAAGGCCCGTGGCGCGGAAGTCCTTGCCGTTACCTATAAGGGCAACCACGAGATCCTGGCGCAGGCAGATGACGTTATCTTCATCCCGAAGATCGATAATCTGTTCTCTGCAGTCGTTGAGATCGTACCGATGCAGATGCTTGCTTACCATGTTGCAAAAGAAAACGGATGCGATATCGATAAACCGAAGAATCTGGCGAAGTCCGTTACGGTTGAGTAATCAGATAAAAATAATAGCTTTCCTGCGCTGTCCTCGGGCTTCGCCCTACGGAGGCTTGGAAAGCTATTTTTTTATCTTTTTTCAGTTACTGATTTCACAAGATTCGCGTGATAGGCTGGCGAAAAGTATATCTTTTTGTTTTGGTTGAATGTGATGTAACGGTTTTTTCCTCATTCCTGGGAGGCGGGACGTTCCGGTTAGACCAGATGCAGGGATTTTATCGTTTGGTCTAACAAAAAAGAGCAGTCGATTAGACTGAACTGCTCTTTGAGCACATATGGTCTAATCAATTTGAGAGCTAGGTAAGACCCTATAATGGAGTCTTGTTCATATGGTCTAACCTTTATTGCAATGAAGTAAGACCATATGATGGCGAAAAAACAATATGGTCTTATCTGCTTCCATTTTCGGTAGGATCAAACAATAGAGATTTAGTTGTTTGGTCTAATCGCATCGTTCTATTCGTTAGACCAAACAACTCGGAATGATTTCCGCGGTCTAATTACGCAAAAAAGAAAAGGCTGTTTCTCTATTCGAAACAGCCCTTTTTCATTGGTGGAGCATAGGGGACTTGAACCCCTGACCCCCACACTGCCAGTGTGATGCGCTCCCAACTGCGCTAATGCCCCAATTGGTCTAAAGACAAGAGAAATTTTATTATGAAATAGAACTGTTGTCAATTATATATACCAATAGTCACTTTTGTTGAAAGGTAGTAGGTATTGTTGTAAACTTGACTTTAGATATTTTGAGCGGAGGAAGTTATGAAGTTCGGAAAACTGCTGACTACCATACTTGCGGTGTCTCTGGCACTCCCGATGTGTGCCTGTAAGCCGAAGAATAAGGATGAGTCGAATGTGTCTACCAAAGAGACTTCGGCGAAGCAGTCTTCTTCCGAGAGTGAGTCGGAAACGGATCCTTCCACGGAGCCCTCTACTGAACCGACACCTTCAGTTGATCCGACTGTTCCTTCTTCAGTCGTGGACGAGTCTGAAGATCCGCTTGTGATCTACGGCTATGAGAAGACCTTTGCCGTACAATTCGCTGAATATCTCAAGGATATTGATTATGAGTATATCTATATAGAGCCGTCCCAGTATGACGCTGAGTTGAAGAAGGCTTTCTCTTCTGAGAAGAAGCCGGATATCTTCATGGTGGATGCCGACTCGCTTTCCAACTTTACTGAGAGTGATTACAGCATCGGAATCGAGCAGGTCGGTATCAGCCGCAAGGATCTCGATGATCAGTTCGAATATACCTATAAGGCTGCGACGGATAAGGATCAGTCGATCAAAGCGCTTGCTTACGATCTTGCTCCGACGGCACTCATCTATAACCGCTATCTGGCAGATAAACTTCTGGGTTCTGCAGATCCTTCCCAGGTTTCAGCCAAGCTTTCCGACTGGAATTCTTTTATGGAGCAGGCCAGAGAGGTCAGTCTGAATACAGAGGGAGTCGTCAAGCTTCTGGCTGACCGTCAGCAGCTGGGAAGACTGTTCTGGGAGGGACGTTCCGTTTCCTGGATCAAAGATGGCAAGGTAACGATCGACAGTGAGTTTGACAGATACTTTGCTCTTCAGGAGAAACTCTTCAACGAGACGCTTACTCTGGAATTTGCCGAAGGAAGTGAAGAGTGGACCCGTGCGATCAATGACGGGCAGTGCGTGCTTTTCTTCGGCTCGCTGAAGACCGCTACCGATGTGATCGGCTATGTGCCGGGACATAAAGAAAAGCCGGAGGTGACTCCGAAGGAGACGAATGCATCCGATGAGACGACAGAGACGACGATCCCGGAGGAGACCGGATGGTCGATCGTACCGGCACCGTCTGCTTCCTACGACGGCGGCGCATGGCTGATGGTGGCATCTACCTGTGATAAGCGTGCTAGTGCGGCCAAGGTCTTAAAGGCTCTGACACTGGATACGACCGTGATGACGGATCTGGCAGTAAAAGGACGCTTCGTAAACAGCCGTTCCATCATGAAGAAGTGTGCGCAGGATCCGAACTTTGCCAGTGATTTTCTCGCAGGACAGAATCCGTATGCTGTACTGGTTCCGGAAGCCGAGCGGATCGTGATCCCGGATGAGCCGGCAGTGCAGAAGTGCGCGGAGACAGAGATCCAGAACCTCTTCAATTCGTACATCAATCAGGAGATCGAGACGATGGACGAGATCAAACAGCAGTTCATAGTAGCCATGGAAGAACTGCTGGGCCTGTCGTAACTGCGTTTTTTCCGTTTTAAAAGCGAAAATCCGAAACCGTTTTCGAGTTCGTTATCATTTGCGTTTGCCCGATTTTGCCCGAAATTTAAGCGTTTGTTAACGCTTTTTTCATTTGTCGAAACGTTCCGATTTGCCTTGTTCTATAGTAAGATATATGTACTTGAAATCTACTTTTTAGGAGGCATATGGCATATGAAGTTCGGACATTTTGACGATTCATCCCGTGAATATGTAATCGAGACCCCGAAGACACCGTATCCGTGGATCAACTATCTTGGCTCGGAAGCATTCTTCGGTCTTATTTCCAATACCGCTGGCGGATACAATTTCTACAAGGACGCTCGTCTCAGAAGAATTACCAGATACCGCTACAACAACGTACCGATCGATATGGGCGGACGTTACTTCTATATCAACGATAATGGCACGGTCTGGAATCCGGGCTGGTCTCCGGTAAAGACTGAGCTTGATGCCTATGAGTGCCGCCATGGTATGGGCTATACGATCATCACAGGTAAGAAGAATGATCTTTCTGCTCAGGTTACTTTCTTCGTACCGAACGGTTACGACGGAGAAGTCCAGCAGGTTGTCCTCAAGAATGAGGGAAGCTCCGCAAAGACGTTCAAGCTGTTCTCTTTTGCTGAATGGTGCCTCTGGGATGCGCAGGATGACTGCACTAACTTCCAGAGAAACTTCTCTACCGGCCGTGTAGAAGTTGACGGTTCCGTTATCTACCACAAGACCGAGTACAGAGACAGACGTAATCACTATGCTTTCTATTCCGTAAACGATACGATCGACGGTTACGATACAGACCGTGATTCCTTCATCGGTCTTTACAACGGATTCAATAATCCGGAAGCTGTTCTCGCAGGTAAGGCGACAGATTCCTTCGCAGACGGCTGGTCCCCGATCGCTTCCCACTATAAGGAGATCACACTTCAGGCAGGCGAGAGCAAGACTCTCATCTTCATCCTCGGTTATGTTGAGATGCCTGTTGACCAGAAGTTCGAAGCTGACGGCAAGACCATCAACAAGGTAAAAGCCAAGGCTATGATCGAGAAGTTCGATACTCCTGAGAAGGTTGCTGCAGGTCTTGCTGATCTGAAGGCTTCCTGGGATAAGCTCCTCGGCATCCTCAATGTTACTACTCCGGATGATAAGGTCGACCGTATGGTCAACATCTGGAACCAGTACCAGTGCATGGTTACCTTTAACCTTTCCCGTTCCGCATCCTACTTCGAGTCCGGTATCGGCCGCGGCATGGGCTTCCGTGATTCCAACCAGGATATCCTCGGTTTTGTTCACCAGATCCCGGACCGTGCAAAAGAGCGTATCATCGATATCGCTACCACGCAGTTCCCGGACGGCGGATGCTATCATCAGTATCAGCCGCTGACCAAGAAAGGTAACGCAGACATCGGCGGTGATTTCTCCGACGATCCTCTGTGGCTGATCCTTTCCGTATCCGCATACATCAAGGAGACCGGCGACTGGTCCATCCTTGACGAGATGGTTCCTTATGACAACGATATGAGTGTTGCCCAGACCATGCTCGAGCACCTGAAGGTTTCCTTCTACCACATCGTAAACAACCTCGGTCCTCACGGTCTCCCGCTGGCAATGCGCGCAGACTGGAACGACTGCATCAACCTGTCCTGCTACTCCGATACTCCGGGTGAGTCTTTCCAGACATACACCAACCCGAAGTTCAAGGCAGAGGGCGGCTACTCCAAGGTAGCAGAGTCCGTCATGGTTGCGACCCTCTTTACCTACACAGGCCCGAACTATGTTGCGATCCTCAAGCACCTCGGTAAGGACGATGAGGCAGCAGCTGCTCAAGCAGAGATCGATAAGATGAAGAAGAACATCATGGAGTCCGCATGGGACGGCGACTGGTTCCTCAGAGCTTACGACGCAAACGGCGAGAAGATGGGATCTAAGGAATGCGAAGAAGGACAGATCTTCATCGAGCCGCAGGGCTTCGCGATCATGTCCGATGTCGGCAAGGAGCAGGGTGCGGATAAGAAGACCCTTGCTGCGATCGACGAAAGACTTAACACCAAGTTCGGTCTTGTACTTAACAATCCTGCATTCACCAAGTACTACATCCAGTACGGTGAGATCTCCACTTATCCGGGCGGATATAAGGAGAACGCCGGTATCTTCACACATAACAACGCATGGATCATCTGCGCGGCTGCTTATGCCGGCGAAGGTGACCAGGCATTCAAGTACTATTCTGAGATCGCTCCTGCATTCACAGAAGAGACTTCCGACATCCATAAGACAGAACCGTATGTATACGGCCAGATGATCGGTGGTAAGGACGCAGGTTCCGATATCGGTAGAACCGGCAAGAACTTCGGTCAGGGCAAGAACTCCTGGCTGACAGGTACAGCCGCATGGAACATGGTTGCTATCTCCCAGTACATCCTGGGTGTTCAGCCTGACTTTGACGGCCTGAAGATCGATCCGTCGATCCCGTCTTCCTGGGATGGCTTCAAGATCACAAGAAAGTACCGTGGCGCAGAGTACGCTGTAACGATCAAGAATCCTGATCATGTCTGCAAGGGCATCAAGAGCGTAACTGTTGACGGTAATGCGATCGAGGGCAACATTCTGCCTGTATTCGACAGCGGCGTGCATAACGTCGAAGTCGTAATGGGCTGACACACTATTTGCAGCTGACGTATTCCCGATCCGGGAGGAGAGCCAGAGCCTCTTCTTCCGGAGACGGATGCGAGAGCTATAGCCGAGTTGATCGGCATCCCTCATCGTGCCGGAGCTGTATGAGGACTACAGTATAAGGTATGGTGATTCCGTTTCTGCGGTCATATATGTGTGGAGCTGCGATTCCCGTTTTTCATTTTTCGGGAGAAGAAATCAGACCTTCTGTTTGAGGAGACAGAACTCGGAACGATTTGCTTTCCATGCGGCAACCGGCATATATGCGGAAGTTCGGAAAAATCGTATGCCCCGATTGTGGACATGTTCGCGGGTTTCCGTTTGGGGTGGGAGATTACGTGAACCTGGATGGGGAGGCGCCGGCAAGTGCCATCGATCCATCTATTACACAATCGGGCAGCGAAAGGGGATCGGACGAATTCTTCTTATTGATTCATCCGATCTTATTTTATTTTCAGGAGGTTCCAGAGGATGAAAAGCGAAAGAGCAAGATCAGTGATCGCACCTGCAGACAAGGTGCTTCGTGAGAGATTCGGAGAGGCTTCAGGTCACGGATCTGTCAGTGCCCAGTATATTTCCACATTAAACGGCGGAGTACTCTTCGGAGTAGCCGGACTTCCGTTTGCGGCTCCGGTATGTGCCGCACTTCTTTCCGATGAAGATATCTGCGGAGAAGTAAGTAAACTGGCCGCGGAAAAGAAATCGGTCCTGATCAGCAAAAAAGAAAACAGCTACAGTGTCCTTTTTGAAAAAGACGGCAGTGTAGAGGATATAACGAACAGTGAAGACGGAAAGAAGATCCTGTCTTCAGCAGAGCCTGTCATCGCATATGCTGCCGAGTGGGGCGGAAAACTCGACGAGAACGGCGAACTGATCTGTGATCTCGCTTCCCCGGCTCCGGGCCCGCACTACTACACGAATCTCCTTATCGGTAATCGTATCGGATTTGACCATCCGCTTCAGAGTACACCGAAGAGCGCAATCGACCGTATCGGCGGCGGATGCTTCCGTTCCCATGCCGACACACAGGTGCTCGCGACACGCTGGGATTATCTGCCGGAGCAGAACGGCTTCCCGGCCAACCGCCAGTTCTATCTTGTTGAGAACGGACAGGTGATCTTCTACTCCGGATCCGCGAAGCAGGATTCCGTGGCAAAAGCTGTCTGCCGTCACGCACAGAACAGAACGGTCATCGAATATGAATTGAAGGACGGACTTACCGTACGCCGTACGATCTTTATCCTGCCGCAGCAGGATAAGCTCCCGGTAGCCGTTGAAGCCCAGCTCATCGAGATCGGGAATAAGGGCGGATCCGACAGAGATCTCCGCATCGTATATACCGGTATGTTCGGAACCCAGGAAGTACACGCTCTCCGCGAGGACGTCATCTTCAGTACTGTTGTTGCCCAGTCCGAAGTATTCTACGGCGACAACGATGAGATCAAAGCGATCTCCTTTAACCCGAATCCGAAGTGGACGAAGGGTAATATCCGTTTCAATACCCTGATGGTCCACGAAGGTGACAAGGTCGTCTTCCCGGATCAGTTCTGCGCACGTTACGCAGACTTCGTCGGTGCAGGCACGCTTGAGAAGCCGCAGTTCGCTGCTGTTCTCAGCAATGCACACTCCCGTAAGGGACCTGGCTTCTTCGCAGTATCTGCTCCGTTTACGGCAAAGGCCGGATCCAAGGTCCAGGTCGATAACTTCACCTGCCTGTCTTCCGACTGCGTCAACGAGAACTATGAAGAAGACATTACCATGCAGGAAGAGCTCGAGGCCCTGATTGCCCGCTTCACGGATGCATCCGCACTTCCGGCCTGCCTCGATCAGGTGATCTCCTTTACGAAGAAATATGCTTCCTACATGAAGATCAACCACGCGGATAAGAACTTCGAAGCGTATGTAAATAACAACCTTCCGTTCCAGGTATTCTATCAGACCTTCGTTTCCCGTTCTCTCGACTGGACACAGAAGGGCTACCGTGAGATCGGTTTCCGTGAGATCCAGGACATCTTCGCATCGATGTACTACTTCGCCGGCATGGGCGAGATCGAGTTCGTCAAGAAGCTTCTCCGTGAGTGGATCAGCAATATCTACGAAGACGGTTATGCCAACCATAACTTCTACTGGCAGGGCAAGGAGCCCGGCTGGTGGTCCGATGATGCACTCTGGCTGCTTCAGGCGCTTGACCGCTTCATCAGCCTGACCGGTGACTATGACTTCCTGAAGGAAGAGCTCCCGGTGGCAGGTGAAGAAGGAAAGAAGAGAACGATCCTTGAGACCATCAAGGCAGTATTCACATATTCCTATAAGATCTCCGTCGGTGCCCACGGCATGCCGCTCATCGACAGAGCTGACTGGAATGACTGTCTGCGCGTCGATCCGGACTGCGTAAACGGTCCTACGAAGATCGAGATGTATAAAGAGCAGCTTGCTAAGGCCGGCAAGAACTACGGAGAGGTTCCGCTTGAGTCCGAGTACTCCGAATCCGTCATGAATGCCTGCCTCCTGAAGGTTGCGGTGGATGCGGCGATCGGTATGTTCCGTCACTGCGGATATGATGCGTACGCCTCTTATCTCGAGGGCGCATCTGCTGACCTGAAGACACGTATCAACAACGATGCATGGAAGGGCGATTACTTCGCACGTGTTCTCTTTAACAGAAAGGATAAGCCGGAGATCTCCTACCTCGGCGCAGGAAACGACGGTCTCGTTATCGAAGAGGGCAAGAACGGTACATACTTCCTGAACTCTTTCAGCTGGGCCGTACTTGCGGACTGTGCTTCGGAAGAACAGATCTCCACTATGCTCGACAGCCTCGATAAGAACCTCAGAACTCCGTTCGGCTTCCGTCTCTGCACCGGTGTGGATTATCCGAAGATCGCTCCGAAGATAGACGTTGCCCTGTACTATGCAGGTGACCGTGAGAACGGCGGCATCTTCAAGCACGCGAACATGATGGCGGCCGCTGCGATGCTCAAGGCCAGCAAGGCGGTAAATGACCAGGCACTGGCAGAGAGACTTGCCAAGACCGCATTCTGGATCATCGACTGCATCCTGCCGTATAGAACCATGACATCTCCGTTTACCGTATGCGGTAACCCGAGACTCTGCACCCAGTACAATAACTCCGATACAGGTGAGAACATCGGACCGACACTGTCCGGTACATCGACATGGCTGCTGCTGTGCCTGTTCACCAGCTTCGGTGTGGACTTCACAAGTGATGCCCTGATCGTCGAGCCGATCCTCCGCGCTGAGGACACGGCAGAAGACATCATGGTTTCTTCGGGAAAAGCACTCTACCACATTACCGTGGATAAGCCGCAGGGCTTTAAGAGAACCAAGGACGGCGTATCCATCACGGTGGATGGAACTCCGATCGAGGGTGTCCGTGTACCGATCTTCAGCGATGGCGCTGTACACGAAGTCAAAGTGAAATTCTGATAGAATTTCTGCTCATAACCAAAAAGAAAGACCCGCATGGGTCTTTCTTTTTTTGTCTTTATTTCATATAGCGTATTGTAGGATCGGAAGAGTTGATCACCCGCCGGGCAGCGGCTGTATATTCGGATCCGGTGTCGGTGTCGGCTCCGGTGTAGGAGTCGGTGACACGTGGAAGGTACAGTCGTCCTGCGGGGTAAGATAGCTTCCTACGATAAAGTAGTCGGTCACATCGGTGTCCGCATTCTTACAGTAGTCTGTGGCCTTCATGCCGGAAGAGGTGCAGACGGTCTCCTTTACGATGTTATCCGGGATCGGGAACTCTGCGCCGGGGAGATCTTGGTGGATCTTCTGCATGACGTCGTTCCAGATGAGCTGTGCATTGTTTCTGTCGCCTTTCGGGATCTCGGTGGTACGCAGACGGTTGTCATATCCGTACCAGACGGCCGCAGCATAATACGGCGTATATCCGCAGAACCACTTATCGACGTTATCATCCGTTGTACCGGTCTTACCGGCAACAGCGATGTTCTCGCCATTGGCGTTCTTGATCGGCATGACCTTGTTCTTCGCCGTACCGGAGGTGATAACATCCTGAAGCATGCTCGTCATCAGGAAGGAGGTATCCTCACGATAGACGCGGTGCTGGTTGGCTACATGCTCCAGTACGACGTTTCCGTCACTATCGAGGACCTTGGTATAGGCGTATGGCTTCGTGTAGATACCGCCGGTGGCAAATGTGGTATATGCGGCAGCCATCTCCAGAGGCGACATACCTACGTTAAATCCGCCGATCGCGGTAGAAGGATACTGCTCGGTGAGACGGTCGATACCGACTTCATTTAAGAACCACAGGGCCATTTCCGCACCGACATCGTTCCATACCATGACGGCGATCGTATTTCTGGAAGAGGAGACAGCCTGGCGGATAGTCATCGGTCCCTTGAATTTACCATCGGAGTTCTTCGGCCAGACCTTATCCGGGTTCGACGGGTCGAGGTGGGATTCCTTATCGTCGTAGATCATGGCCGGTGTAATACGGCCCAGCTCGATTGCCGGTCCGTAGGCGATCAGCGGCTTGATGGAAGAACCCGGCTGACGCTTGGCATCGACGGCACGGTTGGTTCCGAGGTTAACGGTCTTTTCGCCATAACCTCCTTGCATGCCGGCGATCGCACCGGTCTTAACGTTGATGACGACCATACCTCCCTGCGGTTTCTCCGGATAATCCTCGAGGGCTTCCGGATCCGTCTGGAAGAGGGACTGCGTCTTAAAGGTCTCATCCATGACTGCCTGTACATTCGGCTCCATCGTCGTATAGATGTGGTAGCCGCGGTTATAGACGGTCGTAGCCGCAAGAGAACGGCTGATATTTCTTTCGTGCTGAATATCGGAGATGACCTCGGATACGGCATACTCAACAAAGTAGGAGTTGATGGATGTTGCCGAGGAGGTGGTCTTGGTCTTGAAGACAAGCTCCGTATTCAGTGCGTTTTCGTATTCTTCCTGAGTGATGTCGCCGAGCTCGTACATCTTTGTCAGTACGATACGCATACGGCGCATCGCGTTTCTTCTGCCGGATTCACGGAGAGGATTATAGTACGACGGGCTCTTCGGAAGTCCTGCGAGAAAAGCACACTCCGCGAGCGACAGTTCCTTCGCATTCTTACCGAAATAGTTCTGGGCTCCGGCCTCGATACCGACGTAGTTATTTCCCATCGGTGCGAGGTTGATGTAAAGCTGCATGATCTCATCTTTACTGAGCTGCTGTTCGAGGGTCATGGCGGAGAACCACTCCTGCACCTTACGCTGAGTGGATCTCTGGTCCTGACCGGTGATGAGTTTTACGGTCTGCTGGGTGATCGTCGAACCGCCGTGGGAAGCCGTACCGCCGTTAAACAGGGCAGAGAGGACGGCACTTCCGATACGCTGTACGTCGATACCGCTGTGCTCGAGGAAACGCTCATCCTCGATCGCCATGATGGCTTCATCGATATAGGTGTTCTTGACTTCGGTATATGCGACATAGATACGGTCGACGTTTTCACTACCGGTCAGCTTGGCGATGACCGTGCCGTTACTGTCGTAGACGAACGAGGTCTCTACGGTATCGGTCATGGAGATATCGGAGATCGACAGAGGTGTTGTCGTGGAGATATATCCGATCAGCATACCGCCGGCAAATCCGCCGACCAGGAAACTGACACAAAGAAGAAGGATCAGGAGCGTCTTCAGGATGGTGAGAACGGCCTGGACCACTTCGACATACCAGTGACGGTTATGAGCAGCTCTTGTAGGCTTACCCTTCAGGCGGGAACGGAGCTCATCTGCAAGTGCGGAATCTTCCGGGGCGCAGGGGATCGTGGAGCGCTTCTGCGGGGCAGCGGCAGCTGCTTTTGCACGGGCGCGGTCATAGATCTGCTCGCGTGAATACCCGGACCCCGGTGCCGCATTCGGTGCCGGAGTACGTGGTGTTGTAGCGTCCGATGCAGGGGATTGTTTCGGCGAAGAACCGGAGCGCGGTGCTTTTCGATTATTATTATTTGCGCCGGACGGCTGGCGGGAAGCCGGACCGTTCGGATTCATATCAGACATAGCGTACCTTCTTGAGGTCCTTTTGTAGGGGATCGATAAAAATCCACGTTAATTATACTCGTAATCGGGGTAATTGGAAAGAGACGGGCATGTCCACTATATGTAATGGACAGAGTATATAAGTGCGATATAATGAAATCATAAAATGTAAAGAGGATTTAAGGGATGGGGATTTTCGATAGTAACAGAGTGTTTAACGGCAGATGCGTCGGCATTTCCAATGAAGGCGCCGGAGTTGTCCGGATCGAAGAAAAAGGCGCCAAGGAAGATGGTATGAAGATCTTCGTTTCCGACATGCTTCCCGGCGAAAAGGGGAAGGTCCGGATCACCGAGAAGAAGAATAACATGACCTACGGGGAAAAGACGGAGGACACCGCGCCCTCGAAGAGCCGTGTCAAGCCGATCTGTCCGGAGTTCCCGCGGTGCGGCGGATGCCAGCTCCAGCATGCCCGCTATGAGAGCCAGCTCCAGATGAAAGAGAGCATGGTCAGAAACTGCCTCGTCCGTATGGGACACTTCCCGGAAAGCGAGATCCGCGCCTGCATGCAGACGATCGTTCCTGCTTCCGAGCAGTATTACTATAGAAACCAGATCCAGTATCCTGTCGAATACAGTAAAGAAAAAAGATGCGTGAACATCGGCCAGTACGAGAGGAACAGCCATAAGATCGTGGAGCATGAGAAGTGCTTCCTGGCAGATCCCGCGGCCGAGGTCATCCGCAAGGTCTCCCAGATCTTCTTTTCCGATCTGGCGAATATGGAGACGGCAAAAGCACTGCGCCAGATCGTCGTGAGAACCGGTCTCATGTCCAAGGAGATGATGGTCATCTTCGTCGTCAGTAAGCCGGTCACGATCGACGCCGAGAAGTTCGTCGCGGTATGCAGCGAGGCGTTAAGACAGGCCAAAAACGGCATGTGCCTGATCAGCATCTGGACGGAAGAACGGCCGGAGGGCGTGAAGTGGAAGAACCCCAAGGGCGTCTGGACGAATATCTGGGGCGAGACCACGATCCGCGAATTCCTCGGAAACCGTGTATTCCGTATCTCACCGGATTCCTTCTTCCAGGTGAACTCGAAACAGGCGGTCGTCCTGTATGACAAAGTAAAAGAATATCTCCGCTATGACGGATTCCTGCCGCGTGTGCTTCTGGATCTTTATTGCGGTACGGGAAGCATCGGTATCTACTGCTCGGATGCATGCCATCACCTGTTCGGTATCGAGTCCGTCGAGTCGGCCGTGATCGACGCGAGAAATAACGCCAGATCGAATTTCATCGAGGACACGGAGTTCATCTTCGGAAAAGCGGAGGACTACGATTTCGGCAGCATGATGCCGGACGCGGTCGTTGTCGATCCGCCGAGAAAAGGCTGTGACGAGAAGCTCCTTTTAAAACTTCTCGAGCTCGGTCCGACCCGTATCGTCTACGTATCCTGTAATCCGGCCACACTCGCCAGAGACCTCCAGCGTCTGTTCCAGCTTCAGGAGGATAAGGGCGTGAAATACGGCATCAAGAAGATCTGTCCGGTGGACATGTTCCCGCAGACGACACATGTCGAGACGTGCGTACTTTTATCCAAACTTTCTCGTGCGCCAAAACTTGAAGTAACCGTAAAAATGTCTGAACTGGATATCACGGAAGCAGAGGCAAAAGCTTCCTATCAGGAGATCCAGGATTATGTTATGGAGAACACGGGGCTTCATGTCTCCAACCTTAATATTGCGCAGGTTAAGCGAAAGTACGGAATACTCGAGCGGCAGAACTATAATCTTCCGAAAACCGATGGAGCAAGACAACCTCAATGTACTCCGGAGAAGGAACGGGCTATAGTTGATGCATTTCGGCATTATAAAATGATCGATTAGGTGTTTGATTTAAGTGGATAATGCTCGATGTGCGCAAGCGTACTTTTGCGGTTGCTATGTATATTATGGTGTAAACTTGCAAATTTCAACATAAAACTTGCAAATTTCAACATGATCCGGGAGCCCGGATTTTTTTGTGCAATAATCTCTCCGAATTATAATAAGGGGGGATTTAATATGAAGAATAAAGCCTCGGTGTTGATTGAAGAAGAAAAAGAAGTAGAGAAAGAGCAACTGGATTATGGAATAGCTTGCATCGTTGCTCTTGCAATTCCACTAGTGATTGCAGCTATTTTTGCTGTTATCCTTGAAAGAGCGATTGAAATGGTGTTGCTGATGGCATGTCTCTTCCCACTTCGAGAACATGCAGGTGGTTTCCATTTTAGTAATCGACGAATGTGCTCAGTAGTTTCAACGCTTATATTCATTCTGCAGATTCTTGCAGTAAAATACTGGGAGGTTCACAGATATATTGCTATAGCAGCATTTATAGTCGTCTCAATTCCGATAGCGTTTTTTGCACCGGTAGGAAATAAGAATAGGAATCTGGATTTATACGAAAAGGAAAAGTATGGAGATCGAGCTAAAACAATTTGGCTTGTGCAAACATTTGCGTTCTTCGTGCTATGGATTCTTAATCTCTCGAGATGGTATATAATCATATTAGTTGCAGTAATGACTGTCGGTATGTTGGTTTCAATCGGGTACATTCAGGAAAAGATTGGTTACAGGAATAGGGAAGAGAATGTATAAGATCGGTATATGCGATGACGAAAAGAGTACTTGTGCGGAATTAGAGGATATTATTGATGACTTCTTTCGCGAACGAGGAGAGAAATGCGAAATTCAAGTATGGTATACTGCAGAGTCATTGCGTAATGATATGATAAAATTTCGTCCGGATGTTCTTTTCCTTGATATCGAGTTTCCAACTGAAAATGGAGTCTCGGTCGGAAAATTTATTCGCGATGATCTAAATGATCAGATTATGAACATCGTTTATATCTCTCACAAAACGAATTATGCGATGGAGTTGTTTCAGATTCATCCATATGACTTTTTAGTAAAACCGATTAAAAAACGGCAGATCATTGCAACCATTTCTAAAATCCTTGAACTGGAAGTGATTGAAAACAAAGAATTCAAGTACGTATATAACAGGGAGGAACATAGAATCCCTTACGGTTCAATCCTGTATTTTTCTAGTGAAAACAGACGTGTTGTTATTCATAAACGGGACGGTTCAGAAGAAACGTATTATGGTAAACTCAATGATATCGCAAACAAAATGCCGTTTAACTTCTTTGTTGCATCGAAATCGTATGTGATCAATATGAAACATGTCACAATGTGGAAGCGAGATTATGCAAAAATGACGGATGGAGCGGAAATACATATTTCTCGCCCAAATAGAGATTTATTTGAGAGCACAATCCATAAGTATACCATAAGGGGGGGTGAATTGATATGAGAGAAGTGTACAAACTTTTGTTCATTCTGGCCACAGAGATTGTGCGTGTTGTAATAACGAGTAAGTTCGCAGTTTCATTTATGGATAAATCGGAAGAAAGCATAAAGAGAATTCTTGCGTATTCGGCCTCCGTAGTATTAACTACTACGGAATACTACTTCTTTAACGTTTCCTGGTTGAATCTGCTTAGTACTTTGGTGGGCTTGATTATTATAACGATTCCTTACTATGGAAAACTAAAGAAGAAAATCCAATTTGTTCTCTATGTCCTATCCATAAGTTGTATCCTGGATTTATGTGTATATGCGTTGTTATCTTCAACTTTTGATTATGAGAATTATTCCACTCCGGCAAGCATTCTTTCATTGTTCTTCTTATTGATAGTACAACTCATTACGAAGAGAGTTCTGGCTAAGAACAAAAGCGAAGAGTTAAGTTCTCCGCATTGGTGGAGATATATTGTTTCGCTTGTGACATGTATTGCAGCGTCGCTCGTCGTTATTATGGATAAATCGATCTCTCCGTGGAGCCTTTCTGCAGTATGTGGGGCATTCCTTTTCATTAATCTTATCGTTGTATATTTGTTTGAGGATCTTATAAAGACAAAGCAGAATGAATATGAGAATCTTATTCTCAGTGATCAGGCTAGGGCTTACGAAAAAGAATTATCAATGCAACAGGAAAATGTTGATGCTATCCGCACGTACCGACACGATATGAAACATCATTTATTGGCTATGAGAGTTATGAATAAAGAGGGCAAGGTTGACGAACTTGATCGGTATATAGTACAAGTGTCGGAGGATCTTAGTGAAATAGAACCAATTGCCTATACGGGGAATGTCGGAGTTGATGGTGTTCTGAATTATATGCTTCAAAAGGCGAAGTATAATGGAATCGATGTTCAATTGCATGTTGTTATACCGGAGGATTTAGATATTCCAGTATTTGACATGAATATTATCCTTGGAAACTTGATTGAGAATGCTATTGAGGCCAATGAGTGTGTAGATAAACCGAGAATAGATATTCTTATGAAGTATGTTAAAAACGCATTACTCATAGAAATATCAAACACCCACGTAAACACTATAGACCTGATAAACAATGAGATGGTTTCAACCAAACAAGATAAAACTACCCACGGATATGGGATAAGAAATGTAAGAAAAGTACTCTCTAAGTATGAACACTCGCTCGTATTCGAAGAAAACGAGGACATCTTTGTAGTAAGAGTCATGTTGAGAAAAAAGTAAAAATATATTGATATTTGTGCAAATTTCAACATGAAACCTGCAAAATTCAACATGAACATATTTTCCACCTTCTCACATAATATGATGAAATCATCATAAATGTTAGGAGGGATGCGGGTATGAAATCTGAAAAATCGAAGAATTCGATGAAGAAGGTCGGTAAGGCTGTGGTGCTTCGCGTGGCTGAACACTATGCTAATGTGACGTGCCCATTAGTCGTTTACCAACCCAAGATGCCAGAGTCTGTGAAAAGACTCAGAAAGTTTTAAGGAGGATTATCTATGAAAGAGAAAAGAGTACTAGCGATAATGATGGTGATGGTTACTATCCTAGCATGTAGTACGATGGTGTTTGCTGAATCGTATAATTCTACGCTGAGCGTTACGACTCAATGGGATGGATCGAGCAGGTCTTTTTCGAGTGGATCAACACTTTATTGCAATTGTTTCAATACTTATTTGGATACTCCGTTTGCACAGCAGCATTCATCGGATATGTTGTATATTCAAGCCTTAAAGAATGACTTTGCTTGGATAATTTATCATAAGGTCGGTAGTGAAGTTGGTACAACGGTTTACAGCAATGGATATACAAGCGTATACTCATCCTTTCCTATGGACGGAAGTGGTAGTTACAAGTTTAGATTTACGAAACGAGATTCGAGTTGGGGTGCGCAAGAGGCAATCAAGTCGAACAATGTTCAAATGACGTCTGCTTGATGACTTTGTGTTTTTGAAGCGAGGGTTTTAAATGATGAGGGTTGTCTTATTGCGAAGTTTGAAGTTGTAAGACAACCTTCTTGCGAGGAAAGAAAATGATTGGTATATCAGCAGGAATACTCTTAATTCCGTTAATAATAACAGTTATTGTATACGTAATATGCAGAGCAATCAAAAAACCTAAGTTACCGGGTACGCTCTTTTGGTGTGATATTACTTTTATTATCTATTGCTTTATCGCAGTAGGCTTGTTATTTTTCCCAGTTGAGATTTATTATGATTCATATTATTCCGAAATTATCATCAATTTAGTTCCTTTCAAAGATGTTTGGAATATTATAAATGGTTCGCTTTCCAGGCAAGCTGTAACGCATATAATTGCTTATTTGGCTGGCAATCTTCTTATTTTTGTCCCGCTGGCTTTTTATCTAAGATTTCGATATGAAAAAGATTCAAGGAGACGCTTTGTGTTGCTTGTGGTATTATCGGCAAGTGCGGAAATACTACAATTGCTGATAGTGTTGTTAACACGAAATACGGCGAGGATTATTGATATAACAGATCTTATATTGAACTTAGGCGGCAGTTTATTTGCTTGGTACGTATTTGGTATATTCAAAGAATCGCATAAGAGGAAGAATGAATTAAGAGAAAAAACTGAAAAACAATGAAATGATTTCAACCAAACAAGATAAAACTACCCACGGATATGGGATAAGAAATGTAAGAAAAGTACTCTCTAAGTATGAACACTCGCTCGTATTCGAAGAAAACGAGGACATCT
>JAFWSW010000238.1 GCA_017519205.1 Clostridiales bacterium | reverse complement strand
ATTTCCGAAGAGGACATCGGCGAGGTCCGTAAGCTGATCACAAATGTTACCCGATCCGTGAACCGGGATCCGGTCATATCCGGTATCATATCCGAGGAAGCGGCCGGGTATTTCGCCGGAGACCGTACCGAGGACGAGGTCTTAAGTACGATCCAGAACAGGACTTCGATCGTGGTAAAAGAACTCTAAAACATTATTTCCCGGGGAGGATCTTCCTTTCCTTTTCGTGGGAAATCAAGTATACTGAATATGGTCGATAGCTAGTCGGGTTTACTTCTTTTTCAGGTCCAATCCGGCAATATCATCGGCCATTTTCTTTACCCTCGGGAGTTTCCGGGAAGGACGGAAAAGCAAAAGGAGATCGGAAGAATATGGCACCTCTTCGCGAAGAATATAAGGTCTTTTTATTCGGAAAACACATCCTCGTACACGAGGACTATGCACCCGGAACTGTCATCCGGTATGGTCAGAACGACTCCCGTCTTCCGCGATTGTTTGCTGATAATGACAAGTATGTGGGGCAGACGCTTCTTTCTTTTTCCAAGCTTCTGAATATCCGGATCACTTCCGGAAAAGAACTTGCCCGTCCGGCGATGGTAGAGTATGCCGCATATATGCTGGGCGAAGATGTTCCCGCGGCCTTCTATCAGGGCTTTCCGAAAAGTGTCAGAAAGCTCTCTTCCGACCATCTTCTCGCTGATCAGATCATCAGTTATTTCGCGACTTATGGCATGAATGATTTTTCAAAAGCACGCCATTCGATCTTTGAAACAGATGCGGATCTGGAGCGCGAGGTTTTTAAAGAAGCGGGTACTGTCAAAGACTTCGAGATCATATCGGAAGATGAGGCAGCAAGTAGAATCATCTCGTATGTCAAAGACATGTTTTCTTCCACACGTCCGCTCAGCGATGCAGCCTTTCAGGTCGCGGTCCTGGCTCTGTTTGACTACGATATCGAGATCGGAAGAATTGCATCGAAGAACACTGCGGTGAGACTCTATATAGAAACGGGGATGACCGCATTTACGAAAGATCTGTATCTGTCGGATACGATCAAACTTCTGGAGCAGGTGCATTTCGAGCAGAATATGCATGCGCGTCCGACATCGCTCCGGTTTCAGACCAACCAGCTGAACTTAAAAAACAAGCATCGAAAACTCATCACGAAGCTGATCGACCAGTGCTTCGCTTCAGGTCATGCCGACGTGAAAAACTGCTATGAGAAAAAGAAGACTTGGGCAGGACTTCTCCACCATATCCACTATCAGGCGAAGACGGAGGATGCGAAGGCTTTTCTTTCTGCGATGCGCGGGAAAGAGAACCACTCCGCATATTCGGAATTTGAGGCGAAGCTTCAGAAAGAAGGGGCGATCGCTGCGGCAGAATTCCTTCTTCAGGCGAAGGGACCGGGAGCTCTTCTTCGAAGCCTGAACTATCTTGCCAGCCGATGCAGGTCGGAGGAGGAAATCGATGAACTGATCCGGCTCTCATTAGATACGGAAAAGACGAATCCGATCATCCTTCTTCAGCTTCTTTGCATGTACAGCAGCCGGGAGCGTACAGGGCGACTGGGACGGACATTCCAGTTTGTGAAGAGTAACCTTCTCCGTGTGCATCACGAGACGAAAGAAGAGGAAGAGAAGCGCCGGTCTGACCTGTCGGATCCGCAGAGTGAGAAGATCCTTGGTGCCATTCAGACACGCCTTCAGTCGGCGCTTTCCGGACGGCTCGGGAAAGTTTATATCCATCCGGAGATGGAGCGCTACGGGGTGCCTATCAAGGAGAGTGCCTCGCAGGGAGGTCTGGGAGTCCTTGCTTCCGGATCCCGTGTGCCGATCGGTGAACATAGAAAAATCAGAGGATTTACATACTGGGAAAAGGTCGACGATATCGATCTTTCCGTTATCGGACTGGATGAGAAGGGAAAACAGACGGAGTTCTCCTGGCGGACGATGGCCGAGAATCAGAATGATGCGATCACGTATTCCGGCGACCAGACCAGCGGTTATGACGGCGGCTCGGAATACTATGACATCATCGTTCCGGATTTTAGAAAAACATATCCGGAAACGAGGTATCTCGTGTTCTGCGATAACGTGTACTCGAACCTGACATTCGACAGATGCATCTGCCGGGCAGGCTTTATGGTGCGTGATGAAGAGGACTCCGGCGAGATCTTCGAGCCGAAGACCGTGGCATCCTCTTTTACCGTCAACGCGCCGGGAAGATTCAGTTATCTCTTCGGTATCGATCTGATGACGCATGAACTGGTGTGGATGAATCTCGCAAGAGATGCGGATGCATCTGTGGCCGGCACGACCGGGATGGGATTTCTGATCGAGAAGTTCCACATCACGGAATACCTGAACTTAAAGATCCTCTTCACCATGTTGGCAAAAGAAGTGGTCAGCGATCCGAAGGAGGCAGATGTTCTTGTTGTTCCGTCCTCTTATGATGCAGGAGCTTCCGAAAGCAAAGATGATCCGGTATCGGAAAAGAAGCCGGAGATCATCCGCGAATATGATTTCGAGAAGATACTTTCTCTGATAGAAAAGTAGGCGAAGGTGATATATCCTTAACAAAATGTCGCATATAGTTGACATTATGTAAAATCCGTAGTAGTATTTGCCGTGGAGGTAAGTACCTATGAAAAAGCAGTCTTCAACCACATTTATTTCTATCATTATGATCCTCGCACTTGTTCTTCTGGTCGTTCTGGTCTCGTCGGTCCGGACGAATCAGGATCAGAAAGTGTCTTTTACCTCAAAGGTATATGTCCGGGACATTCCTGCCAATTCCCCTATCGATAGTGAAGGGCATGTTATGCCGTCTCTCGTAGATCTGGATCTCCCTGCTGAAATCGTCGATCCGGAAAACGAATTCTGGCACATAGATTGTAATGACGGAACCTGTGTAGTGTCGAATATCGCATCAACTTACTTTGAACCGGTCGGCAAGAAGGCGACTTTTACGCTCGAAACTTCCGGTCAGGAAAACATTTCGACGGTATTCAGCATTACCCGCACAGGCGAGAAGAATGATGGGCTTATCCTTGAGATGGAAGACGGACAACTCGTTTTACATGGAGAACGGTTATTCTGCGCTTCTGTTGCGGATAACAATACATTTAGTGTTACGCTCGATACACTGGATGATTCCAAGTTCTACATTGACCTGGTCCCTTCAGCGACGGAGCATATGACTCCCGGCGAGTATGACATCCATTATACGATCACCATTCATGTGGATACTCCTGCGATCTCGATGACGACACTGGGTATTGCCGGAGCGTTCCTCCTCTTTGCTGTTGCCCTGATCCTCATGACGATCAAGGATTCGAAGGACTACGACGAGAGACAGCAGGCAAAAAGAGGACAGGCAGCGATGATCTCCTTCATCGTATCCATCGTATGCTGCTTCGCTATCGGCATCATAAGTAAAACCGCTTCTGAGTTCCCGCTTTCGATCTACGAGGCGACCTTCATTCCGACGATCGTGGGTGTCATCACCTTTGCGATGATCGCGGATATCAACGATGCCTTCGTCGGATATAATGGATGCAGAGCAAAGTACATCTTTTTCGCATGGTTCATGACGATCATTGCAGTTCTCTCTGCACTGGTTCCGCATGTGAAATCCAAGCAGGGTGACCTGTCGAGATCGGCTCTTCTCTTCGCGGCATGCTTCGGTGCTTTTGCCGTGGAAATGACGATCAAGACGATCAAGGACCGGAAGGGGGCACAGGAAGATGAAGAATCTTAAACTGAAAGCTGCCCGTGCAGCGATGGATATGTCGCAGCAGGATCTGGCCGATAAGGTGGGTGTGTCCCGTCAGACGATCAACTCGATCGAAAAGGGAGATTATAACCCGACGATCCGATTGTGTATCGCTATCTGTAAGGTGCTTGGAAAAACCCTGGACGAGCTGTTCTGGGACAATGAGGAAGATGCTTGACTCTTCCCTTAGGGCACCCTTTACGATGAGTATGAAATCATCAGGCCTTAATTGGGAAAAGGAGTGAATATGGGTTATATTTTGAAACTTCGTGAAGACCTCGGCCACCGTCCGCTGATCATGGCGGGAGCGTGCGTACTCTTTGTAAACGAGAAGAAGGAGATCCTTCTTCAGAGACGTGCAGACAACCACTTGTGGGGTTATCCCGGAGGATCGATGGAACTGGGAGAGAGCTTTGAAGAAACCGCACGGAGAGAAGCACAGGAAGAGACCGGACTGATCTGCGATGAACTGGAATTCTTTACCGATGAATCCGGAAAAGAAACCAACTATATTTATCCGAACGGAGATGAGATCTACGTGGCCGGCATCGTCTATATCTGCCGGAAGTTCCACGGGGAATTAAAGATCCAGGAAGACGAAGTCCTCGAGCAGAAATTCTTCTCGGAAGCGGATCTTCCGGAGGATCTCGATCCTCTGAATGAAAGGATCATCCGAAGAGCATTTTCCGAACTGGCATAAAGCACAAGTAGACTTCCGATAAAGCTTCATTGTATACTGACGAAGTAGGGGTTGTTTTATCGGGAATAGGAGTGCATATGATCTTTGTTCTTATCAGCGTGATTCTTACCATATTCGGAATATGTCTTGCAATCTGCGCATCGCTTCTAAAAAAGTCCAATGACCATGGCGAGACGAGTGACGATTGTCCGAGCATCCGTCATATGAACATCGTCTCCTCTGAGAGAAGAAGATAGGAGACGGTCAGATGGCTAAGAATTGTCCGAGTTGCGGTGCTGCTTTGGAATACGATCCGGGAAGTGATACTCTCGTCTGTGAGGTGTGCGGAAATCTTTATGAGCCGGCTTCTTTTGAAGATGAGGAAGAAGTCACGGAAGAGAACACTCCTTCGAAAAAACTATCCTACAAAGACTATAAGAAAGTCCATTACGAAGGGGCGTATTTCGACAGTTATATTTTTAAGTGCAGCCAGTGCGGCGGTGAGGTGATCGTCGCCGAATCGGAGATATCCACGAAGTGTGTTTACTGCGGTTCTACAGCCGTGGCTTTCAGCCGTATCTCCAAGACGAAAAAACCGGACTATATTGTCCCTTTCATGATCACCAAAGAACAGGCGATCGAGGAATTTAAGAAGCACATCACGAAAGGTTTCTTCGTGCCGCGTGCTTTTCGGAAACTGGATCCGGATTGTGTCCGGGGGATATATCTTCCTGCGGATCTTTACTCCGGAACATGGAAAGATGTCCAGACCAGGAAAGGCAGTTCAGAGGCACCGGATATTACTATGATCGGCGAGTGCGAGATCGAGGATCATCCGGCTATTTCCTGCTCGATTATTCCGCGCGAGACGGCAGAGCTTCTGGAACCTTTCTATCTTTCTTCCAAAGAGGAGTTTAATACATCCTATCTTATGGGGTTTTATTCGAACGCCGCAAATGTCGAAGAAACGGTGACCGAGTATGCCGCGGAGAAGCGGATCCAAAAGAAATTTAACGAGAGGCTATGGGAGGCTTTCGGCGAGGATGATGTTTCCAAACTGGATAAAGCCCTTAAGGCAGCTCATATCAATATCCGTCTTTCGGAAGAGATTACGAGCTGCGCGCAGATCCAACTTGAGAAAACGTCCTATGCACTTCTTCCGGTATGGTTCATCACGGTCCGCTATGAGAACCAGCCGCACACATTCCTGGTGAACGGACAGACCGGCGAAGTTGTCGGGATGCCGCCGATAAACAAGAAACTTTTTGTGGGATTGTTTGTCTCACTATTTGCAGTAATCACTGCGATGGTCACCGTCCTCTTTTTCGCTGGCGGAGCGCTTGACTACATGTTTGACTTCGATGTCCTTGCCGGAGGTAAAGAGGGAGATCTGCAGACCTTTATAGGGGTGCTCCTTTTCCTCATAGGCATCCCTCTGATCTCGCTCGGTGTCGGTTTCGGGAAACTGATCCAGGTCACGAACCGGCATTCTCTGACCACAAAACCGCAGGTATATAAGTTCGCCCAGGACAGACAGGGCGATAAAAAATAAGAGGGGGCAAAAAGGAGATGCTATAATGAATCAGGGTAATTTCCGAGGGAAAGATCATATGGACAACAGGGAGGAACTGTAATGAGAATTGACCGAAAGAAGACATATGCTTTTCACAACAATGTCGACTACTGTGTAGGCACCGGACGTATGGGTCTGGCGCTCGCCAAGGAATATCAGGATGAGCTTCGGATCGTCCAGGAGGAGATCGGATTCAAGCATATCCGCGGTCACGGTCTTTTCTGTGCGGACATGGGTATCTACGAAGAGCGCCATTGGGGAAAGACCCACACGTTCTGCTACAATTTCACCTAT
>JAFWSW010000237.1 GCA_017519205.1 Clostridiales bacterium | reverse complement strand
ATACCGGATAGGAGATATCAAGACCTACCGTTCCTTTCTCTTCAACAGCCTGTCGATCCAGAGAACTTCCCAGCACCAGATCCACACTGCTGTGTATCAGTATGTCCTGTATCTCTTTACTGTCCTGGGTGAAATATACCTCTCCGGCCAGTCCGGCCACAGTCTCTGCCTTTTCTTCCGCAGACAGTTCCGCCTTTCCG
Organism: Clostridiales bacterium; assembly: GCA_017519205.1. GTDB lineage: Bacteria > Bacillota > Clostridia > Saccharofermentanales > Saccharofermentanaceae > Scatonaster. The sequence continues at coordinate 3,975 of JAFWSW010000237.1, read as the reverse complement.
AAATAATCAGTAACTACGGCTATCCTGATATCTGCATCCAGGTAATTCTTAAGATAGCCGGCCACTTTAACTACCGTGCTTTCATCACCGACTACAGCTACGGATCTTCCCGCAAACTCTTCGTAAAAGCTGTCTCTTATCCCCTTAAGATAGTAGGCAAACTCATCCTTCTCTTTCTGGGCAGAACGTCGGGCTGTCTCTTCATCTATCCCGAGCTTTCCGGATATCTCATACAAAAACTCCGACACTTCTTCAGGACCGGTGGGAATGCTGTTCCACTCTGTCGTTGGTATCGAATACTCTTCCGAAAGAAAGCGGGCAGGTTCCCTTCCCCATTTGGAAAACACTATGTTCAATGCCGCACCCGATGCTTTGGAAAAATCCTCTACACTGCCGTCTGCTCCGAAAAAAGTGTTTACCTTTATGCCTATCCCTTCCAGTATCCTTTTTATCTCTTCCAGATCTCCCTTAAAGTAAATATCCTTATGCGGAAGCACTCCGAATATGTTGACGAGCCTGTCGTTCTTCTCCTTTTCCACCTCTTTGACAAGCTTTATCTTTTTAAGGATATCCGATACAACAGCTTCATATCCGTAATGACTGTCTCCGTGAAAACCGGCAGTCAGGCACTCGATGACCTGCTCTCCCTGTTCTCTTGACTCTCTTGTCATGGCTTCAACATCATCGCCGACCATGGCAGACTCACAGCTGTTGAGCACGATATACAGATCAGCCTCAGCAACTTTTATCGTATTCTTGATCTGTTCTCTCAGTCTGGAGGCTCCTCCGAATATCACATGTCGCTCCAGGGCATCTGTTGAAAAGATCTCTTCTCCGCTTACTGCAGATCCCACCTGTCCGCTTGACTTATCAGCCAGATAATTCTGAATGGCGCAGCCGGCGTTGGCATGTACTATGGGGACTATGCCTTTTATCTCGGTTACAGTCTGAAGCGCTCCGTGCAGACCGCAGCCGTTCCTTGGGCTTTTGACGCTTGTAAGCATTTCACTTTACCTCCTGTTTTACATACCAGTTGCTGCTCTTTTTCATCCAGCTTTCTTTGTATACGGAAGCTGCGCTTTTCTGTATATGGCTGTTTTTCACCGTTCCTGCACGTACTATCAGATCAGCAAAACTGTACAGTCCGCTGTATCCGAGATATCCTGCATTTTTCAGTGATACAGCTGTGCTTTCCTCTCCTGCGGCAAATCCGACCTGACTTCCGGATCCTATGTAATAATCCGGTCGTTTCTTGCTGAGTATATTTGCCTTTTCAAATATCTGTCCGTTTGCGATCACCACAGGGACAGCATTGTTTATGGAGCTCAGCTTCTTAAAATTCTCACGGTTTTTCAGGTCCACATAAGGAATGGTCAGCCCGCTTACTTCACCTCCCAGTTTCTCTATAAGATCCGTAAAGTGTATGGCGCTTGCCAGATTGATATCCAGAAAAACACTCTTGCCATTCAGCGGTTTTCTGTGCAGTATGCTCTGTGCCTTCTCCTCCTGCTTTTCTATATACTGCTTCGCTCTCTCCTCTATTCCGAGCTCTCCTGCAAGCGTCAGTATCAGATGCCTTGTTCCGCGCAGTCCGACCGGTACGCTGGTCTTTATATACTTTACGCCAAATACCTCTTCCAGTTCCTCCGCAAAATATCCGCCTTCGTCGGGATCAAGTGTTATCGTTGCCCTGGCTTCTCCCGCACGTTCAATAGCTCTCACATCCGCATACTGCGGCAATAACTGATATTCGATACCCAGATCCCGAAGGATGGCAACTATAGCTGCAATATTCTCCCTGTTTTCCGACAGGCTTACTACATTGACAAAATCTTTTTTCTCCTGCATATTTATGGCTCTTCTGTCCACAACATGACGGAGAAGTCCGTGCAGAACGATATCATATCCGGTCACGGGAGTTTTTGTCTTGAACCCGTCTGTTGTGACCGATATTATCTTTGCATCTATTTCATCCTCCAGTTCCAGGATCACTGAATTTACATCATCATTATTGATCGCAACTACCGGTGTTCCGACTATAAAGATCAGTTTTGCGTTCGTCTCCTCGTATGCACGTATAACTGTATTCCTCAGCTTCTCATCACCGCCCAGTATGGTGTCACGTTCGTTCAGATTAGTCGAATACCAGTGAACCCGTCTGTTACGGTTATGAAAAAGTACCGAAGCTGCACATCCTATCACGCCATGAACTATTATCGCAGTATCTTCCATTGTGCTGAGCGTCTGCAGAGCATACAGGATCTCATCATAAGCGCTTTGGGTGAGGGTTCTTATCTTCTGTTTTATATCAGCTCCCCCGATCTCATCTTCCAGGCTTTTTAACGATCCGTCATAATTACTGAGAGTACTTAAGCGCTTCTCTCTGGTCAGAGCCTTTCTTTCATCTATGAAACTCATATCATTCGATCCCTTTCTGTCAGATGCCCTCGGGACCGGCTATAACACCGCTCTCCAGATCATATATCCTGTCACCCCATTCTCTTGCCCAGTCACGGAGCTCGCTTGCTCCCAGCGGATTCGGAACAACAAGGTCCTCGTTTTCCGCTATATACCTTGCAAGATCACGGTATATATCAGCCTGTTCCGATGAAGGATTTGCCTCTATTACGGTCTTTCCGTACAATTCACTCTGCTGTACCACTATTGACCTGTTAACGTATCCCGCTACGGTAGTTCCCGTTTTTGCCGTGAAATCATCAACTATGGATCTTGAATATCCCTCTCTCATGGAGTTTGCTATTACCCCACCGAGCTTTGCTCCTCCTGTAGGAGCATATTTATTTATAGCTTTAAACAGGTTATTGGCAGCATAAAGTGCCATAAAGTCTGATGAACTCACCACATATGCTCTGTCAGTGATCCCATCCCGGATCGGTACTGCAAAACCTCCGCATACCACATCTCCCAGAACGTCATAAAGCACATAATCCGGCTTAAATTCTTCAAACAGTCTGAGTTCCTGCAGGACATTCACAGCCGCATTGATCCCTCTGCCGGCACATCCCACACCGGGCACCGGTCCACCGGATTCGATACAAAGTACACCACCAAATCCCTTTACGGAAATATCGTCCAGATGGATCTTATTTCCTTCCCGCAAACTGTCCAATACTGTCGGAAGGTAATTATTCCCACGCAAGGTATTGGTCGAATCACTCTTTGGATCACAACCAATCTGGACCACCTTATATCCGGCTTCTGCCAGTGCCGCACTGATATTAGATGTCGTTGTAGACTTTCCTATCCCTCCTTTCCCATAGATTGCTATATGTTTGCCTATTTTTTTTCCCATCTCCTGCTCCCCTCCGTTATTCTCCTTTCTGTAAAATCTTTATAAAAAGGAGGTTCGAAATCTCGGCTAATGGAACCTCGATCTCAAACCTCCAGTTTATCTGGTCAGTTATTTAATTCTTATTTTTTCATTCTTATCGATCTGTATGACCTTTCCATCCTGTATCACTATGCTGATGGAACCATATCGGATCTCGTCAATATACTTTTTTATCGTCCGCAGTTCTTCTTCGGACACGCCCTTTTCCTGCGCCATATCAACCTCCGTTTTTATCACAGATAACTCTTGATCGCATCCACCTTATCCAGATGTTCCCAAGTCAGATCAATATCCGTTCTTCCGAAATGTCCGTAAGCTGCAGTCTGTTTATAGATCGGTCGTCTCAGATCCAGGGCATCGATGATGGCTGCCGGCCGCAGATCAAATACCCTATTGATGATATCAACAATCTTTCCCTCTGCGATCGTTCCGGTTCCGAAGGTTTCTACCGCTCTAGAGACCGGTTTTGCTCCACCAATAGCATATGCGAGTTCCACTTCGATCTTATCTGCCACGCCGGCTGCAACCAGATTCTTTGCAACCCATCTGGCTGCATAAGCTGCGGATCGATCTACCTTTGTAGGATCCTTTCCTGAAAACGCGCCGCCTCCGTGTCTTCCGGT
>JAFWSW010000236.1 GCA_017519205.1 Clostridiales bacterium | reverse complement strand
ATTTGCGTTGTTTCCAATGCTCTTACCATTAAGAATCTCTTCCCTGAAAGAGACATCATAGTGGACAGTGCCTGCTGTGCAGGTGTTTCTCCGACATCCCATGACGCTGCATTAACAACGATGAAGTGTTGCCAGATCGACATTCTTCACGAGGGAAAAGAACCATGGAGGAAAGCATAATATGAAGCTTGATCGAATTATTACAAGTCTCCTTGAGACTGATATGTATAAGTTTTCCATGGGACAGGCGATCTATCACCAGTTCCCGTCGTATAAGACTACATGGACTTTCCGCTGTAGAAATAAGGATGTTCATTTTACCGATGAGATGATCCTTGAAATCAAGGAACAGCTTATGGCATACTGCGAACTCCGTTTTACTGAGGAAGAACTGGCATATCTGGATGAAATCAAGTGGATCAAGGGATCTTATATTGATTTTCTCCGCCTATGGAAACCGAGATATGAGGATTTTGAGATCACTGCTGATGCTGAATGCGGACTTTCGATCGAGACCCGCGGTACATGGCTGAATACCTCGATGTATGAGATACCAACGCTTGCTATCGTTAATGAAGTGTATTTCCGCATGGCTTATGATTACGATGATCTCATTAAGAGCTTTGAATACAAGCTGAAAGAGAAGATCTCCTGGCTCAGTTCCGGTAAATACTGCATTTCTTCGTTCAGTGAATTCGGTATGAGAAGACGTCTGTCTGCCAAGGCTCAGGAAATTGCGGTGAAGGCCCTTGCTGAAGCAGACTTGGGAGATAGTAGATTTGTCGGTACTTCAAATGTATATCTTGCAATGAAGTATAATCTTACGCCTGTCGGAACTATGGCTCATGAATGGATCATGTGTGTCGGTCAGGGCGATCATAAGCATAACCCTGCATATTCGAACTGGTATGCGCTCCGTGCATGGGTCGAAGAGTATGGTGTTTTGAATGGTACGGCGCTCACGGATGCAATAACAACAGATTGCTTCCTTCGAGACTTCCAACTTACATATTCCACGCTTTTCTCGGGTGTTCGACATGATTCGGGAGATCCGATCGAGTGGGGAGAGAAGATGATCTCTCATTACAAATCCCTCGGTATTGATGCAACCACGAAAACTCTTCTGTTTTCAGACAGCCTGAATTTCGAAAAAGCGGACAAGATCTATCGCCACTTCCAGGGAAGAGCGAAAGTTGCCTTTGGTATTGGTACGTATATTGCGAATGATACCAGTGTTCCTGCATTGAATATCGTTATGAAAACGACTCTCTGTAACGGACAGGATGTAGCGAAGATTTCGGATGTTGACGGTAAGGGAATGTGCAAGAATCCGGATTATGTTCAGTATCTGCAGCGCTGTATCGACTGGCGTATGGAACACGAATGATATAAACTTGACATATCCAGTAATTATCGGTATATTTGTTTTGCTCTAAAAGCATGCCAATGTGGCTCAGGGGTAGAGCAATTCACTCGTAATGAATAGGCCGTGGGTTCGATTCCCACCATTGGCTCCAGAAGAACTGTCTTTGAAGCGTATCGCGTCGCGAAGAGACGGTTCTTTTTTTGCGGATTTTTATTGTATAATGAAATTATAAGAAAATAAGGATTCAGGGACGGCATGTTTTCATCAGATACAAAAAGAAAAGAGACGAGAAATTCGGGGTTCCGGCGATTAAAAAGAACTGTCGCTCTTTTCCTTGCGATGGCATTTGTTTCTTTTCTTGGATTAACCGGATGTAAAAAAGGCCATAACGAATATCCCGTAATTCCGACTTCTGAATCCCGCGAATCATCTGAGACGACCCGTAAAGAAATCGTCCCGGAAGAGAAGACGATGGAATTGACCATTGCTTCGCCGCTTTCTAATGAAACATGTCAATATCTTGCTAAACTGTATTATGCGAAATCACACGGAATGCTCGGGGATGGTGTGACCGGTGAGAACGTCGATCTGAGTTTCCTGGATTCTATTGATCTGCCGTTTGTTCTACGTGTCTACAGTACATCAGAAAACGGCTGTAATGTCTCAACGTTGCTGCAATGGAGAAACAGCGGTGATATGCCGGATATTTTCTTGACTGACAGTTTTGATCAGGTCGTTTCCGAATCTCTTGCGACTCCTATCACTGAATACCTTTCCGAGAATAAGCTTTTAGCAGCAGACAGTGTATATCCATCACTTCTCCGGTCTTTTAATGTAGGCAATGCACAGTATGGAATTCCTTATCAGACTTCCGCGGCCGTCCTTTTCTGTGATATGGAGGTGCTGCGTCAGGCGGGTATTTATTCAGTAAGCTTCCGTCAGACAAGAAGTTCTCTCTTGAACATGCTTGCGGAGATGGAGAAATTGAATGAGGAGGAGCAGACCGTACTTCCATTTTACCTGGCCGGTAATTTGCTTCCGTATCTTCCTTCTGCAATGTTTAATCACGATTATCTTTCTGCATCTGATACGGATGCCCGTAATGAACAGGCATATCGTGAATCGGTTTCATTTGTTGAATCGATCATCCGTTCCGGCTATTCCTATGAAAGCCTGACAGAAAAGCATCTCGAGACTCTGTTTTCAGGTGTTTCTCCGCTCCTTTCCCGAAAACTGGGTGTGTGGACTGGAACGACGGATGAACTGATGGTCTATGATAACTATATGCCGAATACTCTTTCTCTGATGCAGATCCCAGGTCTTCGTGAGGATGAGTATACATCGCCGCTTCTGATTACTTATCCGCTTCTGATTTCGTCTGCTTGCCAGCATCCGAAAGAAGCTGCTGATTTTGCTGCTTTTATTGCGTTTGATGAGGACGCACTCCTGCTTACGGCACGTCTTCAGCCTAGACAGGGCTATCTTCCATCGGTGTCTTCTCCGGCTGTTTGGAAGACTTATGTCCGAAACCAGAAGTATGGTGATTATCTGCAGCAGTATTATACGTTGATGGATAAGGCGATCATGATCCCGTCGGTTTCCGACAGTGAAAATTTCAACAAAGATATTGCGTATATTGCTGAGTATATTGAGAAGTTGAACGTTAAGAAAACAGAGGATAGTAAGGACGTAGATACAGATAACTAAGAGGAGTTCACCGTGGCTGACGTACGTTTATCACCAATACGTATATTAGATTCTTCGAAAATCCGTGATTTGAAGATCCTTGATGCGATCACGGATGATGTTCCTTCTTTTATCCGTTCTGTATTATCTGATGCCAATAGAAAGTTCTTTACTGCTTCGTCGGGTTCTTCGGGAAAAGAACTCGTCTTCGGTGTTTTGGGATTGGAGAATTATTCGTCAAAGAACAGAAGTGCGGGGACGGTTATGTTCTTTGCTGACTCGGTGTCGACAGGTGATGAAGTTTTCATGGTTACTGACGATGAAAGGAAAGCCGCGTTTGACAGCCTTCTCCGTTATGCGTTCTTTGACCTACAGATCCATCGTGTATATATGATGATTCCCGTGACAGATGAGAGTTCCGAGAAGATCCTTCTTAACTGCAATATGCGACAGGAAGCCATCCTCGAAGAAGCTCTTTTTGTTGATGGAACTTACTGTGATGCCGCGCTTTTCTCGCTTCTTGATTCTGAATATCCTGATTATTCGGTCGGATTTGTTCCGTTCCGAAAGGGGGTTGTTGCTATTCGCGGTGATAATGAAGTAATCGAGAT
>JAFWSW010000235.1 GCA_017519205.1 Clostridiales bacterium | reverse complement strand
GATCACCCGTGAACTGGCACGCCGGTTTAACTTCCTTTATAAGACGGAAGTCCTTCCGGAACCGCAGCCTCTTTTCACAAAGGCAAAGGTCCTTCCGGGAACTGACGGAAGAAAGATGAGTACGTGTTATGGAAATACGATCGCTCTGGCGGATACTCCGGAAGAGGTGAAGAAGAAGGTCATGAGCATGATCACCGATCCGGCCCGTATCAGAAAAGACGACCCGGGTCATCCGGATGTCTGCACTGTATATGCTTTCCAGAAAGTCTTCAACGAAGAGAAAGTACCGGAGATTACTGAACAGTGTAAGGGCGGATGCATCGGAGGTGTTGCATGTAAGAAGATGCTTCAGGAAAAGATCGCCGAATTCCATACACCGATCTATGAGAAGAGAACTGCACTTCTTCAGGATGAACCGAAGCTTCTCGATATCCTGAGACAGGGAAGAGAAAAAGCTTCTAAGAAAGCGGAGGAGACGATCCGCGAAGTAAGAAAAGCAGTTAAGATCGGTTTTGATACGGTCGAATAAACGAAACAGCTCGAGGTACGAACAGTGGCAGCTATTGAGAATCCACAAGTCAGACTTCGCAAGTTTGAAGGTCCTCTGGACCTTCTGTTTCATTTGATCGAAAAAAACGATATCGATATCTACGATATCCCGATCGCTGAAGTGACTGATCAGTATATGGAGTACCTCGACAAGATGAATTCTCTGGATATGGAAGTTGCTTCCGAGTTCCTGCTTATGGCGGCCACGCTTGTTCATATCAAGTCCAGAATGCTTCTTCCGGATAGAAATGTTGTTGATGGCACGTCCGAACCTGACCCGAGAGAAGAACTCGTTGTAAAGCTTCTCGAATACCGCCGCTGTAAGATGCTGGCTTCGGATCTGAAGGAACGCTATCGTGATTTCTCCAACTGTATGTACCGTCTCCCGCAGACGCCTGCATCTTTAGGTATCGAGGTGAAGAGTGCCCCGGCGCCTGTAGATGAGGAAGCGCTGGAAAAGGGAATCGAAGATGTCTGCAACAGAAACAAAATCCGTTTCGCAGATATTGCTTCCCGTATTACGCATATCCTGAAACGGGATAAGTTTTCCATTCGTGATAAAATAAGATTTGTGTGGGATAGTATCAAAGGCCGTGGAAAAGTGTTCTTCCACGAGCTGTTTCCGGCACATAAGGTGGAGAAAATGGACAGGATCGTAGGCTTTCTGGCGGTGCTTGAGCTTCTTCGAGGAGATCAGATCGTCGCCGAACAGGAGAAGCCCTTCGATGTTATCCAGATCGAGACCAAGAGAGATAACCTGGACGAAGAACGTTTCGGATTAGATAGAACTACGGAGTCAAAGGAGCTTGCCGCGTATGACTGAAGCGTACGAGCATGAAAACAAGATCACAGTACAGGAGCTCCCTGCTGCGCTGGAAGCGGTGCTTTTCGCGCATGGTGATCCTATTTCCATAGACCGGCTCTGCGAAATTACACAGATGCCGAAGGAAGCTGTGGAAGAGACTCTTGAGCGTATGATCAAGGATTATGAGACGAATCCTTGGGGCGGTCTTCTGGTACGTAAAGTAGATGATTCCTATGTAATGTGTACGAAGCCATCGATGAAGCCTGTGCTTGAGCGCCTGTATGCGCCAAGAACCAGGCCTCCGATGTCACAGGCCACATATGAGACACTGGCGGTTATTGCATACAATCAGCCGGTGACAAGAGCGCAGATCGAAGCTGTACGAGGAGTTAGCTCCGATTCCATCGTCAGCCGGCTGATCGAGCGCGGACTGGTGGAGGAGTGTGGTACACTTGAGGCTCCGGGAAGACCGGCGCTCTTTAGAACGACACAGCAGTTTCTTCTGGAGTTCGGTATCTCATCTGTTTCAGAGATGCCGGCAATGGAACTCATGATGTATAAAACGATCCGCGATCTTCAGGATTCTCTGGAAGAAGCGGCCGGGAATAAAGATGATCGTCAGATCTCGATCGAGAACTGGATGGACGGTCAAAAAGGGGAGGAATGATCTATGACGGAGGATAAAAGAAACGAGTCATTAGCAAGTGTAGTTGAGCGTATTACCGATTCGATGGACTCGATGAGTAAGGGCCAGAAGGCAATTGCGAAATATATCCTGGCGAATTATGAGACAGCTGCTTATATGACGGCAGCAAAACTTGGTGAGACGACAGGTGTCAGTGAATCTACAGTTGTCCGTTTCTCGATGGAGCTTGGTTATGAAGGATATCCTCACTTTCAAAAAGCACTGCAGGAGGAACTGAAGGTCAAGCTTACTTCGGTACAGCGTCTCAATGCGGCCAGCCGTTTTTCAGATGATGCATCCATTCTTAAATCGATACTCCAGGCAGATATCGACAGCCTGAAATATACTTATGAAAATCTGGATGATGAGTCATTCAGTAAAGCTGTTTCCACGATCCTTAAGGCAAAGAAGATATATATCATGGGACTTAGAAGTTCCTCTCCGCTTTCTTCTTTTATGCACTTTTATATGACGCCGCTTTTCGATGACGTCCGCCATATTCACAGTAATAGTGCCAATGAGGTTTTCGAACAGATCCTTCCGATCGGGCCGGGAGATGTTATGATCGGTATCAGCTTCCCGCGTTACTCGAGCCGTACGATCCAGTCGATGCAGTATGCACGCTCACGTGGTGCATCTGTTATCGTTCTTACAGATAAGGCAGACACGCCGATGACTGAGTTTGCGGACATTGCGCTGTTTGCGCGTTCTGATATGGCATCTTTTGTAGATTCCCTTACTGCTCCGCTTTCTCTGATCAATGCTCTTCTCGTGGCGCTTGGTATGCATAGAAAGAGCCATATCGAGGAATCTTTTGAAGCTCTCGAACGCCTCTGGAAAGAGTATAAGGTGTATGATACGGGTAAAGACAGAAATCAGCCTTCCGAGGAGAATAAGGAGGACGAAGAAGTATGAAAGAGATGATTGCCAGCAGTAAATTGACCGCTTCGGCCTCGATCCGCATAGCCCTTACCAATACAAGAGAAGATGAAGCAGAGCTTAAAGAGGCTCTGAAAGCAGAAAAGATCAATGCGACCGCCGCGGATTTCGGCGGAGAGTTTATCTCCTCTGTAAGTAAGATCATCGAGAGATGTGTGGTTGCGGCTCAGCGTGAAGGTATTATCGGAAACAGCCACAATGAGGAAGGTGCTCTTGCAGGTGCTGCAAGAGAGGCCATCTCCCAGATCACGTCCAAGGCAATCGGACTCAATGTCGGTGGAAAAATCGGTATTGCACGTTATAACGATCATATCAGTGTTTGTGTATATTTCGGCATCGGCCTTCTCCATCTGAATGAGATCGCAATCGGCCTGGGCCATCGTGCTATTTAAGCAGTTACAGGAGGAAAGAATATGAGTGAGTTTTATCAGATCGCTGTTGACGGACCTTCCGGTTCCGGAAAATCCACACTGGCAAAAGGTGTAGCAAAAAAACTGGGTATCCTTTATCTGGATACAGGCGCAATGTATCGTGCCTGCGGACTGAAAGCATTAAAGAGCGGCATCGACACAAAGGATAAAGATGCTGTTGAGAATATGATGAAGGATATCAAGATCGATATTACTCATGAAGATGGATCCCAGCATGTATGGCTCGATGGAGAGAATGTATCTTCGGATATCCGTACACCGGAAGTATCCATGGCAGCATCGGACGTTTCCGCTATTCCTTGTGTCCGTGAGGCAATGGTCGATCTTCAGAGAAAGATCTCCGAAGGGAAGAACGTTATTCTTGACGGACGAGATATCGGATCTAAGGTTTTCCCGGATGCGAAGTACAAGTTCTTCCTGGTTGCGGCAGCAGAAGAACGCGCCAGAAGAAGACTTCTCGAGCTTCAACAGAAGGGGATCACGGATACAACATATGAAGAGGTCCTTCGTGATATCGAGAAAAGAGATCTGCAGGACAGCACCCGTGCAGCTTCTCCACTGGTAAAGGTTGAAGATGCGATCGAGATCGATACGACGAAGATCGATATCGAAGCGACACAGGATCTGCTTATTTCTTATATAAATGAATGAAGGGACATTGAAAGGGTTGGCGATTTGAGCAGCTGGAAGATTGAACTTGCAAAATCATCAGGTTTCTGTTTCGGTGTGAAAAACGCTGTAACGACCGCATATTCCGTGATCAAAGACTATCCGGGCAGAAAGATCTACATGCTTGGAGAGATCACACATAATGAGACGGTTGTATCTGATCTTCTGTCTTCCGGTATGATCCTCGTTCATGATCCAGCGGAAGTTGAAGAGAAGAGTGTTGTTCTGATCCGTGCCCATGGTGTTACTCCACAGGTCATGGAGGAACTTCGAAAGAGAAACTGTGAGATCATCGACTGCACATGTCCTTTCGTAGATAAGATCCATAAGATCGTCAATAAGGCGGGACAGGATGGTCATCCTGTCTACATTACCGGAACAAAGGGCCATCCTGAGGTTATCGGTATATGTGGAGAAAGCACTCATCCCGTGACCGTAGTCTCCTCATTAGAGGAGGTTTTAGCCCTTCCGGAGATCGAACCTGACTCTGTTTGGGTCTCCCAAACCACATTTTCCAGTAAAGTTTTCCAAAAAATTTGTGAATTCGTGCAGAAAAAAATTGCAAATGATCAAATATTTGGTACAATATGTTATACGACTGAAAATAGGCAGAGAGAAACTGCGGATTTGGCGGACGTTTCCGATGTTATGGTTGTCATAGGATCGAAGACCAGTTCAAACACAAAGAAACTCTATGACATATGTTCAGATCGTTGTGCGCTGACTTATCTTGTCGGAAGCGCCGAAGATGTTTTGCCACTGCTTCCTATGTGGAGGGAACGCAAGGTGAAGCGGATCGGAGTTTCTGCAGGGGCATCAACGCCGGTGAGTATTATCAGGGAGGTTATCCAAACCATGAGTGAAAACGGGGTAAACACGAATCCAGAGTCTAACGACATCAATTTTGGCGATTACATTGAAAGCATTCCACAGCTTCGAAAGAACGCTACAGTGAAGGGAGCAATCACGACCTGCGACAGTGATTTCGTATATGTAGATGTCCATGATAAGTCGGAAGGCAAGATTCCAAGAAGTGAGTTTGAACCTGATTTTGACTTTGACGCGGCAGTTGAAGAGCACAGAGAGATTGAAGTATACGTAAAGAGCATCCGCAATACTGACATGGGTAAAGAAATCATTCTTTCCAAGTCTCACGTGGATTTCAGCAAGAATAAAGCAGAGATCGAAGCGGCTTACGAGAATAAGACGCCGGTCACAGTTAAGATCACAAATGTTGTAAAAGACGGTGTTATCGCCAGCTACGGCGGAGTGGACATCTATATCCACAGAACACAGCTCGAACTGAATGTTGTAAACGATCTTGAAGCTTACAAGGGTAAGACGATCGAGATCCTCATCACACAGTTTGATCCGGACAAGCGTCGTCTGAGAGTTTCCGGTTCCAGAAGAACACTTCTCAACAATGAGCGTAAGGCTAAGGCTGAGGAAGTATGGAACTCTATCGAGAAGGATAAGGAGTACGACGGTGTTGTAAGATCTCTTACAGATTTCGGTGCTTTTGTAGATATCGGCGGTGTGGACGGACTGATCCACGTATCCGAGCTCTCCTGGAATCATATCCATCATCCGTCCGAGGTTCTCTCTGTTGGTGATAAGGTTCATGTATATGTTAAGGATTTTGATCCGGAGAAGAAGAGAATTTCTCTCGGTTACAAGAAGGCTGAGGACGATCCGTTCTACAACATCGATGAGAGAATCCCGGTTGGTTCTATCGTTCGCGGTAAGGTAGTTCGTATGTTCCAGTTCGGTGCATTTGTTGAGCTCGAGCCGAATCTTGATGCTCTCTGCCATGTTTCCCAGATCTCCGATGTACGCCTGAATAAGCCTCAGGATGTTCTTAAGGAAGGTATGGAAGTTGAGGCAAAGGTTCTTGATGTTAATCCGACAGCCCGTCGTATCAGCATTTCCATCAAGGAAGTTGCTCCGATCAATCCGGAACCGAAGGATGAAGAGGAAGCTGTTGAGGCTGCTCCTG
>JAFWSW010000234.1 GCA_017519205.1 Clostridiales bacterium | reverse complement strand
TGAGGCTGCTCCTGTAGAAGAGGCTCCGGCTGCTGTTGAAGCTCCGGTTGAGGAAGTAGCTGCTGAGGCTGCTCCGGCTGCAGAAGAGTAATTCTTCAATTTGATTTAAACCGTTGAAAGAGCTGTCCCATTTCGGGACAGCTCTTTTGTTTTGTCCAAAATCAGATGTCTGCATCGCCTCAAAAAATAGAAAATATCATTATCTTGACATAGACTTATGTCAATAAAAACCCTTTGACTATCAAAACACTTGAAAATGCGCATAAAACAGATTTGAGAAAATGGTCGCAAATGTGTCCCAGTATTACAATTATGTCACAATTGTTTCCAACAGGGGTTAGGTACGGTATAATTACAATGAAAGTGTTTGGGAAAAGACGATTAGGAGGTCATTTTGAAGAAGAACTCAAAAAAGATCATCACGAATGAGGAACTGAGATACAGAATGTCTCAGCGTCGCCTGCATCGTGGCCTGAAGATGTCATCGATCGTTATGGTGGTATCTATGGTTACTGTGCTTTTTCCTATCGTACCTCTTGGTCATGCGTCCGACATCTATCTTTCTGTTCCCGGTGAACAGACGCTTCATTCTTTAAATGAGACAACCGGTCAAGTCGTTCAGTTGAAATATTCCGTTGAGTCCGAGCAGATCGTGTCTGAAAATCTGCTGGAAAATGATACTTTTATTATTTCCGAGCACAGCGACCGCGATGGCCTTGCTGTCGAGATGCTGGATGCATCTGCATTTGCACCGAAGGATGAAAATGTATATGCACTGCGTGCGATGACGGTTCATGCGTCCCCGAGCGCGGATTCTGATGTTATCTCAACACTTCAGTATGCGGATATGGTAAAGCGTGTCGGTATAGGATCTTCCTGGTCCCATATCGAATATGAAACGGAAGAAGGAAAAGTAAGCGGATATATTCTTTCAGAGAATGTCACGCTGGAAGCTGTCGCTACTCCGACTCCGACACCGGAACCGACACCGGAACCAACTCCTTCAGAGGCACCGACGCCTACTCCGAAGAAACAGAAAACGGCTACTCCGACTCCTACACCTAAAGCGGAGGCGACACCTACTCCGAAGCCGAAGGCTACACCGAGCCCGACGCCGGCAGAAACGATTACTGAGAAAGAGGCGAGCGGAACTTATTATTCCAATGGTGAAGTTAATGTGCGTTCCGGCCCGAGTACGGATTATTCCATTACCCGTAAACTTGTTAAGAATGACAGTGTCTCAGTTGTGGCACGTACGAGCAACGGCTGGTTTAAACTTTCAGACGGCGGTTATGTAAGAGCGGATCTTGTATCTTCCGAACCCATATCGTCGGAACCTTCTACCAAAGAGGAACCTTCAGCTACAACGACCCGTCCGAGTACCGGTGGAGATGAGCCTTCCGAACCGTCGGAAAACAAGGCAACACCGACTCCTGCTCCGGTAAAACGTGAGATACCGAATCCGAGTTCCTGCGATCTTCTGACATATGCCAGTGCTTTTATAGGAATACCTTATGTGTACACGGGCGCATCGCTGCAGGGATTGGATTGCTCCGGATTTGTAATGTATGTGTATGCCCGTTATTATGGCATCTCACTCCCGCATCAGTCCGCATCGATTGCGACTATGGGTACAGATGTTACCAATCAGGAACTGAAGGCCGGAGATGTTATCTGCCATGATTATGATGGAAACGGACGTGTTGACCATGTCAGCCTGTATTGCGGAAATGGTGTCGTGATCCATGCTTCGACCAGCCGTGGCGGCATTATAAAGGATTATATCCCGATGTCCTGTGTTGTTACAGTAAGAAGATTTGTATAACGATCAGTTACCTGAAACTATTTCACCGAGCTTTTCCAGTGCCTCTTCGTACATCGGTACGAGGAGGTACAGGTTTTCTTTGAGGATACTTTCGTTGGCCTGGTGACACTGATCTTTTGCCCAGGGAAGCTGAGGACCGAAAGCGACGATATTCGGCATGGTGCGTGCATACGTTCCGCCACCGATGGCGATCGGCTCGGCTGTTTTAGATATTTCACGTTCTCTTGCTTCGGCTTCTTCGGGCAGGAAAGCAAAACTTTCGCAGCAGGAATTATAGATGTCCGAAAGGACAGAGATCTGTTTTGATTCCTTATCTTTAAACAGCGGCGGCTGTACAGAATCATCCACCACACGGACACCATACTCAGATGCGATTTCATCGAGTCTCTTGCGTACATCGATGGCATCGAGTGTAACCGGGAAACGGATATCCACATGAAGTCCGGCATGATCCGTACTGATGTCGACGATTCCGACATTGGTCGTCATAGAGCCGGAAGTGTCGCTTCCGAAGAAAGAAGAGAAAGGCGTTGAACTTTCTTTACTGAAATACTTCTTCATTAAAAGAAGTAAAGGAGATGAGGAGAGAAGAGATGGATCGATCTTATCCAGCATCAGGTCGATTGCATTGATTCCGAGGTCCGGGTGAGAGGCGTGTGCCTGAACGCCCTTTGTGCATATTCCTTTATTAGTGATCAGGTCGATGCATTCGCAGTAAGGCGGTACCATATTCGCGGCATTACCGCCATGAAGCGTGAACTTCCCATCCGGTATAGCTTCAAAATGCATCTGATAGATTCCTTTTTCGGCGAAGATGCATGGGAACTCGGCGTCCGGAGTGAATCCGATATCCGGAAGTTCTTCGGTCTCGCAGTAGCGAGCCATACATGAGGAACCGTGTTCTTCGTCGGTGCCGACGATCAGACGGACACGATAGTCCGGATCCGGGTGATTCTCTTTAAAACGGAGCATAGCCATATACGCACTCACTACAGGGCCTTTATCATCCACGACACCACGTCCGTAGAATGTTTTATCATCTGAGGTCAGTGTAAAAGCGTCCGTATTCCAATTGGATCCTTCCGGAACAACATCAAGGTGACCGAGTACTGCTACAAGAGGACCTTTGGTACCCCATTGAACAAAGCCGGCCTTGTTTCCCACATTTTCCGTGATAAAACCATCTGATGAAGCACGTTCGAGAAAGTAGGTGAGCGCCTGCTTCGGATGTTTCCCGTACGGTGCGTCTTTCTCCGGTTCGCCCTTGACGCTCGGAATAGCGATCAGATCGGAAAGAATGCCGGTGAATGTGGTTTTTTCTTGCTCGGAAAGGTGTTTCATATGTATAATGACCTCGATTTCTTATAAAAATGCCTGATTTTGGCGATTTCCTTTAGAAAAGTACTTGCCAATACGGCTTCTTCATTGTATCATTTTAAAGGCTAAAAATCACATATGGGGTAGCTTTTGTTCTCCGGAGACACCGGAGTAACCCGTATGGAAGAAAAAACAGGAGGAATTTTTATGTCAACTATTTCTATGAAGCAGCTTCTTGAAGCCGGTGTACGTTTTGGTCACCAGACCCGTCGTTGGAACCCGAAGATGGCGGAGTATATCTTCACGGAGCGTAACAACATCCACATCATCGACCTGCAGAAGACAGTTAAGAAGACCGAGGAAGCTTATGACTTCGTTCGTTCTATCGCTGCTGATGGCGGAAACATCCTTTTCGTAGGTACAAAGAAGCAGGCTCAGGATTCTATCTCTGAGGAAGCTGTTCGCTGCAACATGTTCTACATCAACAACCGTTGGCTCGGTGGTACTCTCACAAACTTTAAGACAATCGAGAAGCGTCTCGCTCGTCTGGCTGAACTGAAGACAATGTCTGAAGACGGTTCCTTCGATCTTCGTACAAAGAAGGAAGTTGCTAAGCTGAAGCTCGAAATGGAAAAGCTCGATAAGAACCTCGGTGGTATCCAGGGCATGAAGAAGCTCCCGGCTTGCCTGTTCATCGTTGATACAAAGAAAGAGCACCTCGCAGTTGCAGAAGCTCGTCGTCTGGGCATCCCGGTAGTTGCTATCGTTGATACCAACTGTGATCCGGAAGAAGTTGATTATGTAATCCCGGGTAACGATGATGCTATCCGTGCAGTTAAGCTTATCGCAGGCCATATGGCTGATGCAGTTCTCGAAGGCCGTCAGGGCGAGCAGCTCGATGTACCGGCTGAGGCTGAGGAAGCTGCAGAGGAAGTTGCTGAGGAAGCAGCTGAGGCTCCGGCAGAGGCTTAATCTCCGGTTCTTTTCAAAAAGGATCATTTCAAACTATTAATCAATAATTTTGTGGAGGAAATAACAATGGCTGAAATTAGTGCTGCACAGGTCAAGGAACTTCGTGACATGACAGGTTCCGGTATTATGGATTGTAAAAGAGCTCTTCAGGAATCTGAGGGTGATATTGAGAAAGCGGTTGCTTGGCTCCGTGAGAAGGGTATTGCCAAGGCTGAGAAGAAGTCCGCAAGAGTTGCTGCAGAAGGTGCTGTAGTTGCAAAGATCGCTGATGACAAGAAGTCCGGTGTTCTCGTTGAGATCAACATCGAGACAGACTTTGCAGCTAACACAGATAAGTTCAAGGATTTCGCTGATGCTGTTGCTTCTCACATTCTTGCTAAGAAGCCGGCTAATGTTGAAGAACTGATGGCTCAGACACTTTACAATGATGATTCCAAGACAGTAGAACTTTTCCAGAAGGAAGCTATTGCTGATATCGGAGAGAATACTTCCATCAGAAGATTCGTAGTATATGAGGTAGAGGGCAACGGTGCTGTTGCTTCTTACATCCACATGGGCGGTAAGATCGGTGTATTCGTAGAGTTCGGGACAGATGACGATTCCATCATCAACGATTCCAAGTTCGCTGATTTTGCAAAGGACATCGCTATGCAGGTTGCTGCTGCAAACCCGAAGTGGCTCACACGTGAGGATGTTCCGGAAGCTGATCTCGAGAAGGAAAAGGAGATCATCATCAACAAGAACCTCAACGAAGGTAAGCCGGAGAAGATCATCAAGGAGAGAATCCTGCCGGGTAACATCGAGAAGTTCTACAAGGAGAACTGCCTCGTAGAGCAGGAGTTCGTAAAGGATGATACAAAGTCCATCGCACAGTACACGAAGGAGTTCGGCCAGAACGTTTCCATCCGTCGTTTCACCCGTTTCGAAATGGGCGAAGGTATTGCAAAGAAGGAAGAGAACTTCGCAGAGGAAGTTATGAAGCAGATCAAGTAATTTCCGCTTTAACAGAACTTACTGAAGAGACAGTCTTTCGGGACTGTCTCTTTTTTTGCCCATAGTCAAGTCTTTTTCTCTATATGTATTCTGATAAAATGAATGAGGAAGAATACCGAATGAAAAGAAAGGGCCGAATATGAAGATTATTATCGTCCGGCATGGTGATCCGGATTATGAAAATGACTGCCTTACCGAACAAGGTAGAATCGAGGTCGAACTCCTTTCGGAACGTATGAAACATGTGAAAGCGGACTATTGCTACTGTTCTCCGCTTGGCCGCGCGAAACAGACCGCAGCGCCCTGCCTTGAGAAAATGGGAATGAAGGCGGAAGAACTTCTTTGGCTTCGTGAATTTGCTCCGAAAGTACAGCGCCCTGAAAAACTCGGAGTTGCTTGGGACTGGGTTCCCGGTGACTGGATGCGAATGCCGGATGCTTTTGATTTTGACAAGTGGACTGAATATCCGCCACTTAAGGAGGCACACGTTCGAGAAGAGCGTGACTGGGTATATGAAGAATTCGATAAACTCCTTGTAAAGCACGGGTACAGGAAAGAAGGCAAATGGTTCCGTGCGGAAAGGCCGAACAACGATACGATCGTGCTTTTCTGTCATTTCGGGCTCGAAGCGGTGCTTCTTTCTTATCTTCTGAATCTTTCCCCGTTTGTTATGTGGCATGCCAGGATGGCGGCCCCGACTTCTGTAACGACTGTTGTAACGGAAGAAAGGCGGGAAGGTATTGCGCAGTTCCGTATGCTCTCATTCGGAGACTGTACTCATCTTATTGCAGCCGGTATTGAGCCGGGATTTTCCGGACGTTTCCGTGAGTGCTATACCAATGAGTACGAAAGAAAGGACTAAAACGAAGAAAAATCCTTCTTTTGTCTTTTCAGAAACTGGAATTAACGATAAAATGATTTAAGTATATATATGGGAGGACGAGGTAATGAGTGAGCCTGTCTATAAAAGGATCCTTCTGAAGATCAGCGGTGAAGCGCTGGCGGGGGAGAAAAAGGTCGGAATCGACGATGATACAGTAAAGAGCATCTGTACAGAGATAAAGAATGTTGCGGATCTTGGCGTCGAAGTCGCTGTAGTTGTCGGTGGCGGAAACTTCTGGAGAGGAAGATCCAGCGAGAACATGGATCGTGTTACAGCTGACCACATGGGTATGCTGGCTACACTGATGAATGCGCTTGCTATCTCGGATGCCCTGGAACAGGCCGGTGCGGTTAC
>JAFWSW010000233.1 GCA_017519205.1 Clostridiales bacterium | reverse complement strand
CGACAGCTTCGCTTCCATATCCGCCTTCAGATCCGAGTCATCGCGTCCATTGGAAAAAGAAGATACCATGGACATGAAAGAACGGCTCCATTCATCGTATGTAAGGTCATCGGAAACCAGTGCTCCGACAGTTCTTCCTTTATCCAGAAGAGGAAGGATCTGCGACTTCAGCTCCGGCTCTTCGTTCACACGCGAAATAAGAGCATAGCAGTCTGAAAATACTTCATCAAAGGATTCCCTCAAAAGCCTTCCGGCATGCGTCTCGTCAAGGATCATGCTTCTCGGTTCAAGGAGAAGATTACCGTCTTCATCTCTGCCCTGCGCGGAGAAATTTCCGATGACTCGGCTGCAGAATGAGTCGATCGTCGAGATATATGCCGAAGGAAGCATAGCGATCTGTTCACTCAGGTATTTTCTCGTGTCTTTATCTGTTGTTTCAGAAAGCTTCTCGCGAAGGCGCTTCTCCAGCTTGGCACTCATGTTCGCCGCTGCAGCATTCGTAAAAGTCATAACAAGGACTTTATCCACGGAGAGATCACGATCCAGGATCCGCTTGACGATCCTTTCCGTCATGACTGTTGTTTTTCCCGAACCGGCCGCCGCACTGACCAGAATATTTCCGGAAGGAGCATCTACGATCAACTGTTGTTCTTTACTAAGTCCCATGGATCACTCCTCCTCTCCTCTGATCTTTTTGAAGAATACATCGTTTTTCTTCATGGCCGTTCCCTTTTCCGTCTTAAGCGCAGGAAGGGTATCCAGATATCTGTAATCCGGAGAATCCGGGTCGCCGTTACATATCTGGTTATACTCACAATCCGGGCACTTCAAAAGAGGTTTTTTCTTTATCTTTGCCGGACGCGCATCAAATTGTCCGCTATAAAGTTTCTCGCAATTTTCCTTCACTCTGGAAATGGCGAATTCACCCATCTTCTTCATATCGTCTGTCGAAGCGGAGAGAGAATACCCTTTCTCATATGTCTCTTCAACAGCCGAAGTGCGTTCTTCCTCCTGCACCTGCGGGTCAAAGGATTCAGAAAGAGCATTTCCTTTTTTCTTCACACGGGATACATGGATATAAGAAACTCCGTCCGGAGAAAGATCCGGGTGCTGCGAATAATACACATACAGGTACGAAGGAAGCTGTACACTGGCACCGGAATAGAGTGCATCAAAATCGATTTTCTTATTTCCGGTCTTGTAGTCGAGGATAGAAAAAGTGTTTTCTTTCTCATTCACATCTACTCTGTCGATCGTACCGTTAAATGTCACGATACGTCCATCCGACAGAGTCATGTCATATCCGGGGATACCATCTCCGCCGAAATGCCACTCAAATACAGTCGGCATATTATTTTCCGGATCCAACTTGGAAAAGATCATGGAGAGTGTTTCCGATGTACCCGCAAGAAGTTTCGTATCTGCCGACATCTTCAGTGCAGGATCATCGCAATAGGCGTATCTTTCCGATTCCTGTGCCGCAAGGAGGATCTCCCTGCTCCAGGAAAGTTTATCCTTCGCTCTGTATTGCTCCAGAACTGCCTGCTTTTCTTCCGGTGTAGATACAGCAAGGTATGCTTCTCTGAATTCCGTAAGAGCCTTCTCCATGATGGTATGTCCCAGTGTACCCATCTCCGTAGCCTGCACCTGCTGGATCTCCCGCTCCTTGATCTTCAGGACCTTCTCACAGAAGTAGTGGTACGGGCAGTAAAGATAACTCTCGACCGAAGATACGCTCATCAGAAGTCTGTCGCCGTACCGTTTGTCCATCAGTTCTTTCGGAATAGTAAGATCCGTAACTGGACCGTGTTCATAAGAAAGCTCTGAAGATGCGAAGTAATTCTGCCAGATGAATACCGCCTCATCGTATTCTTTATCGGATACCTTGATGTGTCCGGTAAGCACATCGCGAAGATAGTCTTCCATCTTTGCCCGGATCAGTACACGTGGATCATCCTGGGTCAGGTGATCAAGGATCTCACTTCGAACTTTTGGATAGTTATCCGTAATGAAGATCACTACCGAAGACGGCTCGACAGAATTCTGGATAGTAAAGATAAGCCGTTCTGAAGGAGCATCCATCAGCGCATAGGCAGTGAAGAAATCAGCATATGACTGATCCTTCGCATGGTTCGGAAACTCCATAGACAACTTCTCAGAAATGACCGCTCTTTCCCTGTTGCGGAGATAGCCTTCGGAGGGAGATGTATAAGGGAAATTCTTTCTCTGCGAGCCGACAATAAACATCATCTTACATGCCCGACGGTATGCATTGGCGGGAGTAGTTATCGTGATCTGATCCACATAAGAAGGGATCGCCTGGAGCGTCTTATTCTCCAGTGCAGAAAGAAGTGCATCCCTGAAATTCGAAAGAGAGATCGGGAAATCACCGAGTTCAGAAGCCATAGCAACAAGAGCATCATCTGCATAGTTGCAGGAGAGTGCAAGCGCGAGCGCCGCCTGCTGGTTGCCGGCCTTCTGCCACTCATCAACGAAATATTCAACATTTTTCTTCTTGTCACAGACCATGTCGTGAAGAGCCACTGCCCGTTCCCTTAAGGTCTTTGCTTTTTCTATTGAAGTGAGATCGTCCGCCACCTTCTGAATGATCGGAAGGACGACCTCCACGATCTTCTTCTCGGAAACAGTCGAGACGTATTTATCGCAGGAGAGCATCTTCTTCTTTGTCCGGACACCATGTGCAAGACAAAAGTTCTCAAACTGCTGAAGGACATCTGCATCCACCGTAACAAATCCGGACTTGAGATACCCCATGACCGAGGAAAGATCAAAATGGAATACGGACATATCCAGGATCGATGTCAGATACTGCGTCCAGATCGTCCCCATGATCGGCTGGTTCGAATCCACAAATGCATCCAGCCCGTATTTCGAGAAGGCCGCATGAAGGCTCGCCGAATACTGCTCCATATCACACATAACGACAGTAATATCACGATAACGCAGATTCTCAAACTGAACGGCCTTTTTGATCCGCGCTGCGATATATTCCAGTTCATCGGAGATCTGATGGAATACCTTGATCTCACACGGAACATCCAGGTCTTTTCTTTTTTCGCAGGATCTGGCCGCATAATCGGAAGAAAGAGTAGATAGTGCCTCATTTCTTGCCGCAACAGGACCGGCCTTCTCTGAAGAATCCAGAGGGAAAACCTTAAGGATAGAACTGATCGTCTTCTCTCCGAAATGACAGATATCCTCTCCCATTTCCTCTTCTTTATCCGAACCTGCGATACAGGTCATAGTGACTTTAGAGGTTACAGCTGCGAGCTTTGTAACAATGTTATGCTCTTCCGGGGTGAAGTTTCTCGTCTCTCCGAACCCCAGGATCCAGCAGGAAGCATCCCGCAGAAAAGAAAGTCGCTTCAGCGGCCAGGTCTTCGTCTCAGGAGCATCCTCCATGAAAAGGCGGAGCACCTCATCAAGTCTTTTCATGGAATCGCGCTCCGGCGAATATCCCAGTTCCTGGCGAAGCGAATCCATCTTATTCAGCAGGTGTCCGAAATCATGGATCTTCGAAGCTGTCAGCGGACTTTCAGCGGAAAGATCCATCTCCTCGAGCATCTGACCGGAAATTCCGTAACGGTAGAAATCTCCGAGGACCTCATCGAGATCGGAAACAAATCCCACACGCTCAGAAAAACTGCTGAGAACAGAAAACTCGTCCTTGTTTTCAGAAAGAATACGATGGATAAGAATTGTCCTTGCAGCCGGACTCATGGCTTTACCGCCCATACCGCCGACTTCACTCAATACACGATAGGCAAAACGGGAGAAACTGACGACATCGATCATCATGAAGGCCGCATCACTCTTGCCGCCCTTCTTTTCCTGAAGGATCTCGATATAGCGGCGCTCGACCTCCGCCTTCATCTTCTCGGGAACGATAATATACCCGCGCCGGGTCGGCCACTTCACGGCCTCATCGCAGATCCGTGAAAGACAGGTATCAATAAGCGAGACGGGATGCTCGCCATAAAGCAAATGAAACGCCATGGTATCCACCTCCTTTGAATTAGAGGGTATCCAGATTCTGTCCGTTCGCTGCTTTCATTGTCGTACCGGCTTTCTCGAGTGTATCCTCGATCGCCTTCTGTTCCTGAGGGCGTCTGACCTTCAGGGTCGTGGTCTTCACCATCTCGGTCTCCGAGAAGACGAAATAGTGGATCGCCTTGTACGACGGCATCTGATGATTTACTTCCTTCATCTTTGCACTCAGATACTCTTTGATCGCCTTGTC
Source organism: Clostridiales bacterium (assembly GCA_017519205.1). Lineage (GTDB taxonomy): Bacteria > Bacillota > Clostridia > Saccharofermentanales > Saccharofermentanaceae > Scatonaster. Next base: position 15,745 of record JAFWSW010000233.1, on the reverse strand, counting down.
ACCGGCGGTAGTATCCGGGATCGGAAGGTTCTCACCGATCACCTTACGGTCGATGAGAAGCTTGGCGCAGATATCAACTGCATCCTTCTCGTCTTTTCCACCCCAGACAAAAGCTTCCTTTACGCCCGGGATATTATTCAGAAGGGTTTCCATCTCTTCAGGGAAAGCCTTCTTTCCGTTAGTAAGAACGATCATGGACTTCACTCGGCCGGTGATGTGCAGACATCCCTTCTTATCCAGGTAGCCCATATCACCTGTGTGGAACCAGCCATCCTCTTCGAGCACCTCTGCCGTAGCTTCCGGATTCTCATAGTAACCCTGCATGACACAGTCACTCTTAGATAATATCTCACCAACTGTCCCAATTTTCGGACTGTCAGTATCAATTTTCACTTCGATTCCCGTCAGCGGACGACCGACACTTCCGTATACGTTATACTTGGTCGTCGTAACCGCAATAACCGGAGACGTCTCTGTAAGACCGTATCCCATGAGAAACTCAAATCCCCAGTTATTGAAATCTTCGATATAGTTCTTCGCGATGCCTGCACCGCCAATAACGATGAGACGCAGGTGTCCGCCAAGTTTCTTGATGATCGACGAGAAGAACACACGGCGCAGGTCGATTTTGAATTTTCTAAGGAAATTACTGATCGGGATCATGAAATCGATCAGACCCTGTTTTCCGGATTCCTCGATACCGGACTTGATCTTGCCGTGGATATTCTCGAAGAGCAGCGGCACAGAGATACATGCCTCAACATGCCACTCATTCAGATTCTTAACAATATAGCGGAGGCCGTCGGAATAGCAGATGCAGCAGCCCCGGGCAAGCATAAAATACTCACATGTGTTTTCAAATGTGTGATGTAACGGCAGGATCGAGAATATTCTCTCTCCTTCACGAAGTGTCAGGATCGTAGAGATCGCATAGACATTCGTCATGATATTCTTATGCGAAAGCATAACACCCTTACTCATAGCGGTCGTTCCGGATGTATAAAGGATGATCCTCGTCTGCTCCGGATCGATCGAAACAGTTCTCATATGATTGGCGCCGTTTTCGACTGCTTTCTTTCCTTCCGAAATCCAGTCCTGAATATCGACGAAACGTTCATCGTCCTTCGGGAACTCCAGATTCGAAGCGATATACTCGGTGCACATGCAGATGAACTTTTTCACCTTTACACCGTTCTCTTCGGTATTCTTCGCAATATTCATGATCATCTCATGATGCTTCTGGTGATAGAACAGAACTTCCACCTTGCCTCTTACGAGGAGACTGATCAGCTCCTGTTCCGGAAGCAGTCTGTCCAGAGGAAGTCCGACGGAGCCGGAACTTAAGATCGCCGAATAGGATACCATCCACTCGTAGGCATTTTCACCTACGACACCGAGATGTCCTCCTGCAAATCCGTGAATATTGATTGCTTCTGCCAGATACTCGATATCTGATGCAAAATCATTGTATGTCTTATGGATCTCCGCTTCATTCGGTTTTCTTCTGAATATGAAAGAATCCCTGGTTCCGTATTTCTCTTTCGAACCTAAGATCAGGTCACGCATCGTCTCATAACGAACGCCCTCGTGTAGTGGTTTTCCGACTATGCTCGACATAGATCCTCCGTAGCGGCAAAAAGTTCATGCGAAGCGCGATAACGCAACTGTCCGCATTTATTGATGATACCACTTTCTTTTTCTGCCGTCTATCCATTTTTGGAAAATATTTTGAAAATCAAACTATTTTCTTCTGATTGCTTACTTTGCACATTTTCCAGTGCTTTTTGCGTATTATTATGTATATATTATTTGATTGACAATCAATGTAATGTGGGCTAGCATATCAGACGAAGAGCATGCTATGAGGGGAAAAATTATGTCTTCAAAAGAAAGTGGCAATGCCACACCGACTCATTCCGCTGAGGAATTGAACAAGAAGTATCCGACTCCGCGTGGATTTACCGGTTTTTTCTGGTATCACGTGTCGATGCGTATTACCCACATTCTTGTGAAGCTCCGTCCGGGCGAGAAAGAAAACATTCCGAGCGAGAAGCCGTATGTCATCTGCTCCAATCATCAGACATATGCCGATGGCATGTGGATCATGAGCATGCTTCCGAGGAAGCACAGAAAAGTATTCTGTGCCCTCGCCGCTTCTGACCTTGAGACGAATTACGGCCGTCTCGGACGTGTCATGATGCACGTCGGAAGAGGTATCGCCGTTGACCGTTTCGGCAATCCGGTAAGAGGTCTCATCAAGGCGAAAAAAGAAGTTGAAAACGGTAACATCATCCTGGTACATCCGGAAGGAACAAGAACCTCCGACGGACATCTCGGCGAGTTTAAGGACGGCGCCGCATATATCGCCATCAAGGCCGGTGTACCGCTTCTCCCCGTCTATATCGAGGGCGGATATCAGGCATGGTCCCGTCACATGAAGAGACCGCAGACCTGGGATAAGAAGAACCACAGAAGAAAGAGGATCACCATTCATTTCGGAAAACCTCTGCTTCCGGACGATTTCGAGAAAGATCCACACAAGATGACCGATGCGATCCATACCTGGATGAAGGAAATGGAGAAAAAGGACGTCAACCTGCAATAACAAGAAAACCTGCCCGAGGCAGGTTTTTTCATATGTGGTTTAAGTCTTGTCTGTTAGAAAAGCACTATTCCGTGAAGAATGCCATCTGGATCGCAGACGGAATGACCTCATAGCGAACGCGGTGTCCGAAGAAGTCCTCCCCGTCGTAGTTTCCCTGCATCTGCATATTGCTGTTCAGGGAAGTGAAAATACCACTGGTAGACTTATAGAACGAAAAGCCCTTCTGACCGACGTGCTTACCTTTTTTATATTTCATCAGCTGGGACAGCGCCTTTCCTCTGGACATATCTTCCACGATACAGACATTCAGCACACCATCGTCGATCTCCGCACCCGGCGCCGGGCAGAAGCCGCTGCCGTAGTATCGTGCATTACAGATACTGACCAGAGAATACGGAACATTCTTCTTCTCGATCATCTCGCCCGTTTCCAGTTCGATAGAATAATCCATCGTGAATCTCCAGCCATTCAGAAGACAGGAGATCGCTGCCATCGAGTAGGCGTGTCTTCGGATGAAGAGGCTCTTCGGATGCTTCGCAACGGTCCGTTTTGCCTTCGCCTGTACAAGTGTGTCCAGGCCCATGGATGCCACATTCAGGCTGTATCTGCTCCATGCCGGAAGGTGATTTCCCATATAGTCATAGCTGTCGATCCTAAACAGGTCGATCGAATGGATCATCGGAGTTTCCAGGCGATCCAGGATCGAGAGCGGCTTTTTATAGATCTCTTTCGGATAAAGAGTTCTCGCAAAATCGTTACCGGTTCCCAAAGGAATGACCGCCATCGGAGAACTTCTGAAAGCAAGCGCATTGGCGATCTCGTGTACCGTGCCGTCTCCGCCGCAGGCGAAAATCAGGCATTCGGAGCCGTATGTCTCGGAATAAGTGATCGCCAGTTCCTCGGCGTGATTCGGGTGATCGGTATATAGGACCTTCGAGCGGTGACGAAGATCTGCAGGAAGGCTGCTGATCGCTTTTTCCAGAGCTTTCTTCCTTCTCTTGTGGATATTGGAATTCACGATGAATATATACTGCAAATCTGTGTCCTGCTACTTTTTAGTTATTCGCGGCGTCGTGGATCATGTCAACGACATCTCCGATCGAACGGATCTTCTCGATTGCTTCATCCGAGATATGAAGATCGAAGCGTTCTTCCAGATCGACGACCAGTTCATAGAGCTGAAGAGAATCCAGAGGAAGCTCCTCAAAGATCATGGTTTCTTCGGAAAACTCGGACTTCTCCATGTTCAGAAGCTCGGAAAGCATCTCGGTAACAACGTCATAGATCTCCTCGCGGGCAGGTGCTTTTGCAGAGGTATCCATCTCTTCGGAAACGGCATTTTCAGTTTTCTTTTTCTTCGACTCTGCCATCTTTATACCTCCGTATCATCTCGAACGATCTTCTTATATTGTTCCCCGGTGCTGTACTTCTTATACTGCTCTTTAACAAACACATCGATCTCTTCGACCGTGTTTGTAAGGATCCTTCTCTCCTCTTCGGAAAGCGGGTCGAAGATCCTCTTGGCAAGTACTCTGTGGAACTTGGAATGCATGCGGTAAGCGAGCTTGCCCTGACGGGTCAGGGAGATACGGACGATCCTTCGGTCCTTCGAGTCGCGCTGGCGCTCGACATATTTTTTCTTCACGAGACGGTCGACGGCGACAGTAAGTGTGCCGATCGTGATACCGAGGATATTTGCTGTCTCGGTCATCGTTCTGGCCTCGTACGGGCCGATCGCATTGATCGTATGGAGTTCTGCGATGGAAAGATCAGAAAAATAACCCTTCGACAGCGCCATTTCTTCTGTCAGAAGAACATTATCGAAAATACTCAGCAAGCGCTCCGCGAAATCATTTTCTCTCGGTTCCATCTCTCAATCCCCCTTTGAAACTCAAAGTAATTCTACACGAAAACACGTGAAAACACAATGCCGCGCGCACTCTTCAGAACTTGTTTCACGACGTGAAAAGCACCTGTCGGATCAATTCTGGACTTGAAGCGGACGCACCTCTACGTCCGAGATAGGAATGATGCGCGGATACTCACCGGAAAAGAGTCCCGTACGGATCACTCGCGTGTTCTCGGCGATATCGGGATCCATGCCGCAGTACATACTCAGACTGCTTAAGATCAGGTCAGGTCTTACGTTTCTTTCGGAACCTGCAAATGCATAGAATTCCACACTGTCCGGATCTCCGTCCGAACCCTGCGAAAGCGAGATCAGAAGTGGTCTGATATCCGTCTGTTTCTCTTTTCCTTTTGCGATCTTCGTGACGATCAGCGTCTCTTCTTTCATGGCCTTTTCCATCGCCTCACGGATGCCCTTCGCTTCAAATCGGTAAGATGCCGTCGTGACGATCGACATGATGCTGTCCTTCGGCTCAGGGATCGCCTTTGACTTGAGGATACGAAGTCCTACAGGAAGATAATCGTTCAGTTCTTTTACGAACTGATCCGCGTCATAGGGACAATTCAACGATACATCAAGATAATCGCATCTCGTCTCGATGCCGACACCTAAAGGAAGCGCAAATACCATCATCGGGCGCGGGTTATATCCCTGTGAATAAAGGATCGGAAGTCCCGCTCTTCTCGCGGCTCTCTCAAAGCATGTCATCAGGTCAAGGTGTCCGAGGAATGTGGTCGCGCCGTCTCTGCTGAAAGAAGCGCGCTGGACATACGCCGTCTGGTGCGCCTGCATGGTCATCATTTTTTCGCGTTCACTCTGAAGCATCAGGCATCACCTTCCTTCCCTGCATTTCTTTTGGCAAAGCACTCGCCGACACCCCAGGTTGCGGCGCCGCAGCCGGAGCAGTGTTCGCGGCAGGATGGTGTCGTCTTTTCCTCATGCGCGTTATGGCGCTCGGAAAGAAGGAACTTCTTATTCACACCAACGCTGACGTGATCCCACGGAAGCGTCTCTTCCTCTGAGAATTCACGGGAGAAATCTTCAATCGCAAGGCCGTGCATATTTAATATCTCGACCCACTTACCGAAATTGAAATGATCGTCCCATGCATCGAAGAAAAGGCCGGACTGATAGCCCTCAAGGAGCACCGGACCAAGACGTCTGTCTCCTCGTGCGAGTACGACTTCCCATACGGAAGAATCAAAGTCGTGCCATGCGTAACGGATGTTTCTGCTGCGCATATTATCTTTCAGAAGATGCTGTTTTCTGATCAGTTCCTCTTTCGTGTTCTGCGGTTCCCACTGGAAAGGAGTAAACGGCTTCGGAATAAAGAGCGAAGTACTAACCGTAATATCAGGTCTTCTCATCTTCTGGCCGGTCTCACGTCCAACATCGTAATAGAGCTTCTCGATCCGCTTGGCAAGATCGGCGATACCCAGAACATCCTCATCTGTCTCCGTCGGAAGACCGAGCATGAAGTAGAGTTTTACCGTGCTCCAGCCGCCCATAAATGCTAGGCGCAGCGCGGAGAAGATATCTTCTTCTCTGATGTTTTTATTTATGACATCACGCAGTCTCTGCGTACCTGCTTCCGGTGCAAATGTCAGTCCGGATTTACGTGTGCTCTGCACCTTCTCCATAAGATCCAGCGAGAAAGAGTCAAGTCGCAGTGACGGAAGTGAGAGGCTCGTATGGTGTCCTTCAAATGTAGTAAGAAGATTCTCGGCAAGCTCCGGAAACTTCGTATAGTCAGATGTTGCCAGTGACAGAAGACCCATCTCATCGTAGCCGGTGTTCTGCTCAAGTTGTCGTCCCTGTTCGCAGAGAACTTCAACTGACTTTTCACGGACAGGGCGGTAGATGAATCCCGCCTGGCAGAAGCGGCAGCCGCGGATACATCCGCGGAACACCTCAAGATAGGATCTGTCGTGTACGACACGGAGATTCGATACAACAGGAGATGTCGGATATGTGCAGGTGTCAAGATCCTTGATGATACGTTTCTTGATTTCCTTCTTCACGCCTTCGTGAAGAGGTTTTACGTCCGCGCCTTTTTCCTTCGAATAGGAAACTTCATATAGCGACGGAACATAGATACCCTCGATGGCATCACAGGCAAGAAGAAGTTCCTGTCTGGTCATCGGATGATCTGTCTTTTTTGAAAGCTTATACTCACGCACTTTTTCAGAAAGCTCGAGGATCATCTCCTCGCCTTCGCCCATCATGGCGATATCGAAGAAGTCCGCCATCGGCTCGATGTTATAGGCGCAGGGACCGCCGCAGCAGATGACCGGGTCATCCTCGCCTCTGTCCTTGGCAAGAAGCGGGATCTTTCCGAGATCCATCATCTGCAGGACATTGGTATAGCACATCTCATAGCCGAGCGTGAATCCGAGGATATCAAAGTCGCAGAGCGGCGTCTTCGTCTCCTGGGAATAAAGAGGGATGTTCTTTTCGCGAAGGATCTTATCCATATCGAGCCACGGAGAAAACGCACGCTCACATGCGACAAAATCACTTTCGTTCAGCACATGATAGAGGATCTGAAGTGCGAGATTACTCATGCCGATCTCGTAGATATCCGGGAAGCAGAAAGCGAAGCGGACGTAGTCTGTGCGGCCCGTCTTCTCGATTTCTTCCATCATGTCTTCCTTGATGACGGCATTAAATTCACCGCCGACATATCTGGCGGGACTCTCGACCGACATCAGGTCGGATTTACTAAGCGGCACGGGATACTGTTTCATTTTCTGAAAAGCACTTCTCCTCATTCATCGTTTCTCCTATTTTACGTCATCAAAGAAAAAGTGGGAACCCTTCGAAAGGAAGGATCCCCACCTGCATTATCCTAATCGGTTGGAATTATTTATTCTTCAGTCTCTTCTCCAGAGCCTTCTTCTCAGCCTCGTAACCCGGCTTACCGAGAAGAGCGAACATGTTCTTCTTGTAAGCTTCTACACCCGGCTGGTTGAACGGGTTTACGGAATTGAGGTAACCGGAAATACCACATGCCTTCTCGAAGAAGTAGATCAGCTGACCAAGCCAGTACTCGTTGAGCTCCGGAACGTGGATGATGAGGTTCGGAACCTTACCGTCAACGTGAGCAAGAACAGTACCCTGCATAGCCTTGAGGTTAACTTCGTTCATATCCATGCCGGACAGGAAGTTCAGTCCGTCGAGGTTCTCCGGATCGTTCGGGATCGTGAAGGAGCGGCGTGCCTTATCGATAACAACAACTGTCTCGAAGAGCATTCTCTTACCATCCTGGATGTACTGACCCATGGAGTGCAGGTCTGTCGTGTTATCTACGCCGGCCGGGAAAATACCTCTGCCGTCCTTACCTTCGGACTCGCCGTAGAGCTGCTTCCACCACTCTGTCATGAAGTGGAAAGAAGGCTCGTAGTTAACCATAACTTCTGTTGTATAACCGCGACGGAGCAGGCAGTTTCTTGCGATAGCATACTTGTAGCAGTCGTTCTCCATCTCTACCTTCTTGAAGTCACGGGAAGCATCACGGGCACCTGTCATGAGCTGACGGATATCGATACCTGCAACAGCGATCGGCAGAAGACCTACAGCCGTCAGAACGGAGAAACGTCCTCCGACATCATCCGGTACTACGAATGTCTCGTAGCCTTCCTTTGTAGCAAGACCCTTCAGGGCTCCCTTTGCCTTATCTGTTGTAGCGTAAATTCTCTGACGAGCCTCTTCCTTACCGTACTTCTCTTCCATGTAAGCACGGATGATACGGAAAGCGATTGCCGGCTCAGTTGTGGTACCGGACTTGGAGATGATGTTGACGGAAACTCTCTTACCCTCGAGAAGATCCATCAGGTCAGCAAGATATGTAGCGCTGATGGAGTTACCGCAGAACAGTACCATCGGAGCCTTTCTTACCTTCTTCTGAGCAACATTTGCAAAAGAGTGGGAAAGAAGCTCGATCGCAGCTCTTGCACCGAGGTAGGAACCACCGATACCGATAACCAAAAGAACATCGGAATCCTTTCTGATCTTAGCTGCAGCCTTACGGATGCGGATAAATTCATTCTTATCGTACTTGCTCGGGAGTTCTACCCAACCAAGGAAGTCACTGCCGGGGCCTGTCTTTTTGTGGAGCATGTTGTGTGCCACTTCAACCTGCGGCAGCATCTTCTCCATCTCACCTTCGGCAATAAAAGGCATAATGTTGGAAGTATCAAGACTAATCATAAAAGTTTCTCCTCATTCTCATTTATGTCAGATTCGGTGTCCTCAACACCGCGTATAGTATAGCATTATTTTCCCGTTTGTAATGTCATTATTGTGTCGGAATCGTTCAATTTATGCGAATTTTCAAACGAAAACTAATGCTTTTTGACTTTTGTCAAGAAAAAATGAAATCGAAATCGGTTAAGATTTCGGTGCTTTTTTCGATGTGAAAAATAGCGTATAATGAACTACATCTTTTTCCAAGGAGCACCTCATGGCCAACACCAATCTTCCAAATGCCAAGATCATCATCCTGTTCATTCTCTCGAAGGTAAGCGGCATCCCGTCTTCCCAGCTGATGGACTGTGCCATGGAGTCTCTATATATGGATTATTTCCTCTACACGCAGGCAAAGAGTGAGCTTCTCGAGCAACGGCTGATGACTGAATCCGAGCGAAAAGGCGAGCTCCGCAAGGATGCCTCCGGAAAAACCGTCCTCTCCTGTGATATCACTCCTGCCGGCACCGAGATCCTCGAGCGTCTTCTTCCGTCTGTTCCTGCCGGGATCCGCGCCTACTTAAGTTCCGCGTCGAAGACATGGAACCGCGAGTCGACAGAAGACAGCAGTGTCTATGCCGAGTATTCCGTTAACGATGAGGGTACCTGGGATGTCGACCTCCGTCTTCTCGAAAAGGGCTCGGAAACCTTCTCTTTGAAGTGGACCGCGCCGACAGAGGAATCCGCCAAGCGCACCTGTGCACGCTGGCGCGAAAACACAGCGGAAACATACCTTTCCATTATTAAACTGATTTCCGAAAAGTAATCAGCTGATCTCGATCTCCACGATCCGGGAGTATTCACGAAGCGCATATGTACCGTCGTGGGATTCACCGCTGACCGGCCTCGACATGTGTCCTGCTGTCGTGATTCTGGTCAATCCTGCAGCAGTGAGTGCCTCTTCGATCTTCTTTCTTTTTTCAGGATCCGAGGTAAGAACCGCTGCCGTCTGAAGATGATTCTTGTGTTTTTTCAATGAAATCACCTTCTCGATCGGGAGTCTCCTTACCCAGACATTTCTGTACAGGTAGGAAAGTTTCAGTTCCGGATCATCAGTAACGATCACACTGACACCGTCTTCGTTCAGGATGTCGTTTCCGGTGACATGGCGCTCCAGTTTTTCGTTATAGAGGTTGATCGCATTTCTCGCACGCATGCCGTAGTCGGCTGGATGAGAATCAGAGGAAGCCTTCTTAAAGATCTCGAAAAACCTCCTGGCAAATGCACTCTGCTTTTCTCTGGAATCCGTATTCAGGAAGATCCCCTGACACGAAGAACACAGCAGCTGGTTCGTCAGGCAGATCGATTTTGCCAGATCGTACAGTTCCTGATCCGTGCAGTCTTCTTCCGCATAGGCGAACGAGAGTTTATGTCCCCAGGAGATGACTTTCGTATTTACTTCCGTAAGATCTCTTGCCGCACGAACGGCCATGTCTCCGCCCCAGACGACAACGCCATCGGAAAGATCCGCAAGAGATTTCAGCGTTTCTGTTTCTGTAGAAGGTACATCGAACACATAGATGAAGTCCTTCAGAGATGGTTCGATAGCGACGAGTTCGCTAAGAAGTTTTACCGAGATCCCCGAGTCTCCCATAGGAAGTTTGAGGATATTCACATTGCCTGCAAGAAGGCCTTCGATCACGCTGTAGGCAGGAAGCGCATCCACGTTTCCGGCAGCAATATGCATCAGGACACCCAGCGGCATTCTCTTTCGTCTGATCTTCCCATCGATGATCCTTTCCTCATCACACAGCTCGATCTCGCACTTATATTTCAAACCTTCTTTTCTAAAAAGTCCCGCCATGCTCTGGAACTCTTCTTCACTGATACTGAGCATCTCCAGAAGCGGCTTAACGATATCATCATACTCACCGCCGAGCACACGGGTAGCGAGCGTATCACAGGCCTCGATCAGCTTGTCACGGTCGAGTGCTTTTCCCTCGGAAAAAGGAGTCCACAGGTCGTCCTTCAGGCGGGCGATCAGTTCCTCCTGCCGGCTGTTCTCATATAATTCTCCACGATAAAGGATCATAGGTCTCTCCTTCTACTCGTCTTTCAGATACTTTTCCGCGCCGGCCGCACAAGTCACGATATCAGCCACGCCCACTCGTCCGATGATCTCCAGCCACGGTGTCGAAAGCCCGCAGTCACACGGCTCATCATGGATCACACCCAGGTCATCCGTCATGACAGACAGGATCGGCGCACTACGAAGCATAGGCGTCGTCAGATTGATGAGTCCGGGATTTCCGTTCTTCAGCGGGCGCATGGTATCGGGATCCCGGATGAAGATCCTGCTGTAGCACGGAATATGAAAGTGATGACAGCGGCAGTCCGTATAAAGGATCGGATGTTCCACGGCACCGAAGAACTCGATCACGTGATCCTCATCGATCCCCAGCACATCCTTGACCAGTGCATAGAATTCTTTCTTATCCGCCTGCTGTGCGTAGAATTGTTTCCATCCTCCGCCGAGCGTCACCATCGAGCCCTTCGGCATCTGATAGTGAACACCACGTTCTTTCAGATCTTTCAGAAGAAAATAGGTATACGCAGGGAATCCGATCGTACGCATCGGAAGGTGGGACTTAGCACACTTGGCCAGCGCTTTCTCCACCCGTTCCCAGTTCAGCTTATAACCGGACGGGGATTTTTCCAGCGCAAAAGTCCTGCTCTTCGCCGGTGCGAAGAAAGTAAATCCCAACGCCGTTTTACTGACTGCCGTATTATTTTCTTTCGTCGGCTGATAACCGAAAATGATATAGTTCTGCGGCTTCAGCGACCACAGCTTATGGTACTTCCCGACACGGATGACCATCTTTAATCCGAGCCACAGACTCGAAAAGTCGAACCCGATATTAGACATGGCGCCGCTCGTTCCGGAAGAGGTCGCCTTGATAAGCATCTTCTTGTCCGGAAGACTCTGAAGCACATGATGCTTAAAGTAAAGTGTCGGAAGAAATGGAAGATCGATAATATCATCCAGAGTCGATATCTTGGAAGGATCATATTCCGCTTCATCCAGGATACGTTTATAGTCTTCGCAGTGCGCATAGTGGAACATGGCGTTCTCGCGCATAGCCTCCACGAAACGCTTTTCCGTGCCCGGAAGATCGTACAGTTTTTTCGAACTGAAAAGCTTCTTTGCCAATCTCATATGATATACCCCAACCCTATGGGGTCATTATATCATACGGACAGTTATTCGTCTTTAAGCCAGCCCAGTGCGACACCGCGGTCGATGTTTTTAATGAGCCACTTATGCACTTCCGGCATGAACACACGGACGATCTCGATCCTTGCTTCGACCTGCGATCTTACTGCCCCACCGTCACGCCAGGTATGGCCTTCGGTCAGAGTATTGTGCAGAAGCGGCTGGATACGGTCGAGGCATGCGGCATACTTCGCGTCCGTCGTCTCCATCGCATCGAATTCTTCCCAGAGTGCGCGAAGCTCGGCACCCTGTTCCGGCGGAAGCTGCGCATAGAGTTTATCGGCAGCGGCCGCTTCTCTTTCCGCCTTGCTCTCGTTTCCTTTTACGTCATAGGCGAAAGTATCGCCCGCATAGATCTCAATGAGATCGTGCACGACGAGCATCTTCATGGCGCGCTCGATATTCGGCTCTTCCACACAATACTCCTTAAATAGCAGCGCCATGACGGCGATGTGCCAGGAGTGCTCCGCGTCGTTTTCATTACGGATCCCGGAGATCAGCATCGTTCTTCTGTACACGCTCGTCATCTTATCGATCTCCGCCGTAAACTTCAGCTGCTGATCCAGTCTCATATTTCCGGAACTTAAGAAATCTTCAATACCCATTTTCTTTCCTCATTTCTTTCCTGTGATGTAATACACCGCGAGCGCGGTTCTGTGCGAGAGGCCTTCTTTTGCGAGGATCGAGGTGATGTAGTTTTTCACAGTTCCCTCGGAGATGAAGAGCTTGCTTGCGATTTCTTTATTCGACAGTCCGTCAGCGACCGCACGCACGATCTCAAGTTCACGCTCGGTATATCCCGTTTCGTCAAAGCCGCTTCCTGCCGACGCGGCATTCGCGGACTTGCTGATCGACTCGAGGAGGCTTTCTTCCATAACACCCGTGCCGTTATAGACGGACTTGATCATCTGCTTGAGATGGTCGGGGGTGTGGTTCTTGATGAGGTATCCCTTCGCGCCGTTGCCGAGTGCTTTTCGAACGAGATCATCGTCATCGAAGGTCGTCAGGATCAGGACTTTTCCGAGGTCGTTCTCAACGATTTCTTTCGTTGCTTCGATGCCGTCCATCACGGGCATCTGGATGTCCATGAGAAACACATCCGGCTTATTCTTCTTCGCGATCTCGATCGCTTCTCTGCCGTTGCTTGCGCAGCCCAGAACCTCGAAGTCGTCATCCACATCGAGGATGATCTTCATACCGTCTCTGACAAAATCGCTATCGTCTGCGATGATGACTTTAATTTTCTCCATCTTCACTCCTCCTTCAGCGGCAGCAGCATCGTCACGGTAAATCCCGCAGCACTCTCAAACGAGATCGTGCCGTTACTTTCCCGAACTCTCTGACGCATGCCCGAGATGCCCATGCCGTCCTTGATCTCCGAACAGCCGATCCCATCGTCCGCGATACTGACTCGGACACGCTGCGCCATGACGACGAGCCGGATATCGATGCGGCTGCACTTACTGTATTTCATGGAATTGGATACCGCTTCAAAAGCATTATCCAGGATCACTTCCCAGATCTTATCCGGGATATTCGAGGTCTCGCCCTCGGTCGTAAGCTCTGTCTGTACTCCCTTGGAATTACAGTCCTCGCAGAGCTTATAGAGCTGAAGCATCGTAAGCTGTCTCTTCTCCGGACGTTCTTTTCTCAAGATCCCCCGAATCTCATCCATACCGCCGCGGAGCTGGTCGATGACCGCCTGGATCATGGCCTCGGATTTCTCCGGATCTTTCTCCATCAGGACCTTGGCCGCTTCGAGCTGATACACGGAACCGTTGATGTTATGTCCGAGTTTATCGTGAAGCGTCTGCGAAAGAGAAGCGCGATGTTCGAGGACCTGGTTTTCCGCCATGATCATGCTCCTTCTCTGCTCCATCTTCGCCGCATATTCCTTCTGCTGCATATCACGCTTCAGGTTCTGCTCGTTGATGGTATCTTCGAGCATCTGCTTCCTGTACGAGCGAATCACGTAATTGTGCTGCAGATAAACGATCGCCGTGAGCGATACCGCAATCAGGCGCGTGACTATATCGATCGGTCCCTGAATAAGAAAGCCGACAATGGGGATCAGATAGATCTTTGCGTCAAGTGATTCGAACAGCGAGAGAAAATCGTAGACAATGATGAATCCCATGAGCATGAACCCGGTCTCTCCAAGAGCCATCAGCCCGCCAAAAGAACCGGCCGCGAAAAGCAGCGGAAGAAATCTGTATTTCTTAGGAATGATCTCGAAAATACACATGGATGCGAGGTACATCGCGACCAGAAGAAGTACCCAGGCAGACACCTGCGTATTCTCCGGCCTCTCAACGAAGCCATATGCGCCGAAGGTGACCATCAGGAAGATGCGCACCAGCACGAAATAATGATTCTTCAACCGTTCCAAAAGATTCTCCCCACCGGTTTGAAATAGACGCCGGATCCTGTGGCAAAAGCACCTGTCCGCCGTCATTACTATTTTACTTCACCATAATAGCATAATCTGCAACAAAATCCTTTTCTGCCTCGTCTAATTAGCAACTGAGACATCAACCAGACAAAAGGGGTGAAATCATGAAAGCGAAAAAACTGATAGCCTGTGTACTTACTTCCTCTCTCCTGCTCACGATGGGAACGGGATGTGCGAAGAAAACGAAAACTAAATCCAATATTGCAACGATCGACAAAAACAGCAGTGAAACTGCCATCTTTGAGCTGGCTTCCGGAAAAAGTGCCAAAGGAAAGACGACCGATGAAGATCTGAAAAGGGCATATTCCGAGTTTGCTCTCGGAATGGTCGGCCGCTGTGCGGAAAATGCCGGAAAGGATAACTTCATGGTATCTACCGACTCCGTGCTTTTCGCGCTGGAAATGACTGCGGCAGGTGCTGACGGAGATACTCTCGATCAGATGCTCGGTACACTTCTTCCGGGAACAAATAAGGAAGATGCTTTCCTGTTCGCTGTCGAGCGTATGGACCAGTTAAAGAGCAAGCAGCTGAAGATCGCCAACTCCGTATGGATCAATGAGGCGTCAAAAGGAGCCGTTTACAAAAACTATCTGAATTATGTCGAAAAGAATTTCGATGCGCAGATTGGTGCGGTCCCCTTTAATGACAGTGGTGTCAAAAAGATCAACTCCTGGGTAAACGACAACACGGACGGCATGATCACGCAGTTAGTCGGCAAGCTTTCAGACGATGACCTGATGGTCCTGGTCAATGCGCTTTCGTTTGATGCGAAGTGGAAGAAACCATTTGAAGCGAAAGACGTCAAAGACGGAACTTTCCGAAGTGGCAGCGGAACCAAGGAAAACTGCAAGTATCTCAACGGGAAGAATGATGTAGTCTATCTGCATAACGATACCGCTACCGGATTCTATAAGGTATACGAGGGTGGGAAATACGCTTTCATGGTAATACTCCCGGGAGCACCTGCAAAAGATATCCTGGATTTCGACTTCCTTTTAGACGATTCCTCCGACGAGCCCGAAAGCAACCCTGCTGCGTCAGGACCCGAAATCGACTACAGAACAGTCGATATCAATGAATATGTTGCCAACATGACGGCGCAGGATTACTGGGATTTCTGGAACAGCAGTAACCATGATGAAGTTAAATACATGTTCCCGGAGTTTACAAGTGAGTATGACACATCCCTTGCCGGCATTCTTAAGGACATGGGTATGGAGGACGCCTTCGATCCTTCCAAAGCCAACTTCGAAAATATGAGTGATCTAAAGCCTCTTAACATCAGTGATGTCATTCAGAAGACAAAGATCGAAGTCAATG
>JAFWSW010000232.1 GCA_017519205.1 Clostridiales bacterium | reverse complement strand
CATAGATATAAGAAGAATATATACGACGATCAGTCCACTGAAGTACTCTCCCCATTCTGTGCCCTCAAAGGCCGGGATAAATACAGCACAGATCCCGAGCGTAAGCAGCGAGAATGCGGCATAGACTACGGTGATACATGTCATCAGGGATGTCCACTTACCCATGACCAGCGGGGATCTTTTCTCAAACAGAGAGTATGTGTTCTTGGCAAATCCGCGGGTGAAATCGCAGTTTGCGAAAATGACGGCAAATATCGTCAGACAGATAATCAGAGAACTGCTCTGATGGACCATAAAGGAATGTGCTGACCACGGAGTCAGCGTAGCCTGGGATACGGTTCCATCCACGAGAAGTCCGTTGAAATCAATATGGAACGGGTTATCATAGATCAGGTGAACCAGACCCAGCCGGAATAATAGACATACAAACATCACGATCGCCAGAACAAACGTGGATGTCGCCTTAGACACACGGTATAGATGCATGCGGAAAATATTAAGCATTCTTGGCACCTCCTGTCAGACGGAAGTAGAAATCTTCGAGAGACTGTCCCTCCAGACGCATCTCGAGCGTCTGGATATCCTGCTTGGCGAAAGCCATGGAGATGGCACCGCCTTCCTCCGTTCTCTCACGGATCTCAAGATGATCTCCGGAAACGGTATAGTTCGAGATACCCATTTGTGAAAGGACCGTCTTTGACTTTTCGATATCCGAAGTTTTCATATAGAGTGTCGGCTTGCACTGCGCCAACAGATCTTCCTTAGAAATCTCACTTAGGAGAACACCCTCATGAATAATGCCGTAACGGTCGGCCACCTTGGAAAGTTCTTCCAGGATATGGCTGGAGATAATGATCGTGATCCCTCTCTCTGTACAGAGTCTGTGGATCAGGCCGCGGACTTCGGCAATACCCTGCGGATCGAGACCGTTGATCGGCTCATCCAGGATCAGAAGATCCGGAGAATTGACCATCGCGATGGCGATACCAAGTCTCTGACGCATACCGAGAGAGAAATTCTTTACCGCTTTCTTTCCGACATCCGGAAGTCCGACAAAGCTCAACAGGTCATAAAGATACTGGTCATTATTGATCCCGGCAGCGAGTGCTTTTGCCTTAAGATTCTGAAATGCATTCAGATTCTGAAAAATACCCGGATCTTCAATGAGTACACCGACTCTTCTTCTCAGCATCGCCTGATCTTCGCCGTTTTCTCCGTAGAAAGTAAATGTACCGCTCGTCGGAACGGCAAGATTCGAGATCATACGAAGGAGCGTGGTCTTACCGGCACCGTTTCTTCCGATCAGGCCGTACACCTGTCCGCGCTCCACATGGATAGATACATTATTAACTGCGATCTTGCTCTTAAATCTTTTCGTGATATTCTCTGTCGTCAGAATAAGACTCATGCAGGTCACTCTCCTTATTTCGCCAGTTTGTAACCGATTCCCCATACCGTTTCAATAAACTCGGTATCGGTAAACTCCTTCAGTTTCTTTCTGATATTACTGATATGCACGTTGATGGTCTTATCCTCACCGATATAGATCTCATTCCATGCACAGTCGTAGATGTCCTGCTTCGTGAATACTCTCTTGGGGTGGGACACAAGAAGCGCCAGGATCTGGAATTCTCTCTTCGTCAGCTGGACTTCCTGATTGTTTACCATAACGGTAAAAGACGCCTCATCGAGCGTAAGTTCCTTATAGGTCAGCTGCCCTCCGGAAACTTCACCGGTCTTTTGGGAAACACGGCGGATCTGTACCGCAACACGCGCCAGAAGCTCCGGGATCTCAAAGGGCTTCGTAATATAATCCTCGGCACCGGATGTCAGCATCTGGACCTTGGTATCCATCTCATCTTTCGCGGAAACAACAATGACCGGAGTATCTTTTATCGCCTTCATCTTCGGGAAAAGCTCATCGCCGCAGAGTCCCGGCAACATCATGTCCATCAGGACCAGGTCATAATCTTCTTTCTCATAGTAGAGAAGTGCCTCTGTTCCGGAAAAAGCCTGTTTGCATTCATATCCGGCTTTTTTCAGAGCATCCGCCATCAGGTGGTTGATCTCTGTATTGTCTTCAATGATCAAAATCTTCTTCATAATTATCCCCTTTAATCTTCGCTCCATATATCATACCATACATATTTTCTATGTTTATATCTTTTACATGGGAAATCTAACTTTATGATGTTATAATCCTTGAGGAAAGAAGGTAAAACCGATGAACACAGATATGACATCCGAACGGCTCCCGATCCCCGGCCTGTATAATGCCCGCGACCTTGGCGGCATGATGACCCATGATGGAAAGAAGACGGCTTCCCACCGTCTGATACGCTCGGATTCACTCGATCATCTGAATGACACATCGGCTGATCTTCTCGCCGCCTATCCGGTCGAAGTTATCATCGATCTCCGATCTAAAGAAGAGGCAGCCGAGCATCCCGATGCGATCAGGAATGACCCTCGGTTCACTTATTACAACATCCCTCTGCTCCGCATAAATGCAGACGATATCAATAACAGCGTCATCGTAGATACGATCTCCACATCGCTCGGTCATCTTTATGTCTGGATGTTCGAGAACTCGAAGGAGGCATTTGCGGAAGTTCTTAGGGCGATCCTGAAAGAAAACGGAAAGACAGTGCTTTTCCATTGTGCACACGGAAAAGACCGCACCGGCCTGATCGCCGCCATCTTCTATCTTCTCTGCGGAGTGGACAGAAAGAGCATTATCGAAAACTATGCAATATCGTATTCATATATAAAAGAACTCGTCGCGCCACTGATCGCCGCTGTCCCGGAAAATGCGCGCCACATCTACCGCAGTGATGCCTCAAATATAGAAAGACTTCTTCACCATCTTGACGAGAGATATGACGGCTGCATCGAGAGCTTTCTTTCTTCCTGCAGTCTGTCCGATTCGGAGATCTCAGAACTGAAAAAGATCCTTCTGCCGTAACGGTCAAAAGGATCTTTAGGAAACTTTCTGAAGTATCAGCGTATCGATCGGCACGCTCCCGTTTTCTTCGGGATTCTCTTTATCCAGCCCGATCTTGAGCTCATAGTCCTCTCCATCGATCGATACTTTCAGTTCATAGCCTGTCTCATCTGCAAAAGGATACCTCGCGAGTATCTCCCAGGATGTTTCCGTCACTTTAAAGTTGCCTTCGCCGATACCGGCCTTATCGGAGTCCCAGATACGGAAACGGGTATACGTTCCATCCCAGTTTTCGGCATCGTGATACACGCCATAGACCGTGATCGTAAATCCGGGATAACGGATCAGAATATTGCGGAGTCCGTCCTCCGGATCTCCGGAAGAAGCTTTCTCCACGACTGGTCCACAGGAAATCGCAAGCGGCGCTCCAAACATGGAAGCGAGCTGCGAAGGCGCTGCATGTTCACCGATGCGAACAGTACGGCGTCCATTGTAATACAGAAACAGATCCGCGGTCTTAAGTTCACTCTCGATCGGGTCGATCACGGAGATCTGTCCCGCTTCGTCACTCATGAAACGGACCTGTCTAGAATTCGTCTGCAGATGGCTGTCGAGGACCTCCGGCTGGAGATAGACGAGATTGGATGCATCGATGGAGAGCACCTCATACTCTCTGTACGTCGACTTAACATTATGCGAATAGAAACGGATCATTTCCGCTGCTTTTTCTTTCAGGATATCCCTGGACTCCGGGAGCGGTTCGGAAACCTGCATGTACGAAAGAAGCGAGATCACATCTGTAAGATTCTCGTTAGTATAGGCTTCGAAGTAATGCGCGGAAAAAGAATACAGTTCCACGCAGTCTTTTACCCACGTCGTATCCAGATATACGGTTCCGTCCGATTTTGTCTGAAGATAAAAGATAAGCGGCACACCGGATGCACGTGTACTTGAAAGATTTACCTTTACCGGGACACAACTGCGGATCAGGGTCGTATAATCATCCGCCTCGTCAAAGATCATCTCATTCAGAAGACGGTCCTTCTCTTCTCCGACGATGATCTCGAAAGAATTCGCGCGGGATCCGGCCGGCATCATCTTGCGGAGCACGCTGATATACTCATAAAACTCCGAGTAAGTGATTCCGGTTCTCTGCTCCTCGGGGATCCGCTCAAACAGTTCTTCTTTTTCATTAGAGTCCTGAAGCGAATCAACGATGATCCTTGCCATCTCCGGTGCATCGATTTTCTTTTTCTTGAAAGCCTTTTTCGAACATGAGGTCAGTGTTCCTCCGAAAAAGCACAGAACAAGCATCACCGATACAAATCGGCCGATCTTTCTTCCTGTGTTTTTCATCGGAAGGAAAGTCATCTTCAGGTATCCTTTCTCCTCTGCTTCACCGCTTCAAAAACAACGATACCGGCAGCAACAGCAGCATTCAGGCTGTTGACGGATCCGGCCATCGGAATCGAAAGCAGGAAATCACACTTCTCTCTGATGTTCTTATTCATGCCCTCGCCCTCACTGCCGATAACGATCGCCATCGGTCCGGACCAGACATCATCGTAGTATTCATTGGTTCCTTCCGCATCCGTTCCTGCGATCCAGAATCCCTTTTCTTTCAGTTCCAGGATCGTTCTGGAAAGATTGGTAACACGGGCAACCGGAACATATTCGATAGCACCGGCGGAAGCTTTTGCCACCATGGAATCAAGACCGATCGAGCGGTGCTGCGGAATGATCACGCCATGCACTCCGGCGGCATCTGCAATACGCAGGATCGATCCGAGATTATATGCATCCTTGAGTTCGTCAAGGATCAGAAGAAGCGGAGCTTCACCTTTTTCAGCCGCTTTCTCGAGCATCTCATCGATCTCGACATACTCATGACTGGCAACCTGTGCGATCACACCCTGATGATTGTGCGTCTGGGACATCTCGTCCAGATTGACCTTCGGGACTTCCATGATCGGGATACGAAGATCCTTTGCCATGTTGATGATCCTCGCCATCGTCGGATCTGGACGGGAGTTTTCCTGACGCTGGGCAACGAAGAGTTTATTGAATGTTCTTCCCGCACGCATTGCCTCAAGCACGGGATTTCTTCCCTCGATACGATCTGCCGTCGGCGCCGGGCCATTGCCTTCTCCGCGTTTTTTCACAACATCGACGATAGCGGGCATGCTTTTTCTTCCCATTGTCTTCGGGTTTCTAAGATCATTTCTGTTTTGTCTCGGGCCTTTCGGTCCGGAATTTCCGGGTCGCATAGGATCTCTCCTTTATTCGTTCTCTTCGAGAATGGCGATGATCCGTCTGATCAGATCTTCCATTCTCTCTTCTTTTCCCGACAGATACAAAAATCCGATCAGGGTCTCAAGTCCGGTCGCATACTTGTAGTCTGCAGGGCTGGCATTCTTTGCCATACTTCCCTGGTGTCCGTTCTTTCCTCTCCTGAAGACCGACTGTTCTTCTTCGGAGAGTTCATCGTGAAGGATCCGGATCGCATGCGCCTGTGCCGGAGCACTGACGTATCTCACCGTCTTCCTGTGAAGCACACCGGACTGTCCGCCAAACCGGGAAACGATATGCATACGCACATACAGCTCATAGACTGCATCTCCCACATAGGCCAGTACCGATGTCGGCACTTCACGGATATCCTCCGGAGGGATCGGAATCATCATGTTGCTTTCTCCTATATGACATAGTCATCGTAAGTATCTTCCGGGAGCTCCGTTTCCGGGTGCTGGTGCTTCACAGCCTGTTCCAGCGCTTCCACATGACGGCTCAGACGGCGGATCTCTGCCTCAAGCGGATCTTCCTCGGTAGGATGATCCAGCTCGTCCGCATGATTGATAGGCTTTCCCTGCATGCGGACAACTTTTCCCGGAACGCCGACGACTGTCGCCCCAGAAGGCACATCGTGCAGCACGACGGCATTTGCGCCGATACGGGCGTTATCGCCCACGGTCACAGGACCGAGTATTTTCGCTCCGGCTCCGATCAGGACATCGTTTCCCAGAGTCGGATGACGTTTTCCCTTACCATGTCCGGTACCACCAAGCGTCACGCCATGGTAGATCGTACAATTATCACCGATCTCGGCGGTCTCGCCGACAACGATACCCATGCCGTGATCGATAAAAAGACCGCGCCCGATCTTTGCGCCGGGATGGATCTCAATACCGGTACATGAACGACCGAACTGCGAGTTCCATCTCGCCAGCCCGTAGAAGTGGATCCTATAGAAAAAATGACTTACACGGTGAAAGATAAGTGCGTGGAATCCGGGATAAAGAAGGATAACCGAAACTACGCCCCGCGCAGCAGGGTCGCGTTTTGCAATCTGTTTCGCGTCTTTCCAAAGCCCCATGTTTCTTCCTGTTTCGCACAATAATAAAAGCCTAAACCCGCGCCCACTTTTGACACCTAGCGATCGCCAGGTGGGTATCCTGCGGCAGTCTAAGATCTTCCTCTCGGGAGCGCTTCCGAAGAAGCGGTAAGGCTTGATCGTCTCTGCACCGACACCGGATTCCCGATTATGTCATGAAGGTTCAAAAACATGAGCATCAGCTTTAGGTTGTCTTTATTATAACAGTATATCTACAAAATGTGAAGAAAAAACCGATTACCAAAGTGTAACATTTCCACTTCTAAAATGTATCAGGTTTCAATGTTTTCACGGTGCGTCGCAGCAACCGCGCAGAATACGGATGATGCCCCGCCTTCGATGAGAACACGGGCCGCTTCGTGAAGTGTCGCCCCTGTCGTCAGAATATCATCCACCAGAAGGATATTCCATCCGGTGATATCCCATTTTTCGTCCACGGCAAAAGCACCCTTCACATTTTCCATTCTTCGGGAGGGCTCAGTGAATCTGCTCTGCTGATGAGTATGCCGTGACTTGATTAGAACATTGTTACAAAGTGGGATTTTGCAGTGCTTTGCGAGTCCCTGCGCCAGGATCTCCGCCTGATTGAATCCTCGCTTTGAAAGTCGCTTTTCCGATAGCGGAACAGGCACCACCGCATCCCATTTGATCGGAATATCCGAGGGGAACTCCCGCCCCATCAGCTCACCGATCAACGTTCCGCAATATTGCTTTGAGTGAAACTTCATCCTCCGAAGAAGGATCGTGACAGGAGCCTCATAGTAAAAAAGCGCCCACACGGACAGATCCGGTATCGGATCAGCATCGTACGGATCAGAAAGGCACGGGAACCACCTTTCGGAAGAAGCTCGGACCGGAAACGTGGAAAGACACGAAGAACATATCTGAAGATCCATCATCTGCTTCCCGCAGTTTTTCCCATCCAAAAGCACTCGGCCGCAGACCATGCAGACACTTGGAAATAGAAACTGAACAGCCGTCATAAGACTCTGCTTCATCGTACATCTTTCCATAGTGTATCCCTCGGTTTACAGAAATTCTTTCAGAGCAGTCATTCTCGTTTCAGAATACTGCGATCCGATCATATAGTTGATCGTTTTCTTATCTCCCAGGATCCACAACTCTTCCTTCGCCCGGGTCACCGCCGTATACAGAAGATTACGGTTAAAGATCGGTCCGCGTTCAGGCGGAAGCACCAGTAATACTTTCCGCCATTCCCCGCCCTGCGCTTTGTGTACCGTCAGGGCATACGCGAGTTCGAGATCTGTTACCCGGTCCGTCGGATACGAAGCACGTCGCCCGTCATCAAACAGAATATCCAGCGGGAACTCGGAAAGATTCGAGATATCACGCACATATCCGATATCTCCGTTAAAGACTCCTTCGCCTTCCGAACCATCCGCTTCACGGCAGATCAGGCGGTAATCATTCCGGACTTGGATCACCCGGTCTTCTTTTGCATAATACCTTGTGACGCCTTCACTGACACGGACCGCCGTCGGACGAACTCCTTTCCGGCTTGCGTTCAGTTTCTGCATCATATCGTTGATGGAATCCGTGCTGATCTTCCCGCTTCTTCGAGGACAGAGTATCGCCATGTCCCGCCAAGCATCCACATGGGCTGCCGGATTATTCTTTCCGTACCACTCCGAGATACGATCCATCATCTCATTGGACGATGCGGAAATAAGATGGATATCACTGCTATCCTCCGGAAACTCCATTTCATTCCCGTGAAGGATCAGAGATGCATTCTTTACGATCATACTGTCGTGAAGCTGACGGAAGTTTTCAATCAAAGTACATACTGTCACCTTACCTGAATGGATCAGATCCGCAAGAACACGTCCCGCTCCTACAGATGGCAACTGATGGGAATCTCCCACCAGAACGATGATCGCATCATCATCGACCGCTTCGAGAAACGATGCAAAAATAACGGCATCGATCATACTCGCCTCATCGATGAGAAAGACCTTGCCCGGATGATGATTATCCTTGGTGAAGAAGAAATAGGATTCATCACTCTCCTCATCATAGGTGGCGCCCAGCAGACGATGCATCGTCTGGGCGGTAGAGTGTGTGAGATCCGACATTCTTTTCGCTGCTTTTCCCGTAGGTGCGCAGCAGAAAACGTGGTCTGGAAAGATGTTCAGATAGTACTGATAGATAACGCGGAGAATCGTCGTTTTTCCGGTGCCGGGTCCGCCATCCACGATGACAAAATGCTTTTTCAGCGCAGAACGGACAACCGCCTCCTGATCCTTGGAAAGCTTGAATTTCTCACCGATCTGTGACCACTTCAGGACACGTTCCAGGCATGTCTCATCCACGTCTCTTTCTTTTCCGCCGGCGATCGCCCGATGTGCGATTGCGGCTTCCGCCCGTATGGCACGGTCATCAGCCACCCAGACATCCTTTCCGGACTTGATCGCACGTTCGAACTTTTTATAAAAATGCAGTTTGGATTCGTTTTCATCCCAGTAGCAGAGTGATAGTTTTTTACTGTCGATCTGTTCCTGAAACCAGTTGGGAACGATGCCCTGAATAAACGTCTTGCGATATTCGTTACAGGCAGGTGTATCTTTATAGCTGCAGAAAAGGCACGGCGTCTGAAAATCACAGTCTTTTGCAGCAGCACGAAGGATGGCCGCTGCCTCCTGTTTCCAGATCGACATCGGCAGATACGTATGCCCGTTCTTTCCGAGTATACGATCAAATGAACGCATCAGTTCATTCGTGACAAAATGATCCAGACACATCCCATCCATACAGTGATCCAGACTATGTTTTTATGTGATTAAAGACCGGCCTTCTGCTTGAGGATCTCGACCTTAT
>JAFWSW010000231.1 GCA_017519205.1 Clostridiales bacterium | reverse complement strand
GGAAAAGGCGGAAAAAGAGTTGAAGAAACATGAGTATGAAGTGTGGAAGTCACATTTCGTATCTGACATTCGTGATTACTATAGAAGTAAGGAAGAAGAGATCGGAAGTTTCTACAAGAAGTCTGTATCTTCTTACAAAGGATCTTATGCGGAGACCACTTCGGATATCGTAAGACTTCTACGCAGGGTGGTAGAATCCGGATTCTCGTTATCTGCACGTTCCAAGCATATTTCTGTAGGTTGTTTGGCCAACGGATTTACTTTCAGGGTCAACGAACTGCTTAATCCACCGACAGAGGATGCCAAGAAACTGTTCGCACAGTTCCTGGCTGAATTCGGACATTTTGGGAAGCTGGGTGCAAAGGTATATACGGATGTACAGATGCCAGATGGATCATTATCTATTACTTACTATATAGAAGTAAGTTCGTTCAGTGTGATCGTAAGTCAGATCAACGATTTCCTACGACACTACACGAACATGAATGATCAGAGCGAGTTCTCGATCGATGCTTTTGAGCATCGGTTCGAGGATGATCTGAAGACGTACAACAATAGCATCAAGGATGAGATTGCTCTATCCAAGAAGTCCTGATCTTCGAATGATGTAGGCAAAATGTAGGCACAAAAAAAGAGAGCCCCTGGAAACAGGGGCTCTCAGAGGATTTGGTATTATTCCCACTCGATGGTGCCTGTCGGCTTCGGTGTCAGGTCGTAGAGTACACGGTTGACGCCCGGAACCTCGGTGATGATACGGTTAACGATCTTGCCGAGGAGCTCGTACGGGATCTCTTCGATGGTGGCTGTCATCGCATCGCGTGTATTTACTGCACGGATAACGACGAAGTTCTCGAATGCTCTGACGTTGTTCTTCACGCCGACGGACTTATAATCCGGAACGAGTGTGAAGTACTGCCATACTTTTCCTTCGAGACCGGCATTAGCGAATTCTTCTCTGAGGATCGCATCG
The DNA here is from genome assembly GCA_017519205.1 of Clostridiales bacterium. GTDB lineage: Bacteria > Bacillota > Clostridia > Saccharofermentanales > Saccharofermentanaceae > Scatonaster. The sequence goes on along the minus strand of JAFWSW010000231.1, from coordinate 5,962 downwards.
GACTCGCGGACCATCTCGAGACGGTCACGGGTGATCGCGCCGGTGCAGCGTACGCCGAGACCCGGACCCGGGAACGGCTGACGGTAAACCATGTTTGCCGGAAGACCGAGTGCTTCACCGACAACACGTACTTCGTCTTTGTAGAGAAACTTCAGAGGCTCAACAAGACCCTCGAAGTGAATATCTTCCGGAAGTCCGCCTACGTTATGGTGAGCCTTTACCGGGCCACTCTCGAGGATATCCGGATAGATGGTGCCCTGTGCAAGGAAGTCAACGTCCGGAAGCTTTCTGGCTTCTTCTTCGAAAACACGGATGAACTCTTCGCCGATGATCTTTCTCTTTCTCTCCGGCTCATCAACGCCCTCGAGTTTTGTCAGGAAGCGCTCGGTTGCATCAACATAAACAAGAGTAGCATCCATCTGATTCTTGAAGACTTCGATGACCTGCTCCGGCTCGCCTTTTCTGAGAAGACCATGGTTTACATGTACATTGATCAGGTTCTTGCCGATTGCCTTGATGAGAAGAGCGGCAACGACGGAAGAGTCGACACCACCGGACAGGGCCAGCAGTACTTTCTTGTCACCGACCTGTGCTTTTACAGCGGCAACCTGCTCGGCGATAAAAGCATCGGCGAGCTCGCGGGTAGTGATTCTCTGCATTTCCTCGGGACGTTTGTTTTCCATAAGCGGTACTCCTTTGTATCGTAATTATTTGGATAGAATCATCATACTCCAAAAGCACTTGCATCCGCAATGAAAGAAATCTGTCTTATCGGGCTTTTGTTCATGATTTGTTTCATTTTGTGCCGTATTCGTTTTGAATACTTCAGGAGCTTCTTTGGTATAATCGTAATTGGTGATTTATGCTATTTGGGAGGCTCTTGGGACATGCTTTCATGTAATGAGAATATCAAGGAAATACTTCGGGAGAAGAATCTGACGCAGAAGAAAATGGCGGAAAAACTGAGTATCTCCGAGTGTTCTGTCTCCAGATATCTCAAGGGAACGCGTGTCCCCCAAGAGGAAGATGCGAGAAAGATCGCGGAATTCCTCGGTGTCTATCCGAAAGAGTGGTTCCCGAATTCCAACGAAGACGGCACAGAGAGCGAGCAGCCGGCACAGGAGGTCTTAAAGCCGTCCCGCCAGAGCTGGGAGCAGCTCCGCACCTGGCCGGAGGCGATCAAGGCGCTCTCGACGACGCATACGATCTCCGTACAGGATATCTGCCAGATCCTGCATGCGCCGAGATCCTGGGTGAACCGCTATATCCTCCCGCATATCGATAAGATCTATCTGCCGGACGGAAAACGTGCCGGAAAAGAAGTGAATACAAACTGGAAGGAAGTTGCCGCGATCCAGCTCGGCAAGGATATGCAGGACTCGACATGGTGCAGTAAAGAGGATTTCGATAACCTCATCTTAGGAAGCATCCTGTCTGTTACCAAGCAGACCAAGCTTATCCCGGCGGAACTTCTGGTCCAGGATAAGAAGGCGTTCGCCGCCGAATATGAACAGTACACACAGCGGATCGCAGACCTCGCCAAAGAGGTCAACGAAGACCCGCTCACCCCGATGGAGCGATTCGCGGAGCTTGCCGATCTTAAGAAACAGCAGGCCCTGTGCTACCGCCGTCAGTTAAGTAATGAGGGAAGGCAGATCATGAGAAGTAATCTCCCGTCTGCTGCCAATCCCGATGCCACCAAGAGTATCCCGGTCCGTCTGCCGTCGGTCCCGATCGAGAAGTGGATCTTCCCGGAAGATATCAAGGATTTCGCCGAGATCGAGGAGAATGGACACCGATACTTCTTCAAGAACGGATACATCCGCATCGTGCTTTCGTTTATCGATACGAATGGTAACTCTGTCCGGAAGAATTTCTATGTGGCGGATCCGGAAGCCATGTACCACAAACTGGTCGAGGAATATGTCCTCATCAGCGAAGAGGTCTGGCAGATGTACGCGATCCGACTGATGTCACGGCGATGAAAGTATCCGGAAGAAAGCTCCTCAGCCTCGGCTGTGTCATACTTCTTCTTCCCGGGTTTGTTTCTTCCTGCAAAAAAAGAACGGATACTACCCAGGATCCGGCTGTGGTTTCGGAGAATCAGATCCGAACCATGCTGGATGACTTTTTCGCGTATTTCAAGATCGCCAAATCGGAAAAGATCTGCGCCCTTTCAGAAGATCCGTCTTCTTCGGAGGAACTTCTCCGCGATGTGACGGAAACATCCGGAAACAAGCCGTTTGAGACGACCTGCCGGAGAGTGGTATCCGAGATCGTTAAGGTCACAGCCTCGGATGAAGAGGGCACGGCAGAAGTGAGAATCACCTTCAGTGATCCGGATAAGGTCACGGAAAAAGCTGCCGCGGAGGGTGGTTTTGCCGATATAGGAAAACTCTCGGAATACATCGCTGCCGCGCCGACTGTGACGAAGGCGGTCACGCTGTCTCTCAAGCGTGTGGACGGCTCCTGGAAGATCTCGGAAAAGAGCATGACGGAAGTCCTCGACATGATCTTCGGCTTCCTTAAAGAATCTGATCTGATCTCGGATGTACCGGAAACGACACCCGCACCAAAGACGCTGGATATCTCCGTTTTCGATGCATACTGGGTAGATACGAAGGGTAAGGAGACCGGAGGCTACCACATCTCGGAAGAGAAAATCTGCCTTTACGTTTATACTTGGAATACCTACAGTAACGTGACGATCAAGTACGAGTATATCGATTCTGCCGGCAATCTTCTGTACTCGAATTCCTTCCTCATGAAGAGCAACACCGACTGGATCGCCTGCTCCTGGCGGCCGGGTACGAAGCTTCCGGAAGGTGATGTTTACTGCCGGCTCTACGAACCGTCAGGAGAAGAGTTCCACACCTCTAAGGTGCATATCTTCCCGGATGATCAGAAACTCCCGTTCCCGATCACATGGATGGACGGATCCGGCTGGGTCGATGACAACGGTCTTCCGGTGGATTTCTACACTTCAGATGTGACCAGGATCGAGTATCGCGGCCAGTCGCTGAAGTCGTATAAAGATTTGTCGCTGAAGTATAGATTCGTCGACGAAGAGGGAAAGATCCTTTTTGAGGATACGTGGAAGACCGGAGATCTTACGGAGAATTTTATCTTCTCGATGGAGCTTCCGGAAGAGTATAAAAAGAGCACGGAAGAAACATCCGAGACGACGATGGATACTTCGGGAACGACCACGGAGTCGAGTACGGAACCGACGGAAACGCCTGCTCCCAGAACGATCACCCTGATCGTCGAGACAACGGACGGACAGCCGTTCCTCGAGACAAAGATCGAGATCCGCGATAGTGTCATCGGCGGCATTCTTCCTCCGCTGGAGACAGAAGCACCTTCGGAGACCAGCGCATCTTAAGATGCGGAAAACTTCTTGGCTTAATCCTTTTTAGAAACTAGGATCACATTCCAGGACAAAGGCTTGATATGCGTCTTTATGACGCCGTCTTCATCTGTGATTTCAGATACCTCTTTCGGAGCAAAGAACTCATCGTTATCCGGTGTGGTGACCGCGGAAATATCTTCCGATGCGATCTTGAACTGGCGGAGGGTGCTTTTGCCGGAGAAGACGGAAGAGAAGCCCTTCAGATCAAGATCCAGAGGGTAACTGTCCTTCTCGTTTCTGTTGATCACAAAGACCGCAAGCTGCTGATTTTCCTCATCCCAGGCGGAAGCACAGTCGACATAATTGACGCCGTCTTTTCCGGTGTATTGGGAGGTATCGTCGATCGCATAGCCCGGCATATCGAAGGTCTCCGAATCGACCTTGACCTGCATGGAAATACCCTTCGCGTAAGAAAGAAGATGCATGAATGCGTAGTGGGAGGCGGTGCGCCATACGGTGTCGTGATTGCTTGCCGCAAGTGCATTGAGACCACCGGTCATACAGCCGATCTTCACACGGTCGGCGTGACGCAGGAAAGCGAGCTGGATCGATGCCATAGAGAGCATATGCTCCATGTCGCCGCCCGGGAAAATGTGGTCTTTCATGTTGTCCGGATCGTGCAGGATGTACTTTCTTTCCGGATCGAAGCGGTAGTGGGTGCGGGCCATGTTGTAGCGGCCCCAGCCCGGGTGAAGCTCGGAGAGAGGACGGATCATGCCGCCGTACTCGTCAAAGGAGATCATCATCTTCTTCGGGGAGCGGTGCTTCGATGCGACGAAATCACACATCGCGATCTCGGTGTTAATGAAGTCTTCGTAATATTCCGCGCCGCCGAGAAGTCCTAAGATATTGCCCGGTGCGGCAGCGTGATAGTGATGGATGGAGAGGTAGTCGACGACGTCATAGCACTGGTCGAGGACCTTTTCATCCCACTCCGGGAAGTGCTCCATGAAGGGTGCTGACGAACCGCATACCGCAGTCTTGATGGTCGGGTCGATCCACTTCATCGCTTTACTTGTTTCCTGACAGAGCACACCGTAGCCGCGCGGGTCCTTCTCCCAGGAACCGAGCTGCCAGTGACCGTCCATCTCATTTCCGAGATACCAGGTATCCACACCGTACGGCTTCTCATGGCCGTATTTTCTTCGGAGGTCGGACCAGTAGGTGCCACCCTCGTGATTCGTATATTCGACGATATCCATGGCATCCTGCATCGTGCCGGTGCCGAGGTTGACCGTGTAAAGAGGCGCGGTTCCTGCTTTTTCCGCCCACTGCAGATACTCGTCATGACCGACTTCGTTCGTGATGTACTGATACCAAGCCGGATCGAGATGGACCTTTCTCTGGTCCTTCGGTCCGATGGAATCCTTCCACTGCCAGCCCGAGACGAAATTGCCGCCCGGCATCCGCACCGCGGGAAGGTTCGTGTCCTTCAGCGCTTCGTAAAAATCCCGGCGCATGCCCTCTCCGTCCGCCGTCGGATGCTTCGGATTGTACATGCTTCCGTTGACCATGGTTCCGATCGGTTCGAGAAAAGCACTGAACAGTCTCGGGGAGATCTCTCCGATCTGAAAGTCCGGGTGAATGGTGATCCGTGCGCGTCTTGTCATGTGGAGTACCTCCTAGTTCTTTCCGGTCGATATCTTCTTGATCCATTTCCTGCTTCGGAGCCGGCATACACACCATATGGTCTTGGCGATCTGGTCGGACTTGAGAAAGAAGTAGATCCAGAATGCGGGAAGTTCGAATACAAATCCTGCGAGGATGCCTAAGGGAAGGGCCATGGCCCACAGGAAGATGTTATCTGCGAACATCAGGACTTTCGTGTCGCCGCCGCCGCGGAGAACACCCTTGGTCATGATGCTGTTGGTTGCCTGGAAAATGATGATCAGACTGATCGCGTTGAGAAGCTGGTAAGCGATCGAGACAGCCTCGGCGGTCGTCTCCTTACCATACGACTGGATGACCGGAGTCTTCGTAAAGAAGATGAAGAGTGCGGACAGGAAGCCCAGTGCGAAGCCCATACCCAGGAAGAGCCAGCCCTGTTCTTCGGCCTGCTCCTTCTTTCCTTTTCCGAGTGTCTGACCGGTGATAATGGCACCTGCCTGACAGACGCCCTGGATAAGGACGGTGCTGAGCTGCTGGGTGACTGTCGTGATGGAGTTGGCCGCGACAAAATCACTTCCGAGATGTCCGATAACCATCGTGACGGCATTGCTGCCGAATGCGAGGATCGCATCACTGATGAGTACCGGGATGCAGACACGCAGGTATTCGGAGATCAGAGTCCTTGTCTTCATGAACATGTGGCGGATCCGAAATCCGATCTTCGTGTCGATGATGACCAGATAACCGAGGTCCAGAAGCGCCTCAAATACACGGGCGATGAAGGTGGCGAGCGCGGCACCCGCGATGCCCATCTTCGGTGCGCCGAAATGACCGAAGATCAGGATGTAGTTACCGGTGAGGTTGACGACGAGTGCGCCGATCGATACATAGAGAGGGAATCTGGACTGGCCGACGCTTCGAAGAACGATGGCGATGACCAGG
>JAFWSW010000230.1 GCA_017519205.1 Clostridiales bacterium | reverse complement strand
ACGAGTTATGTCGGCTGTAGATGTACGTCAAATGGCCGAACCTTATATCAGAAAGCGTGCCGTAAGACATCTGGAGAAGAAGAGGATCGTTATCTTTGCCTGCGGTACAGGTAACCCGTTCTTCAGTACGGATACAGGCGCAGCACTCCGTGCGACGGAGATCGAGGCGGATATCTTCTGTAAGGCTACAATGGTTGACGGCGTATATGACAAGGATCCGCATAAGTATCCGGATGCTGTTAAGTATAAGACGATTTCCCATGATGAAGTCCTGTCGAAGAACCTCAAGGTCATGGATGCTACAGCGGCTGCACTTTGCCGCGATAATAACACGAAGATCATGGTATTCTCCATGGAAGATCCGGGAAATATTGTCCGGGTCGTATTGGGCGAAGATATTGGAACGATCGTTGGTTGATCGGATTTTAATACAAAAGGAGGCTTGAGATTATGGCAATGGTTGAAATTACAAAAGAGGTTTTTGATTCTTACGAAGATAAGATGAAGAAGACGATTGGAAATCTGACAGAGAACTTCAATGCGATCCGTGCCGGACGTGCAAATCCGCATGTGCTTGATCGTATCACAGTAGATTACTACGGCACCCAGTCTCAGCTGAATGCGGTAGCTAATATCCAGGTTCCGGAGCCGAGAATGATCACTTTGACACCGTGGGATCCGTCGATGCTGAAAGAGATCGAGAAAGCGATCCAGGCGTCTGATCTCGGAATCAATCCGAGCAATGACGGCAAGATGATCCGTCTGGTATTCCCGATCCTTACTGAGGAACGCCGTAAGGAACTCGTAAAGAGCGTCATGAAATACGGAGAGGAAGCAAAGGTTGCTATCCGTAATATCCGCCGTGAGGGTATCGATAAGTATCGTGCCATCAATAAGAAAAAAGAACTCACAGATGACGATCTCGGTTATTTCGAAGAGCAGATCCAGAAACTGACCGACAAGTATGTCAAAGAAGTCGATAAGAGCTGCGAAGCAAAGCAGAAGGATCTTATGGAGATCTGATAACCAGGAAGGAAAAATCAAGGGTTGTCTCCGGGAATAGCCTTCGAGACAACCTCTTTTTTTGGAGAAGAGTATGTGTCCTGCTGAGGAAGGAAAAAAAGGATTGTTTTCCAGGAAGAAAGCTGTGGAAGTGGATGCTTCTCAGCTGAAGATCCCAACTCATCTTGCCGTGATCATGGATGGTAACGGACGATGGGCGAAAAAACGTATGCTTCCGAGATCTGCCGGACACCGTGCCGGTGCGGACAATCTGAAGACCCTTTGTAAGAACTGCGGCCATTATGGCATCAAATATGTGACGGTATATGCTTTTTCCACGGAAAACTGGTCCCGTCCGGAGAGTGAAGTTCATGCTCTGATGGAGCTTTTTGTCGAGTATTTCGACAGATACGATCCCGAACTGGAAGCTGAAGGCATCCGTGTCCGCTTCACAGGAGATATTGCCGCTCTTCCTCAGAATATTCAGGAAGTTTGTAAGCGTGCGGAGGAAGGAAGCAAGCACCGTGACCGCATGACTCTGATCGTCGCTTTTAATTACGGCGGAAGACGCGAGATCGTGCAGGCAGCACAGAAACTGGCTGAGCAGGTCGCATCCGGAAAGATCAAGAGTGAAGAGATCACCGAGGATCTTTTTGCGCAGAATCTGTATCTGCCGGATGTTCCGGATCCGGATCTGATCATCCGTCCTAGCGGCGAGGAGAGAACATCAAATTTCCTGGTTTGGGAAGGCGCATACTCTGAACTGTGGTTTTCGGATGTGCTGTGGCCGGATTTCGGTATGAAAGAACTGACGGACGCGCTGGTTGCTTATACTAAGAGGGATCGCCGTTTTGGCGGATTGACCCGTGAGAAGAAGGAAGAGAACTGACTTATGTTACAGAGGATCATTACAGGAACCATTTTCACCGTTGCTGTGCTCGCACTGGTCATCCCGGCGTATTTTGTACCGCCGATCCTTCTGGCGTTCACTTTTATAGTAACGACCATGGCGCTGTATGAACTGATCAAGGCGGCCAAGAACAGCGTGACGGAAATGTCGGTGCCGGTGACTGTTCTCGGCGGATATTTAGGTTTTCTGCCACTCGTTTTCTGGTTTACCGAAGGTACGCCGTCACAGGGATTCACTCTCTATGCACTGATCACTTTGATCTACTGCTTCATTTCCGTGATGATCCCGCCGCTTCTGAAAGAGCATCCTGAAGCGATCCGCAGCGGTTTTGCTTCTTCTATGATCATCGTATATGTTTCTTTCCCGATTGCATGTACGCATGTCATGATGTATCTGATCCCGAATGGCTGGTATTTCATGGTCATCGGCCTGTTTGCACCGTGGATATCGGATGTCTTTGCTTATTTCTGCGGCTCATTCTTCGGCAAACACAAGATCGTTCCGCATATCAGTCCGAAGAAAACATGGGAAGGCTGTATCGGCGGTGCGCTGTTTACGGCACTTCTGACGGCGCTTTTCTTCGCTTTCGTGATGGTGAACGTCATGGAAGTTACGATGTCGTATACTCTCTTTGTTGCTCTTGCTGCTATCTTCGGATTTCTCCTTTCCTGTGTATCCCAGCTCGGAGACTGGATGGCTTCAAGCATTAAGAGGCTTGTCGGAATAAAGGATTTCGGAAAACTCATGCCCGGTCATGGAGGAATCATGGACCGCTTTGACAGCGCGTTTTTTACTTTGCCGGTGGCACTGGGTCTGGCATATGCCGTAGTGTGGGGAGGTTAATATGAAATCACTCTGTATTTTAGGCTCTACAGGTTCTATTGGTACACAGACGCTGCAGGTCGTTCGGCATTTTCCGGAAGAGTTTAAGGTCATCTCGCTTACCTGCGGATATAATATCGAGCTGCTTCTGGAGCAGATCATCGAATTTTCTCCGGAGTGCGTCAGTGTAGCGACAAAAGAAAGAAAAGAAACGCTGAAGCGTATGCTTCCGCGTGATTCCAAGGTGAAAGTATATTGCGGGGATGATGGTAATTCCCACTGCGCGACCCGCCCAAAGGTGGACTGTGTTGTCGGTGCGATGGTCGGAATGAAGGGACTTGCTCCGATTATTGCTGCAGTGCACGCAGGAAAGGATATTGCTCTTGCGAATAAAGAGACACTTGTTACCGCAGGTTCGATCGTTATGCCTTTGGTCAAACAGAAGAATGTTGCGCTTCTTCCTGTAGACTCTGAACACTCGGCTATCTGGCAGTGCCTTATGGGACAGCCGGAAGGGTCGCTTAAGAAGATCCTTCTGACCGCATCCGGCGGACCATTCCGCGGATATACGCGTGAACAGCTGGAGAATGTTACGCTGGAGGACGCGATGAATCACCCGACATGGAACATGGGTGGTAAAGTTACGATCGACTCTTCCACGATGATGAATAAAGGACTCGAAGTTCTGGAAGCATCCTGGCTCTTCAATATTCCTGTCGATCAGATCGATATCGTTGTTCATCCGCAGAGTATCGTTCATTCGATGGTTGAACTTACAGATGGTTCTGTTCTCGGACAGATGGGCTTCCCGAACATGATGATGCCGATCCAGGTCGCTCTTTTCCATCCGAGAAGAGGACTGGGGATCTGCCGTCCGTTCTCGCCATTTGACGCACAGACCGGAACACTCACTTTCGAACCGTGTAACCGGCAGGTATTCCATCTGGTGGACATGGCATATCATGCGGGTAAAGTCGGAGGCACTCTTCCGGCTGCGATGAATGCCGCCAATGAAGTGATCGTTTCCGATTTCCTGAATGGTAAAGCATCCTACCTCGATATCGAAAGAACCGTCTGCAGTGTCATGGACAGACACGAAAGAGACGGTGTCACCCAGAATCCTTCTTTGGCAGAGATATTTGCCGTAGATGAGTGGGCGAGAATGATCACTGAAGAAATCAGAAAGTGAGCCGCTGAATCTAATGTCGCCGTTAAGTATCGTAATTTGCATATTAGGATTAGGAGTGCTGGCCGCTGTCCATGAAGTCGGCCACTTTCTTGTTGCACGCCTTCTGAAGATCAAGGTATATGAATTATCCATTTTTGTCGGACCGAAGCTTTTCTCATGGAAAAGAAAAGATATTGAATACTATATCCGTCTGATTCCACTCGGAGCGTATGTCCGTTTTTCGGAGATCGACGAAGAGACCGGTGAATTGAAGGATGATAATCCGGAAAACCTGATCAACCAGGCCCGCTGGAAGAGACTTCTGGTCTCCCTTGCAGGACCTGCGATGAATGTGATCCTGGGCATTATCATCTTCATGATCTGTTTTTCCAAATTCGGATTCCTTGAACTGAAGCAGGATGTTGTGGTTCCCGGTACCCAGGTAGCCGAGACCAGGATCGAAGAAGGCGATACTATCCTGAAGTTTAACGGACAGAGAGTTTTCTGTCAGATGGATCTGTCTTATTATCTGGGACAGGTGAATAACACAGATGAGATCACACTTCAGATGAAGTCTGCCCGTACCGGTGAGAAATATGAAGTTGTTCTTGTTCCGGAGATCACGGAACAGTATATGCTCGGTGTTACGCACTATCAGGAACCGGATGAGAATAACGGCTGGCTCATCGTATCAGTCGATCCCTCGCAGAATGATGGAAATCCGGTGCTCAAGGTCAATGACTCTGTCCTGTCCGTGAACGATGTACCTGTGACTGATCCGGGAATTACTACGCTTGTTCGTGATTCGAAGGGCGAACCCCTGACGATCCGCCTGATCCGTGATGGAGAAGAAATGACGGTTACGATGCGGGCATCCATGATCAAGAGTGCGAACCTGCGCGGCATCTATCTGCAGGACGGAAGCGGATTCTTTTCATGCCTGCATGAAGCAATCGTTTTCCCGATATCCTTCATCCGTATTTCTATCGATGCACTTGCACAGGCATTTACCGGCAAAGTTCCTGCATATGATGTTGTATCCGGTCCGGTCGGTATTGCTTCTGTAGTCTCTGATGTTGTGGATGCGCCGAAGACGGACAGTAATGAGAAGATCGAGATGCTTCTTATTCTGGCAGGCGGTATCTCCATCGGTCTGGCATTTACGAATATGCTCCCGATCCCGGGCCTGGACGGTAATGCGATCGTTCTTACGGTCGTGGAGATGATCCGGGGAAAGAAACTATCCAGAAAATCGGAACAGATCATCAATGTGATCGGTTTTGTCATGATCATCGGATTGGTCATATTTGCTCTTGTGTCCGATATCATACGACTATCGAGGTGACGTAGATGATAGAATGTTATTCAACGAAAAAAGTAAATATCGGCGGTGTGTATGTCGGTGGAGATGCCCCGGTGGCGATCCAGTCGATGAATAATACGGATACCCGTGATGTTCAATCAACACTTGCCCAGATCAATGAATTAAAAAACGCAGGCTGTGATATCACCCGTGTGGCGATCCTGAATATGGAAGCAGCTGAAGCGCTGAAAGAAATCACAAAGGCAAGTCTGCTTCCTGTTGTTGCCGATATTCATTTCGATTACCGGCTGGCGCTGGAGTCGATCAAGAACGGTGCTTCCAAGATCCGCATCAATCCGGGTAATATCGGTGGGATCGACCGCGTCAAGGCAGTTGCTGATCTGGCGAAGGAACGCGGCATACCGATCCGTGTCGGCGTGAACTCCGGATCTATAGGAAAGGATATGCTGGAAAAGTACGGTGGTGTCAATGCCGATTCGCTTTCCCAGAGTGCGCTCTCGGCGATCCGCATCCTTGAAGACTGCAGCTTTGACGATATCGTGGTAAGTATGAAGTCCTCGGATCCGCTTCTGACGATCGAGAGTTACCGGCTTCTACGACAGGAAGTACCGTATCCTTTCCACGTCGGCGTTACCGAAGCAGGTACGCTTCGTGAAGGAGTTATCCGAAGCAGTGTCGGAATCGGCGCACTTCTTTCTGAAGGAATCGGAGATACGATCCGCGTCAGTCTGACAGATGAACCGAAAGAGGAAGTATATGCAGGTATATCGATTCTTCGTGCACTCGGACTTCGGACCGGCGGTATGCGTCTGGTTTCCTGCCCGACCTGCGGAAGAACGCAGGTTCCGCTGATCGAAGTGGCCAAGGAAGTTGAAGCACGTATCCGGGATCTGCCGTATGATATGACGGTCGCTGTCATGGGATGCGCGGTCAATGGCCCCGGAGAAGCCAGAGAAGCGGATGTCGGTATTGCCGGAGGAGTGGATGAATTCCTCCTCTTTAAGAAGGGTGAACCGGTATGCAAGGTCGCAAAAGAGGCCGCTGTAGATGCGCTTATGAAAGCCATCGAAGAAATGAATCAGTAAAGAGTATGACCGGATCTCCGGTCTTCGGAAGGATACGATGAAATGACGTTATATGAGTTTGCCGTGCAGGCTTCGCTGGATGATGATCTGGCGAAGATTGCTTCCGCTATACCAAGCGAAGTGCAGGAGATCCGGATAGACGAACGTTTTGAAGGAATGGAACTCCGCATCGAGCTTACGGGAGAGATACGTTCCAAACGTGCGCTTAAGGCCATGGAACAGTATCTTCGTGCGGTCCTGCATCTTTCTCATGTCCGTATCTACATTACGAATATGCAATCTGAATATGGAATGAAGTCCCTTCCTGCTGTTCTTGAGTGGATCCATTGGATACTTACGACCAAGACGGCCTGGGGTGCCCTTATTGACGAGATCGTCTTTGAGGATAACGCAGTCCGGATCGTTTTGCAGACATCTCTCACAGATGATGTAAAGATGGAGATAGGTGCTTTTGTAAACGAATTTACTTCTACTTATCTTCAGACAAAATGGAATCTCAAGTTCGATTATAATCCGCCGGCAACATCAGCGGAAATGGACCCGGATTATTTCCTGAACCGTATGCGTGAGCGTGCGAATAAGAGTGCGGTAAAGGCGGTAAGTGAAGCAGTATCCGGATCGGAACATGTTTCGGAAGTAAAGAAAGATTCCACCGCTTCTAAAGACAAGAATCCCAAGGAAGTTCCAGCTGACATGAACAAGAACTCCTGGGAGTATAAGTCGCTTGTTGAGAAGCAGCATATCAAGAAAGATAAGAAGACGAATTTCCAGAGAGGACAGAAATTCGAAGATACTTCGGATAAAGGCGAGGTCATATGGGGATTTAACGATATGTCCGCCAAGAAGTATAAGATCAAGGATGCCATCGCCAAGGCCGGAAGTAACGTAATTACTTCGGATACGATCATTCGTATGGAAGGTGAGATCAAGGTGGATACCGAGTCACAGCGTCTGGTAGGTAAGAACAAGAACATGATCCTTTATAAGTTCTTCCTTGCCGATGACACCTATGCCGTAGACTGTGTGCTTTTCCCGTCGCCGAAAGATGCGGACCTTCTGAATGACAAGTATGGAAAAGGCGGATATGTCGGTGTCAGTGCAACGATCGGCTACAGTAAGTTTGATGGTCAGATCAACGCGACCGTCAAGGGTTTCTATGTCGCGGAACCACCGAAGAAGAGAAAGGATACCGCTGAGGAAAAACGTGTCGAGCTTCACGCCCATACGAAGATGAGCGAGAAAGACGCTGTAATTGAACCGAAGGATCTGATCAAGACCGCATACCGTATGGGTCATCCGGCTTGTGCGATCACTGACCACGGTGTCGTTCAGGGCTTTAATGATGCCTATGCGGCATATAAGGATTGTAAGAAAAAGGGCGATGTTCCCGGATTTAAGCTGATCTTCGGTATGGAAGGCTATCTTGTCGATGACGGAAACTGTATCGCATACCACATCAAGGACGAAGATGTTTCCCTCGATTCATTTGTCGCGCTCGATGTGGAGACGACAGGTCTGGACTGCACGAAAGAAGGTCTTTTGGAGATCGCCGCTATCCGCTATGAAAAGCAGGAGGACGGAGAGTATAAGGAGACCGGTGTATTTACTACAATGGTCGATCCGGGTATTCCGATCTCCGATAAGGCGAAAGAACTTACCGGTATTACCGAGGAGATGATCCAAGGTGCGCCGACTCCTTTTGAAGCGGTCACAAAGCTTGCTGAATTCATGAAAAAGGAAGATGTCATCGTGGGACATAACATCTTCTTTGATATGGGATTTATAAGAGAAGCGGGTTTCCAGATCGATATTGAGCAGCTTGATGAAGATAAACACCATCCTTACCGCGTGAAGTTCTATCAGCCGGAGATCGATACCGTTTCGGCGGTCACGTTCCTCTATCCGGAGATGGAGAAGCACAACCTGAAGGATGCCTGTGCTTTCTTGGGAATCGTCAATGAATCCGAGCACAGAGCAATGGGCGACTGTAGAGCTTCGGCTCAGATCCTTCTTCGATGCATCAAGGATTTCGGATTTACCTCATGTAAGCAGATGAACGAGCATGTCGGCATGCTTCCTGCCTCTGAGGTCACGAAGAGAAAGACACCTTCTTATCACATCATCTTCCTCGTGAGAGATACACTGGGCCTTTATAACGTGTACCGTATGGTATCCGAAGGTCATACAGAGTATTTCTGCATGCGTCCGCGTATTCCAAAGTCGGAAGTCCGCTATCTCGGAGCCGGTGTGATCGTTGGAGGCGCCTGTGAAAGAGGCCAGATCTTCCGTGCCGTGCATCAGGCATATGTGGCCAACGGCAATAATATGGACAAGACTCTTGAGGCGTTAAGCTGCGATTCGAAGTTTAACCGTATGATCCGGCTTTATGATTACTTCGAGATCCAGCCGATCTGCAATAACGAGTTCTATCTTCGTGAAGAAGATTCCGGTCTCCGAAGCAGAGAAGATCTGATCAATATCAACAAGATCATCGCCACGATGGCAGAGCGTGTGGGAAAACCGTGCTGCGCGACGACAGACGCGCACTTCCTGGAAAAGAAAGACGGCGAGTACAGAAAGTACATGCTCATGGATATGGGCTTTAAGGACGCAGAGCTTCAGAGCGATCTTTATTTCAGAACGACGGATGAGATGCTCGAAGAATTCTCTTATCTAGGTGAAAAGCGCTGTAAGGAAGTCGTTATCGATGCACCAAAGGGGATCGCGGATCTTATCCGGGATGATATCAAGCCGTTCCCGGACGGTACATATCCGCCGGTCATTCTGTCCGCACCGGATGACCTTCGTAATATCGTAAACGATACGATGAAGAAGATGTATGAGCATGAAGGACAGATCCCGGAGATCGTCCAGCAGCGTGTGGATAAGGAACTGAACAGTATCATCGGCAACGGATACTCTATCATGTACTATATTGCGTATAAGCTCGTCGGTAAATCGAATTCTGACGGTTATGTCGTCGGCTCGAGAGGATCTGTAGGATCTTCGCTGGTTGCGACTCTGTCCGGTATATCGGAAGTTAATCCTTTGCCGCCTCACAGAAGATGCCCGAAGTGTAATTATTCCGAGTTTGACCTGACAGGTGCTTACGGCTCGGGTTATGACCTTCCGATAGAGCCTTGTCCGAAGTGCGGCACGATGATGCTTTCTGACGGACAGGATATCCCGTTTGAGACTTTCCTCGGATTCTACGGAGATAAACAGCCGGATATCGACCTGAACTTCTCAGGCGAATACCAGCCTCGTGCTCATAAATATGTTGAAGAACTTTTCGGAAAGCACCATACTTTCCGCGCTGGTACGATCGGATGTTTTGCGGATAAGAACGCGATCGCACTCGTGAAGAATATATGCGATGCAAAGGGTGAGACGGTAACGGACGCAGAACTGAACCGCCGCGCTTCCGGACTGATCGGTGTCAAGAGAACAACAGGACAGCATCCGGGCGGTATCGTAGTACTTCCGAAGGAAATGGATATCTACGAGTTTACGCCGGTACAGCATCCTGCCAATAAGCTCGACTGCGGAATCATCACGACGCATTATGACTTTAATGCGCTCCATGATACGATCTTAAAACTCGATATTCTGGGACACGATGATCCGACCATGATCCGTATGCTTACAGACCTGACCGGTGTTGATGTCCAGAAGATCCCGATCCCGGATCCGAAGGTCATGTCACTTTTTACTTCCACAGAAGCTCTCGGTATCCCGGACGGCACATCTCCGGCCGGTGCCGCGACGCTCGGTCTTCCGGAACTCGGAACCAAGATGGCGCGTGAGATGATCAAGGAGACGCAGCCGTCCCGCTTCTATGACCTTGTCCAGCTGATGGGTCTTTCCCATGGTACGGACGTATGGAACGGTAACGCCCAGGATCTGATCCGAAACGGCACATGTACACTTGAGACCGTTATCGGATGCCGTGACTCCATCATGACCCGCCTGATCTACTGGGGCCTTCCGAATAAAGAAGCATTCGATATCATGGAGGCCGTCAGAAAAGGTAAGGTAGCTAAGGGAAAAGAGCCCAGATGGCCCGATTTTAAACAGCATATGCAGGAGAAAGGGGTACCGGACTGGTATATCGAATCCTGTAATAAGATCAAGTACATGTTCCCGAAGGCGCATGCTGCGGCATACGCGATCTCGGCACTTCGTATCGCATGGTTTAAGGTCAACTATCCGGAGGAGTATTACTGCGCGTTCTTTACGATCCGTGCTGACGAGTTCGACGGTGATCTTCTGTGTAAGGGTATCGAATATGTAACGGCCAAGAGACTGGAGCTGGATAACGGTCTTCAGAGACGTAAGCCAAATGAAAAATCGCTTTACTATCTGTGTGAACTTGTTGAGGAGATGTATCTTAGAGGAATCTCGTTTGTTCCTTATGATCTGAATAAGTCGGATGCGGTTAAGTTCATTAAGGTGGAGAAAGGCAAGATCCTTCCGCCGTTCAATGTAATCAGTTCGATCAGTACATCTATGGGTGAGGCGATCGTAGCGGCAAGAAACGAGCGTCCGTTTACCACGCAGGATGATCTGGCTACAAGAGCCCACTTAGGACCTTCTGCGATGCAGAAACTGGAAGAGGAGGGGCTGATCAGTCAGCTTCCGAGATCCAGACAGATGGATCTGTTCGATCTTTTATAACAGAACAATGATTTAGCCCTCAAGCGAAAGGAGACCGCATGATTGCCGAAGTTGTACTTCGAGACTGTGTATGGCAGACGAATAAGATCTACGACTACATGGTACCGGAAGACCTATCGTCCAGGATCTGTCCGGGACAGTACGTGCGGGTGCTTTTCGGAAAGGGAAACCGGGCGGAAGTAGCTCTGGTACTCAAGTTGAAAGAGACGTCGGAGTCGAAGTATACGCTGAAGACTATTGAATCGCTTGTCGAAGAAGAACCGGTATTAAACACGGAACAGCTCGATCTTCTTCAGTTTGTGGTAAAGCGTTATTCCTGTACATACGGGTCTGCTATGCACCAGATGGTGCCGGCGCTTGTGACGAAACGCTCCGGAAGATCCCAGCTGGTGGTATCCATCGAATCTCCTGAAAAAGCCAGGGAAGCACTGGAGAGTGAGGCCGTGGGATCTATCCAGCAGATCCGTGCGCTGGAGTGGCTCCTGGAAGTGGAGGAGATGACACTTGCTGACCTGATGCAGGAATTATCGATCAGCAGATCTCCAATAGATACGCTTGCCAAAAACGGGCTGGTAAAGATACGCTCGGTCAAGTTCTCTGCGGAAGAACTCCAGAAGAAAACGCAGACGGAAGAGGAACTTCCGGAGGTGAAGAAGTCGGAGATCGACCTGAATCCCGAGCAGCAGACGGCAGTCGATACCGTATTATCCACGGAAGGAAAAAAAGAGTTCCTTCTTTTCGGCGTGACCGGATCCGGCAAGACCGAAGTATATCTTCGCATAACCGAGAAGATCTTAAGCGAGGGGGGAAGTGTACTCTATCTTGTTCCTGAGATTTCACTGACCCCGCAGACGGTGGCCCGTATTCGTGCACATTTTCCCACAAGGATCGCAGTACTTCACAGCCGTATGACGGCTAAGGAAAGATATGATTCGTGGAAGATGATCCAGAAGGGTGAGGTCAATATCGTTGTCGGCGCAAGATCAGCGGTTTTCGCGCCGATTCAGAATCTGAAACTCATTATTCTGGATGAAGAGCATGATTCCTCATATAAAGCGGATACACTTCTTCGTTATTCCGCGCGTGATGTGGCGAGATACCGCGCAAGAAAAGCAGGTATCAAGCTTCTTCTCGGTTCGGCGACTCCGTCTGTCGAGACTTTCTATGCCGCTAAACTCGGCTATACCACGATGCTGACTCTTAAGAACCGTGCCGTGAGCGGAGCAGTCCTTCCGCAGGTCGAGATCGTGGATATGCAGAGAGAACTCGAAGAAAATAACCGTTCGATGTTCAGCAGAAAACTCTATTCAGCAATGAAGGAAGCTCTTTCAAAAGGTGAGCAGGTCATGCTTCTTCTTAACAGAAGAGGTTTTTCGCAGAATGTATACTGTACATCCTGCCGCTCGATGATCCGATGCCCGGAGTGTGATGTCCCGATGACTCTTCATACGAAGACGATGGGGAGACATAAACTTCTGATCTGCCATTACTGCGGTAAGGTCATTCCGAAGCCGGATTCCTGTCCTTACTGCTCGAGTGAGTATCTTTCCATCAGAGGAGATGGGGTACAGAAGCTCGAAGACTGGGCGGGTCAGGATTTCCCGGGGGCGAAGATCCTTCGTATGGATCAGGATACGACTTCGTATCGTGGTGCTCATGAGAAGATCCTTTCGGCTTTTAGAGATCACGAAGCAGACATCCTTGTCGGTACACAGATGATTGCAAAGGGACATGATTTTCCGAAAGTTTCCGTCGTAGGCATCCTCGGAGCGGACAGTGTGCTGTGGCAGAGTGATTACCGTGCAAGGGAACGCGCCTTTCAGCTTCTGGCGCAGATCAGCGGAAGAGCTGGAAGAGGAGAAGTACCGGGACGTGTCTTTATCCAGACACTTTGTCCGGATTCTGAGATTTATACCTTTGCCGCTTCTCAGGACTATGAACGCTTCTTCGAAAGTGAGATCAAATACAGAGAACAGCTCTCCTATCCGCCATTTCGTGCGATCGGCGGTATCATGATCACAAATGAAAATGAGGATGCCTGTGCTATGCAGGCGAATATGGTTGCAGGAACCCTTCGTGAGATGGCGGCCAATCTCGGAGATGACATGATGATTTTAGGCCCATGTCCGGCGGGAATCCCCAGACTTATGAACAGATACCGTTATCAGATCGTTGTCCGCGCAAAGAATAAGGGGCTTTTATCTGACGGTTTTACGAAGCTTCAGCAGTCATATGCAGGTTATGGTATTTCTATCTCTACGGATATCGACGCGATGTGGTAAAATGTATAATCATAATTCATGAGGAGAAAGAATCATGGCACTTCGTGAGATCGTAGTGGAGGGTGATCCGATCCTTCGGAAAAAGTCCCGTCCTGTTGAAAAATTTGATGATAAACTCGCCACACTTCTGGATGATATGGCGGAGACAATGTATTTTGAGAACCGTGGTATCGGAATTGCCGCTGTTCAGGTCGGTATCCTGCGCCGCATCTTTGTGGTCGATGTAGGAGAAGAATCCGGTAAACTTGAGTTCATTAATCCGGAGATCTATGAGCGTGAGGGAAATACTCTCTTTTGTGAAGGATGTCTTTCCTGCCCGGGTAAGAATGGTTATGTAGAGCGTCCGGAACGTATCCGTGTACGAGCACAGGATCGTCACGGCGAGTGGTTCGATATGGAAGCGACAGGGCTTCTCGCGATCTGTATCTGCCATGAATATGATCACCTGGATGGTATCCTCTTCATCGATAAGGTCGTTGAAGTAGACGAGGAAGAACTCGAGGATGGAGAAGAAGAAGAGTAATATGCGAATTGTCTTTATGGGAACGCCGGAACTTGCGGCGACAGTGCTTTCACGTCTGTGTGACGAGAAATATGACGTGGTCCTTGTAGTGACCCAGCCGGATAAACCGGTCGGACGCAAGATGGTCCTTACTGCACCGCCTGCGAAGGTGGAGGCGGAGAAGAGAGGCATCGAGGTCTATCAGCCGAATTCTCTCAGAACACCGGAAGCGCTTGAGAAGATCAAGTCTGTAGAGCCGGATCTGATCATTACGGCGGCATATGGAAAGATCCTTCCGAAGGAGATGCTCGAGCTTCCGAAATATGAATGTGTCAATGTACACGGATCTCTGCTCCCGAAGTATCGGGGCGCGGCTCCTGTCCAGTGGGCGATCTTAAATGAAGATGAGAAGACCGGTATTACGATCATGAAGATGGATGTCGGTATGGATACCGGAGATATCCTGACACAGGAATCGATCACGATCGATCCGAGAGTACATACGCCGGAACTGATGGCTCAACTGGCCGATCTTGGCGCGGATCTTCTGGTCCGTACTCTTCCCGGATATATTGACGGAACGGTTAAGCCGGTTCCCCAGAATGAAGATGAAGCAACAATGTCCCCGCCGATCCTGAAGGAGCAGGGGAAGATCAACTGGAACAGCAAATGTTCCTCCATAGCCGCTCAGGTTCGTGCACTTTCTTCCTGGCCGGGTGCTTCCACCATGTGGAAGGGCGGCAAACTGAAGATCTACGATGCGATGCCGGCCACAGATGAAACTCTGCTCTCCAATT
The DNA here is from genome assembly GCA_017519205.1 of Clostridiales bacterium. Taxonomy (GTDB): domain Bacteria; phylum Bacillota; class Clostridia; order Saccharofermentanales; family Saccharofermentanaceae; genus Scatonaster. The sequence continues at coordinate 24,970 of JAFWSW010000230.1, read as the reverse complement.
ACCGTCAGCAGCACGGAGAGCCGGTTCCGGGAACAGTTATCTACGGTAAGAAGGGAACACTGGCGGTTATGTGTCAGGATGCTCCGCTTCTGCTTCTTGAGATCCAGCCTGCTTCCGGAAAGCGTATGAAGGCGGCTGACTGTGCGCATAACTTTGAAGTTGGCGCGAAAATGGAGGATGAAGAGTAATGCCTTCACATCCGGACGAAGCCAGAAATGCAGCGTACCGCTGTCTGCTGGAGGTCCTGGAGAATCAGGGCTACTCTAACCTTGTGCTGAAACAGGAACTGGCGGGCTCGAATCTGTCTGAGCAGGACCGTTCCTTTGTCACGGCAATGGTTTATGGCACGATCACGAGAATGTATACGATCGATGCGATGCTGGCTCCTTATCTCCGAAAAGAACTGAGTAAACTTGATGCATCTGTCCGTACATGCCTTCGCATGGGTGCGTGGCAGGTGCTTTTTGCATATGGGGTAAAGGAATATGCCGCGGTGTCCGCGACCGTAGATCTGGCCAGAGAAGTATGTCCATCCGGAGCGGAGACGATGGTCAATGCCGTGCTCCGAAGACTATCCAAAGAAGGAAAAGAAGCTCTTGATAAGATCCCGGCTAAGAAAGCCGATATCCGCTACTCGTTGAAAAGTGAGATCGCGGGGTGTTTCATCAAGTGGTACGGCAGGGAGAAGGCAGAGAAGATCTTTGAGGCGTATCTTTCGATTCCGAAGATCGATCTCCGTCCCAATTACCACCTGGTGAAGAACGAAGATGAATTGATAAGTATTCTCGAGCAGGAGGGGCTTAGTGTTTCCCGTGATCCTCTCTATGCAAAAGCACTTGTCCTTGATGGAAACCGCATGGATATTTCCGGGTCCAGGAGCTATCAGAAAGGATTATTCTCCGTACAGAGCCTGTCGGCGATGCTTGTAGGTGTGATCTGTGATCCGGATCCTTCCTGGAATATTCTTGATACCTGCAGCGCACCCGGCGGAAAGACCTGCCATCTTGCTGAACTTATGGACGGGAAGGGGCACATCGATGCCCTTGATGCCAGTGACGTCAGATTGAAGATGGTCGACGAAACAGCGGAACGACTCGGTCTTTCGTCGATTTCGACGCTGCACTATGATGCGACATTTCTGAAGGATGAAAAGGAGAAGCTACTTCCATCGTATGATCTGGTACTCTGCGATGTACCGTGCAGCGGTCTGGGCCTTCTTCACAGAAAACCCGATATCCGTCTGACGATGACATACGAGAAGATGCAGGATCTGGTCGAGGTGCAGAAGGAGATCCTGGAGAACAGCTGTCTGCGTGTCCGTGATGGAGGATATCTGGTATATAGTACCTGCACGGTCAATCCGAATGAAAATGAACTTCAGGTCGAGTCTTTCCTTTCAAGACACCCGGAATTCGAGTGCGTTTCTTTCGCCGAGCTTCTTCCGGAAGAACTGAAAAAGAACTCGAGACTTGTGAACTCTGCCGGAGAAGGTAAAATGACGATTCTTCCGGATGAAGATGATATGGACGGTTTCTTTATTGCGAAAATGAGGAGGAAACTCTGATGGATAAACGATTTGTACTGGATCTTGATCTTCCTTCCTGGGAAGAATACGTGAAGGAGAAGGGATTTCCGAAGTTCCGTGCATCCCAGATCTACTCCTGGTATTCCAAGGGTGTTCTGGATATGGATAAGATGAGTAATGTTCCCGGCAACATTAAGACTGCTCTTCGGGAGGACTTTGTCTGTGACAGTATGAGCATCGAGAAGCACCTGGTATCCGAGATCGACGGTACGCAGAAGTTCGTTTTCCGTCTGTACGATGGTCACTGCGTAGAGACTGTGCTTATGCGCTATAAGACCGGTCTTTCGATCTGTATTTCTTCCCAGGCCGGCTGCAAGATGGGATGCCGTTTCTGTGCATCTGCTCACGCAGGCTTCGGAAGATCCCTTACAAGGGGAGAGATGCTGGGACAGGTGCTGCTTGCGGGTGCTTTTGCCGGAGAAAGGATCCACAGCGTGGTAGTAATGGGCATTGGAGAGCCTTTTGACAACTATGATGAACTGATCGGTTTCCTGCACCTTGCAAATGACGAAAAAGGGCTGAATCTGGGCGCTAGACACATCACGGTGTCAACTTGCGGACTTGTACCGCAAATGATACAATTTTCTTTGATCGATATGCAGGTGAACCTGTCTGTATCTCTACATGCGCCGAACGATGAACTTCGTAAGAGTATCATGCCGATCGCGAACAAATACAGCATTTCTGAGCTTCTTGACGCGTGCCGGACATATGAGAAGAATACGAATCGAAGGATCACTTTCGAATATTCACTGTTTGACGGAGTAAATGATACACCTGAGTGCGCCAGAGAACTCTGCCGTGTGCTCAAGGGGATCCACTGCCATATCAATCTTATTGCCGCCAACGAATTTGACGGAAGCCCTTTCCGTAGAAGTAAGCCGGGATCGGTAAGAGCGTTCCAGGATCTTCTGGAAAAAGCAGGAATGACCGTGACCCTTCGACGTGAGATGGGAACAGATATTATGGCCGCCTGCGGTCAATTACGCAGAGGTCTGCAGGAGAAAAAAGAGACATGAAGGTAGTGAGTGTATCCGACAAAGGTCTGGTGCGCACAAACAATGAGGATTGTCTTTCCGTGTTTTCCGTGGGTAAGGACGAGTGCTTCGTCATCGCGGACGGCATGGGCGGTCATGCGGCCGGAGAACTGGCCAGCAGGACTGCTGTTGAGTATGTTACCCAGTCTCTGAATGAATACCTCTTTGATGCGGATGATGCTCAAAAACTAAAGAAACTTCTGGCGTTCACACTTGAAAAAGCAAACGTAAAAGTTTACCTGGCTTCCTTAGGAAGCTTCCGTTACCGCGGCATGGGTACGACCCTGACCGTGGCCGTGCTTCGTGATAAGACTCTGTATCTTTCGCATATCGGAGACTGCCGCGTCTATCTCCTTCATGGACAGAAGATGAGGACGCTTACGACAGATCACACGCTCGTCCAGCGAATGGTGGATAAGGGCATGATCACCAGCGAAGAAGCCAGAAATCATCCCAAGAGACACGTTCTGCTTCGTTCCCTGGGAGTAAATGAATATGTAAAACCGGATACCTTCTCGGTTGAAATTAGTAATGGAGATGTTATACTGTTATGTTCAGATGGCCTTTATGGCTGTGTGGAAGATAAAACGATTCGGGCAGTGCTGCGGAAACACAAGGATCTGAATTACTGCATGCAGCTGCTGAAGGACCTGGCCGAGGCGGCCGGCGCTCCTGACAATATATCGATGATCTTGGCGGAATGCGAGATCCGAAAAGGCAAGGAGAGAACATGAGTACAAATATGAGCCCTGAGGGCATGATTTTAGGAGGACGCTACAGGATCATAAAGCTGATCGGCAGCGGTGGTATGGCAGATGTGTATCTCGCATCTGATCTTTCCTCCGGCATGAATGTGGCAATCAAGGTCCTGAAGCAGGAATACGCCACAAATGTTGAATTTATCAAGCGTTTCGATACTGAGGCAAAAGCAGCCTCATCTCTTTCCCATGCGAACATCGTTCATGTATTTGGTGTAGGTCAGGAAGGAAATATCCGCTACATGGTACAGGAGTATGTCGAAGGTATCACAGTTAAGGATATGATCCTCCAGAATGGTCATCTGGACTGGAAAGTAGCAGTCCCGATCGTCATTCAGGTTGGTATGGCACTGGATACAGCGCATCAGAACGGTATCGTCCATCGTGATATCAAGCCGCATAATATTCTGATTACCCGTGACCGTATCGCTAAGGTGACCGACTTCGGTATCGCCCATGCGACAACCAACCATACGATTACTCTTACTTCCGGCGGAGCGCTGGGTTCTGTCCACTATTTTTCGCCTGAACAGGCCAGAGGCGGAATCGTAAGCCCGAGCTCGGACATCTATTCCCTGGGAGTCACGCTCTTCGAGATGGTAACAGGCCGTGTGCCGTTTGATGGCGAAAACTCTGTGGCTATTGCGGTCAAGCACCTCCAGGAGCCTGTTCCGTATGCGTCTAATTTCGTTCCGGGTATCCCGCAGGGTCTGGATGCAATTATCCAGAAAGCCATGCAGAAGGATCCGAAGCTCCGTTATAAGTCCATCCGTGAGATGGTTACCGAGCTCGATGCCCTGATGGTCGATCCGAACGGTTCTTACGGTATCGTCGATATGAATACGGAGTTCCCGAAAGACCCACTGGAGATGACAGGTGTTTCTCCGGTCATCCGTCAGGAGCCGAATTACGGGAAACTCAAGGATATTGAGCGTTCCATCAAAACCAGAAGAAGATCAAGATGGAAAGATAATCTTATCGTGGCGGTTGTCGTAATTCTGATCGTGGGTATCCTGATCGGACTCACATATCTTGTAACGGATACTCTTAAAAAGTCCGTTAAGCAGGAAACACAGAATGTATTTGTTGTCCAGGACTATGTGGGCAAGACGATTGCTGAAGTTCAGCAGAGTTTCCAGGAACATGGATTCACGACTTTTAAAATCGAATACGAGGTCCGTTCCGACTATGCGGAAGGTGTTGTCGTAAAACAGAACATTCAAGCCGGAATGGAAATGAAGAATAACAGTTCGGTGAATGTTCTTGTACTGACAGTAAGTAAAGCTCCTGATGCGGTCGAGCTTCCTGATCTTTCCGGCATGAAGCAGAAGGAAGCGTATGAGACACTGAAAATGAACGGATATGCGGTTCGTGTACGTCCGGAGATCAATGATGAAGTCGAGCCGGGAATCGTTCTTCGTACAGATCCGGCTGCAGGAACACCGGTAAAACCGAATTCCGAAATTACGATCATTTTCAGCGAGAAGTCCTCGGAGGTCGAGGTCCCGGATCTCATCAAGATGGATCTTGAGACTGCAAGAAAGACGATCGATGAATCTGAACTGGTTCTTGCAGCTGTTGAAATGAGCCCGGAACTTCAGGCGCAGAACCTGAAAGAGACGGAGTTGTTTGTTATGCTTACTGATCCTGCACCGGGAACGAAGGTCCGCAGAAAGTCATCGATCCGTATTTATGTAGGAAATGCAGAGGATGTTGCAAGAGGCGGTACTCCGACTCCGACTCCTGAAGTCCTCGGATTCAATGTACATCTTGTCGCACAGGGAGAGGGCTCTGTCGGCGGAGAAGGTATCTATCCGACGAACTCTGCAGTTACTATCTCTGCGGTACCGAGTATCGGCTATCAGTTCGTTTGCTGGGTAGATCAGAATAACACTCCTATCAGTTATTCTTCCACATACTCGTTTATCATGCCGGATAAGGATGTAACTCTTACGGCGGTATTTGAACCTACGCCGACTGCTACACCTATACCGACGAATACCCCGACGCCGTCGCCGACACCGACGCCGACACCGACGCCGACACCAACACCGACGCCTGTTCCGCCACCACCGGAGAATCAGGATCCGCCACCGCCGGCGATCCCGGATTATCAAGGCGGTTGAGCTTAGTTGCTGTTTGAATTAAAGAGAGGCAAGTTTACGGCAGAGACAGTTGAAAAACAGAAGAACGGCCGGATCATCAAGGGAATTGGCGGCTCATATACGATCCTCCTTGAAGAGGGAGGATCGGTTTTTGCTAAGCCGAGAGGTATATTCCGTAACCGTAAGGTGATTCCGACTGTAGGCGATTACTGTGCTGTTGAACCATCCGGAGATCCGGATATCCCGTATACCATAGTTTCTATCAAGGAACGCAAGAATCTGCTCATTCGTCCAAGTGTGGCGAATATTGATGTTCTGATCATTGCTGTCTCGACAACGGATCCGGAACCGGATCTGAAGCTTCTTGATAAGCTTCTTATTCTATGTCCGAAACTGGATATTACTCCGCTGATATGGCTTACCAAGACAGATCTGTCCCGTGAAAAAGCAGATGCACTCATAAAGATATATTCAGATGCGGGCTTCCGCGTGGAGCAGTCTTCGCATGACCAGATCCTTCCTAAAGAGAAGATCCGTGAGATCTTTTCCGGGAATACTGTAGGGATCGCAGGACAGTCCGGAGTCGGCAAATCCACGCTCTGTCACAGGCTGACGGGGATGGATCATATTGAAGTCGGAGATATCAGTGAGCGGCTTCACCGTGGTAAACACACGACTCGTCATGTCGAGATTTTTCCGTTTGAAGGCGGATTCCTAATCGACACACCCGGCTTTTCTTCTCTGGATGTGGATCGTATCGGAATAGAAGAAGCGGATCTGCTCGGCGGTTATCCGGAACTACTTCGTATTGCCGGAAAGTGCCGTTTCCTTGATTGCCGTCATAACGGCGAGCTGGGGTGTGCAGTTGAAGAAAGTGGAATTTCTGACGGTAGACTTGCACGATATCGTGAGTTTTTGGATATAATATTAGAGAAATCGAAAAAATACGGAAAATAGAAGGAAGGTCTGGAACATGAATGATGTGGTGATCGCCCCATCCATACTGGCAGCTGATTGCGGCCGTCTCAACGAAGAAATCAAAGAGGTGGAAAAAGAAACTTCTTTTCTTCACATTGATGTTATGGACGGTCATTATGTCCCGAACCTGACTTTTGGCGTACCGATCGTTGAGTCTATCCGAAAAGCTACGAACATGGTTTTCGATGTCCACCTTATGGTAACGAATCCAATGGATTTCTTTGAGCCTTTTGCTAAAGCAGGGGCGGATATGCTTACCTTTCATGTCGAAACAGTTGATGATCCGGATCAGGCCATTGAAGCTGTCCGTAAACTCGGAAAGAGAGTAGGAATCTCTATTCATCCTGATACACCGATTGAAAAAGTCTTTCCCTATGTGACAAAGTGCGACCTTGTGCTCGTAATGACCGTTCGTCCGGGATTTGGCGGCCAGCACTTTATGGAAAGTTCGATTGACAGAATAGCTGCTGTTAGAAGAATCATTGATGAAAACCAGGCGGATACTATCATTTCCGTTGATGGCGGAATCTGTGATGAAACTGCTCCGCGTGTTGTAAAAGCCGGTGCTGGATATCTGGTTGCCGGATCCGCGGTATTCGGAAACAAGGATCACGCCGGTGCGATTAAGGAGCTGCGTTCGTGTGCTATGTCGTAATTGCCGGTGGCCCCAATAAGGATCTGAAACCTTTGCTTTCACGTCTTTCCGAAGCGGAGAAGATCATCTGTGCTGACAGCGGCGCTGACGCACTTGTTCCTTTTGATATCGTTCCAGATGTAGTGTGGGGCGATATGGATTCCATAAGCGCTGAAACGAAAGAGTATCTTGTAAATAAACAAGTTCCCAGCCGTCTGTTTCCGATCGAAAAGGACATGACGGATTCTGAGCTTTGCCTCAGAAGTGTACCAATGGACAAGAAGATCCTGTTTGTGACTTCGCTGCAGGGACGTCCTGATCATGTGATGTCAAACCTTCTGCTTACGATGCGTCTTCATCTGGAAGGGTACGATATTACGGCAACAGACGGGAAGACGTGGGTCTTTCCGCTTTCCGGCGAATGTGCCTGGAGCGTACCGGAAGGCATTCTTTCTTCGGGAAACACGTGTTCGCTTATCCCTCTGGGATCCGGTGCCGCCGGTGTTTCTGCCAAAGGAATGAAATACACTCTTGAAAATAAAGATCTGATTCCGGGAAGTTCATTTACTGTAAGCAATGAATTTGATATGGATAAAAAAGAGCATGGTTTCGAAATGAAATCCGGAACCATGCTTGTAATTGTTACGCCTAAGGTGTAAGTCTTTTTGATCAGTTCTTCAGACCAAGTTCTTTTGCAATTGCTTCAAAAGCGTCTTTCGAACCTGTGATCGTTTTCTCGGATACACAGAATGCAAGTCGTACATATCCCTCGCGCTTAAACGCAGAACCCGGTACAACGAGAACGTTGTATTTTGCGCATACTTCGCAGAACTTCGTATCTTCGATCGGTGTCTTCATAAACAGGTAAAGAGCACCCTGCGGCTTGGTGCAGGTGAATCCTGCTTCCGTGATGATGTTATAAAGCAGGTTTCTTCTGCGCTCGTAATTCGGAACATCGACCTTCGCATTCAATGCCTTTGCAACGACTCTCTGCATGAGCGCCGGAGCATTTACTGCGCCGAGGATACGGTTGCAAAGAACGAGTGCCTGAGTAAGGAGTTCGAAATCCTCGTGCTTCGGGCTAACGCAGGTATAACCGATACGCTCACCCGGGAGCGAAAGAGATTTACTCCAGGAGAAACAAACGATCAGATTATCAAAACAGGAAAGGGAAGACGGAACTGTCATTCCATCGTATGCCAGATCGATATACGGTTCATCGGAAATAACATGAATCACGTGATCCTGCTTCTTCAGAAGGGTATTCAGCTCAATGAGAACTTCCTTCGGGTAGATCGCTCCACTCGGGTTGTTCGGAGAGTTGATGATGATTGCCTTTGTCTTCGGAGTGATGGCTTTCTCGATCTCAGACATTACCGGAAGGAATGTGTCCGGGTCGGTATTTACGATGACCGGCTTGCCCTTAACGTTGCTGATATAATTGAGATATTCGAGGAAGAACGGAGCAAGAAGGATGATTTCGTCGTCCGGCTCCATGATGGCACGAAGAATATTATTCATACCGGAAGCGGCACCGCATGTCATGCAGATCGAATCGATCCCGATAGAAACACCGCTTTCTGAAGAAAGCTTATCTGCAATAGCTTTCCTTGTCTCAGGATAGCCGGCATTTGCCATATATCCGTGCATACCGGGAATATCTGCGTTGGCAAGTTCGATCAGAGCATCCCTGACTTCCTTCGGCGGCTCGAGGTCCGGATTTCCGATGGAAAAGTCGAATACCTTGTCATCTCCATAGATCTTCTTCAGACGGGTACCCTCGTCAAACATCTTTCTGATCAGAGAACCGCCGGAGATCTTGTTTTCTATTTCTTTTGCAATCATGTCGTCCACTTCCTTTTGTCTTCGGATTTCATATATGGGATTATAGCATACAAATATATGATGCTGAATGATGAGAAAGAGGTTTGCATTAGTATAAAATTTTTTTATAATGAAAAATGCAATGGAAGCTACTGAGTGAGAAGGAGAGACGTATGTTTATATTCATTTTGTTGTTGATTTGCCACCTTGTTACGATCGAAGATTTTTTCGAGTACTGGTCTGAGATGCTGCTTCTCAAGGACGGTTGCCTCGGAAGATGGCAATATCTGGCCTGCACATGGGTCTCGACATTTGTTATTGCGTTGTTCGGTATAATAATTCTTGAAAGAAACGGACTTAAATATGATGGAATCAAATTCATCAATTTGGAATACGTATTGGGATACGGCTTCTTATACCTGATTATTACGTTTATACAGCTGTCCGCTTTCTTCATAAGAATGAATGATGCGATGTTGTCTCACTGGTATGCACTGGTATTCCTTATACCGGGTATAGGTAATATTATCGCATTCATTATTGCGATGCTTCCGTCCGGATTTGGAGATCCGTACCGGGATTAATATGAAAAAATACTGAATTATTGCTTGACAAGCCTATATATAACAGTTATCATGTTGAAGTTACAGCAAGTAGGAGTTTCCGCTTCTCACCTCAAGTTCCGATGAAGAGGTTCACTAAAGTGGCTTATTTCAAGTAAGTTTTGACGGAGTGAAGCGGGAAAGTTTCGCTCCGTTTTTGTGTTAAGGAGGTGGGTTCTTATCGCCAGACAGAATAATGGGCAGCCTATCAACGAAGAAATTCGTTTTGAGAAGGTGCGACTGATTGATGCAGATGGTACAATGGTCGGTATCGTTCCGATCGAGCAGGCTAGAAAGGCCGCTGATCTTGCAGGACTTGATCTTGTACTGATCGCTAATAACCCTGACAACCCGGTCTGCAAAGTAATGGATTACGGAAAGTATCTTTTTGAGCAGTCCAAGCGTGAGAAGGAAGCCCGTAAGAACCAGAAAGTGATCGAGACAAAGGAAGTCGGCATGAAGCTGACAACAGAAGATCACGATCTGAATGTCAAGACAAAGAATGCCTGCCGTTTCCTTAAGGATGGAAACCGAGTGAAGGTCATCGTAAAGTTCCGTGGACGTGAGATGGCTTATCAGAACCAGGGATACGCTGTAATGGAAAAGTTCGCTTCGCTTTGCGAAGAAGTCGGCCAGATCGATAAGCCGGCGAAGATAGAGGGCAGGAATATGGTTATGTTCCTGGCACCGAAGAAAAACTGATTGTGATTAAGGAGGAAATAGAAACATGCCTAAGCAGAAAACACACAGTTCATCTAAGAAGAGATTTAAGGTAACGGGTACCGGTAAGGTGTTGTACTCCCAGGCTTTCCGTCGCCACATTCTGAGCAAGAGACCGAGCAAGAGAATGAGACATCTTCGTCACACAGCAGTTTGCTCCGCTCCGAATGCGAAGATCATCAAGACAATGGTTCCGTATAAATAATCGGCACCGTGATGGATTTGAAAGAAGATTGATTGTTTTAAGGGAGGATTAATACCATGTCCAGAGTAAAAAGAGGTATGCGTACAAGAGCGCGTCATCATAAGATTTTGAAGCAGGCTAAGGGTTATTTCGGCCACAAGAGCAAGCTGTTCAAGGTTGCTAACCAGCAGGTAATGAAGTCCGGTAACTATGCTTATCGTGACAGAAGAAATAAGAAGAGAGATTTCAGAAAACTGTGGATCCAGCGCATCAATGCTGCTTGCCGCATGAATGGTCTTTCCTACAGCCGTTTCATGAATGGTCTGAAGAAGGCTAACATCGCTCTCGACCGTAAGGTACTGTCTGATATCGCAATCACAGATCCTAAGGGATTTGCAGCACTCTGCGAGCAGGCTAAGAGCGCACTTTGATTTCCTAAGTGGAACGCTATTTCGAGATAAAAAGCAAAGAAAACCCTCGATTCCGATCACTTGTTGCCCTGCACGACCGTAAGGTCGCGCGGACACAGGGAAAGGTCTTTATCGAGGGTTTGCGCTTATGTGAGGATGCGATACTGTCCGGTCTGATCCCTGAAGTGATCCTGATAAGGAAAGGACAGGAACAGGTCGCTGATTCCTGGAAAAAACAATATCCTCAGATCAGTAATGTTGATGTGATCGTACTGTCGGATGCCCTTTTCTCGAAGATTTCTTCCACGATGAATCCGCAGGGAATGGCTCTGGTGGTAAAAGCACCGGATCTGAAAGGCGATTTCCCGTTTGAGGAAGGGAAGAGCCGTTATATCGTGCTTGAACATCTTCAGGATCCCGGAAATATGGGGACGATCATCCGTATGGCGGATGCATTTGATTATACGGCAGTGCTTTTCACTGAGGATTCTGTTGATCCGTATAATGAAAAGGTTCTCCGTGCTTCAATGGGTTCCTGCTTTCATATTCCGTTGATTTCCTTTCCGAGTAGTACTGAGATCATTAAATCTCTCAAGTCTCATAATGTACAGTCGATCGGAGCACATCTTAAAGGTGATGATCTTCGTACGAGAACTCTTCCGAAGAGCGCGGCATTATGGATCGGAAATGAAGCAAACGGATTACTTGAATCCACATCTGACAGTTGTGATATACTGATTAAGATACCGATGCCGGGAAGAGCGGAATCGCTGAATGCGGCTTCCGCAGCATCGATTCTCGGCTATATTCTGGCGATTTCGCCTGATCAATAACGATAGGGAGGCTGTTTCCATGCAGATCATGATCCTTGGTGCTTCGCGCTCGAGTGTTTTCCTTATGAAAAGATTGATCGAGAAGGGACATACCTGTGTATTAGTCGATCCGAAAGCTCAGGCGATCGAACAGCAGTTCAAACTCGGCATACTGACGATCGACGGAATTATTATTGATATTGATATCCTGACGGAGGCCGATATCGGATCCATGGATATTGTCTGTGCCATGAGTGACAGTGAGAACCAGAATATTATGGCCTCTCAGATCGCAAGAGATATTTTCCATGTAAAGAATGTATATACCCGTGTCTTTGCATCCAATGACTATCATCTGTTCGATGATGCAGGATTCCTTTCCATCTCATCTACTGTGTTGACGGCAGATGCTTTTATTCGAGCAATTGATGGAAAGTTGAAAAAGGAAGACTTCAATGGCCAGTGTATGGCAAATGTTTTCGGAAACAGTATTGCATTTACTGTTCTGGAAATGAATGACAGTTTTGCCGGAGCAAAAGTTAGGGATATTGAAGATACTGAAGGACGCCATATTTTCGGTATTGTCCGACACGATGAGTTCTTCACGACTCTTCCGAATATGAAACTGGAGAAGGGAGATAAGCTGGTTCTGGCCGAGAGAAAGGTCTGAATCACGAAATAGTATATGAAGATCGTTATTGTTGGAGCCGGAAAACTCGCTTATTATCTGATCCGAGAACTCGAAACCTCGGTAGAAATTGTAATTATCGATAAAGATCCCGAAGCTGCCATGAAGTTCGCAGATGAATCAGTTTCGGAAGTAATCAACGGTGATGGATCATCTTATCCGGTCTTAAGTGAAGCGTGTAAAGGTGCGCACATGATCGTTGCCCTGACAAATCAGGATGAAACCAATATGATCGCATGTCAGATCGCGAAGAATCACTTAGGTGTTTCTAAGGCATTTGCTCGAGTTAATAACCCGAAAAACAGATCGATCATGGAGCATTTTGGTGTCGACCGTGCTTACTCAGGAACGCAGATCCTGGCAAGTATGATCGAGCAGGAAATCGATTTTGAGGGACTTCGTATAGTTCATCGGATCAAGAACTCGGATCATGTTCTGATTGAGTTCGTACTTTCTGCCAATTCGGATGCTTGTGAAAAATCCATGATCCAGTACAAATTTATTCATGGCTCACGTGTGGTTGTCATGGCCGGAGCGGATGGCGGTACAATCACCCCTGTAGGTGATACGGTTATGCATGCCGGAGATCAGATCATGATGGTCTGCAGGAAGAAGGATATTGAAGCGATCTGGAAAGCGATGGTACAGTAAATGCTTGTTCGTAGAAGCAAAACGAAAAGAATTACTGAATGGATGCTGGATCGTCCGGCACGAGTGATCGTTGCCAGTTTCCTGTTTATCATGGTTGTCGGAACGATCCTTCTGATGATGCCTTTTGTTACCAATTCCGGCGAAAGCATCGGCTTTAAAGATTCTCTTTTTACGACAGTTTCCGCGACTTGTGTGACCGGATTGATCGTACGTGATACGGCGACGACATTTAATACTCTCGGCCGCGTGATCCTTCTCCTATTGATCCAGGTCGGAGGTCTTGGTCTCGTAACTATCTATTCGTTTGCTGTAAGTGTTTTCCGTAATAAGGTTTCAGTACGTACGAGAGTTCTCGCGCAGGAAAACAGCGGCAGTTTCTCTTTTGCTGAGTTAAGAGGCCTTCTGAAGACCATCGTTCTGATGACTTTTACCTTCGAGTTTATCGGATTTGTCTTGTTTGCAACACAGTTCGTCCCGAATTTCGGATATGGAGACGGACTTTTCAAAGCTCTTTTCACATCGGTTTCTTCATTCTGTAATGCCGGATTCGATCTCATGGGTGATACGGCCTCCGGTCCTTATTCCAGTTTTGTGGCATATAACGGCAATACTGTTGTTATGATGACTGCCACCTTCCTGATTTTCTCAGGTGGTCTGGGTTTCCACGTCTGGAAGGATCTGATCGATTATTGCAGAAGAAAGATCCGTACGTATATCAAACATGATAAGAAAGAGCGTACAAACATCCATATGAAATTCCATACTCGTTTGGCTTTTATTATGACTGTCGGACTTCTTGTTTTTGGTGCGATCCTTATTTTCGCTATGGAAGCTACCAATGATGGCGGCCTGACGATCGGAAACCTTTCGATGGGTGAGAAGCTCAATGCTTCGATCTTCCAGTCAATGTCGCTTCGCACAGCCGGTATGAATTCGATCGATCTTCTTGCGATGAGAGATTGCACGAAGGTTCTTTGTGTTATCCTGATGTTTATCGGAGCCGGCGCGGGATCAACCGGTGGTGGTATCAAAGTGCAGGCGATCGCGCTCCTGTTCAGTGCAGTGAAGTGCGATATTACCGGTAAATCGGAAGTGGTTATTCATAACCATCGTGTGTCAAGATCTACGGTTCAGAGAGCTCTGACGATCTTTTCACTCGGGTTCCTTTTAATGATCATCCTTACCTGTGTGCTGTCGGTGACCGAACGGGATCTTATAGCCAGTGGCAGGTTTACTTTCCTGGATCTTTTATTTGAATCAGCTTCGGCCTTTGGTACTGTTGGTCTGTCTTCGGCGGCTACTCCACAGTTCTCGACGCTTGGTCAGATGGCGATCATACCCGTTATGTTCCTTGGCCGTGTCGGACCTCTGACATTTGCAACAGGATTGATTTTGAAGGAAACCAAAAAAGTGAAGAGTGTTTATCCGGAAGCGAAGATCCATCTTGGTTGATATAACTTGAAGATAAAGAGAAGGGGCTGTCTTGATAAAGAAGACAGCCCCTTTCTATATAGAAACTACAAGTAGGAAAGAGATCTTTTCTTGTATGATTTCACTTAGACGATGTTAATCGTACCGGTAACCGGCTGCCTGTATCTCGGGTCATTTTCCGGAAGCGGCTCGTAACGGTTGCCTGTGTACTGTTCGGAGAAACCGTTTGGTGCATAATAGATGTCTCCGGTATCCGTATCCACGACACGTTCTCTGCCGAGTGTGGCATCGCTTCGCATCTGAGAGAGGATGTCGTAGGTTTCAGAGGTCCTGTTCCAGGTATCCATAATCATGTCACCCATCTGATCAGCGATTTTGCCGAGGTACTGGGATGTTCCGATGATTTGTGCCCATTCACGGTTTCGATCCTGCATGAATTCTTCGCTGAAAGTGATGGAGTTGAATATCTCCGTCATAACCGGTATCCAGTTCGTATAGTCTTCTTCAGGAGCTGCCATTACGAGTACATTGGAAACACTGTACCATCCGCAGTCGATACCGTTCATCGGATAATCGACGGTGTTCCATACGGATCCTCCAAAGACGCCGGTAATCGTATTGCCGTTCGGAGAGGTACATGTGCCCTCGAGCAGATCCCCAAACAAGACGTTGTTTTCTTCAAGTACGCTGATTTTCGAGAAGTTAGGCATATTCAAGCATGCCGGCGCACATTCTGTGAAGAATCCTTCTGTTGTCGGGTTGGACAGATACGGGTTGTTAACAAAATCGTTTGTCCCGCCCATATAGTTGCCGTAAGCGTTTTTAGACCAGAAGTCATGTGCGGCCTTGGATTTCAAGAATGGTGATGCAAGAAGCTTGAAGAAGAATATTCTATCCGGACACGTTGTGTCATAGGCCATCAATCCATATCCGATCAGATCATTAAGAATGAAGTCAACCTGCCAGGTATCCGGAACTTTTACAGTAGTATATCCATATGAATCTTTTTTTTCGACCCAGTTGATGATCGTGGTATCCGCAGGTTCGATATTGATCTCCTGCGCTGTTGTAGTAGTTGTGGGTTCTTCCGTGGTGGTGGTTGTCGGCTCTTCTGTGTATGATGGCTCTGTTTCCTCAGTAGGCTCCAGAACTTCAGTAGCTTCCGTCGTAGTTTTTGCCTTGGTTTTCTTCGTTTTCTTGGTAGTTTCTGTCTTGGAACTGCATGCGCAGAAAAGATTAAGTATCATAGCGCAGCAAATAATAAGTGCTGTTTTTCTCTTCATTGTCAATCCTCCCTTGCTTATAGGTGGAACTCTACTGTCTATAGTTTTATTTTATTGAACATCTGGTTCGGTTGTTTTATGAAAATATGAATTTTCTGTTTTTGAATCGAAAACAAAACTAAAAGACCCGAGAAACTCTATCTCATTGGCTTTTTGTATTTTCAAGAGGAATAATATATGAGAAAATACAGAAGATTTATTCGGAGAAGAGGGTATTATGCTAAAAGATTACTTCAATATATGGGCGATCATTCGTATCGCTACCTATTATTTTTTCTTCATGCTGCTTTTCTGGGGCAGTTCCAGTAAACTCGGGAAAAAAGATTTCCATGATGATTACAGTTCGCTTGATACGATGAAGTCGCTTCGCGGTTTCGCGGCAATCGGCGTTATTCTGCATCATATTTCTCAGGAAGATGCTTTTCAGAAAGCAAAAGTATTGAGCCCGTTTGTGAATGCGGGAGCGTTCTTTGTTGCCATTTTCTTTTTCTGTTCCGGATTCGGCCTTCTCAAGAGTCTGAATACAAAAGAGAACTACCTCAAAGGATTTGTGAAAAACCGTATTGTAAAGGCGATCCTGGTTCCTTTCTATGTGAATGTGATCCTGTATGCCGTGTATTATTTCTTTGTTGCCGGAGTTAAGTGGCCGGCTGCAAGATGGATATGGAATTTTACCGGATTCACCATGATGAACCCGTATGCGTGGTTCCCGGTCGTTCTGGCAATCCTTTATCTAACGTTTTTCCTTACCTTCCGGTTCATCAAGAATCATCATATCAGCATGTTTATCATCGGAATCGTCATTATCGGAATGGGTATCGCTTTCTGCTATAATGGCCATTTCGCATGGTGGCACGGCTCGAAAAACTGGTGGCTGTCCGGTGCGAAGATGCCCTGGTGGTGCGAGCAGAAGGTGCTCTGGTTTAATGGGGAATGGTGGATCAATTCCGCGATCGCATTCCTGACAGGTCTTTTGTTTGCGGAGTATGAGACGCAGATCGTCTCCTGTTTCAAGCGCCTGTATGCACTGAAGTTCCATATTCTGCTTTTGCTGACATATCTTGCATACCTTCTTTCCAATTACGGACAGGCAGCCTTTGGCTACTGGACGGAATATAGCGGGAAGGGCCCGGGGATCTGGGACAAGATGCGTACATATTTCTGCCAGCTTCCGGTATTCGCACTTCTTGGCCTTCTGATCATTGTCTTCATGATGAAGTATCATGCTGAGAATCCGGTGACCCGTTTCTTCGGAAAGTTTTCACTGGATACATATCTCATGAATCTGATGGCTCTTGAGATGATGCGATGGATGATGGAAAAGAAGTATTTCCCGTTCAAAGTAAAAAAGTATAACCTGCTGATTTATGCGCTGTCTGTGTTCGCTCTGACGATACTTCTCGGTGTTCTGGAGTATTATCTGACAAAGGGCATCAAAAAGGTGCTTTTCCGGAAGAAACTCCCAAAGGAGCAATCGAAAAAGCCTGCTGAAGTTACGGATACGCTGAATTAAAGGAGATCTTCGATCTCCGGTGCAAGGCCGAAAGGAGAATGGAGACGAAGGTGCTTGAAGGTCTTATCGATCTTTTTGAGCCAATCGGCATCCATTCTTTCCACTTCCGAAGCGGAAAGAATGATCGAGACGAATAAAATGATATCCTTTTGGATGTACAGGCATTCAAAGGAATATGTCATATAGTCCTTGGTCGTCATGACCAGGAGATAATCGTTCCCCGAGGAAGACTTGTGCGTGTCCGGTGATTCGTCGACCAACTGCTTTTCAGATGCGGAAACTTCATTATAGAAGTTCCTGGCTACGGTTTCGTCCTGATAATCCGAATAGATCATGTACAGCTCGCCGATCGTACCGTTGGTGGCTTTGGAGTATACCTGGGCATAATGATCCGTTTTAGTGGAAGGATCACGTGTGTTGTCGATCGCACTGTCGAGAAGATAGTAACCGAGCGGTGATTCTTCAAGTGCCTCTTTTTTCTCAAGCTCGAGATCGGAAATGACATACTTCTCAAACGTGCTGAGATCCAGACGGGGAGCTCGGGAGCATCCGACTGCCTGAATTGCAATAATGATTGAAATGACAAGCGACAGCGCTTTTTTCATAGTATCCTCCAAAATAGCTTGATTTATCTACGCGTTCCATCATATCACAACCATACTGCGTATGTGTTATAATTTTCTCGGAAAGGGAAGTAGAAAAGGAAGAGGGAATGAAGATGAAAAGATTCTTTTCAGTGTTTTTAACAACAGCGATCATCGCTTCGATGTCTTTGGCTTTATGCTCGTGTTCTCGTAATGAGAAGAGTAAAGCTTCTGCGAAGAAACCCAGAATCAAGACAGAGTCGGTTACGGAATCGGAACCGACAGACACTACTCCTGAACCGCAGGTGAGTCCGGATCCTACAGATACGAGTGAGTCTACAGACGAGACACTGTCGAAAGGATCGGAAATCACATCCTCTTATGACTGTGAGGTAGAGACTCTTGCACCGCATGAAGTCCCGGATTATGTATATCAGGAGATTACTATCGAGGATACGGAGATCCTTAATCAGGAGGGACTTTCTGTACATGTTTATGGTTTCAAACTGGGAACAGGTACAAACCGGTCTCTGCTTATGCGGGTCGACAATCAGACCGGCCATCCCGTAAAACTGGATCTTCAGAAAATGAAGGTCGACGGATTCTGTGAGATCCCGATGTGGATGATGGAATTCGAAAATGGAACGACGACCGAGTGTGAACTGGAGTTTTTCCTTACGGTAGGCGATTATATCGGACTTTGGAATCCGGGAAAGATCGAGCTTTTATTCGAGGTGAAATACACTGACACGGAATCCACATATAAAACCGCGCTGCTTCCGGTGTATACTTCCGCATATGATGAAACTAAAACCTATGAATTCCCATATGCACTTGTTATATACGACGCAGACGGAGTAAAGATATCAGTTCTTGAATACGAGCTGACCAAGCGTGGTGACGCATACCTTCGTTTTATTATCGAGAACAATTCTGACAAAGAGATCGTAGTCCGTGAAGAGGAGTCGCTAATCAATGGCGTTCCGGTTGAACTTTCCATGTTCGATATGATGGATCCGGGAGATAAGGCCATTACTTACACGAGCATCCTGGCGAGCAAGCTTTCGGATGCGAAGATTACTCAAATCAAGACTATCGGCATGATCCTGAGTATCGAATTCGATCATGATTATAATACACAGATAAAGACGGAGCCATTTACGATTTCAGTTGAATGATAAAAGGGTAGATGACATATGAAGCTGGTGGATATGACATGCACCGGGTGCGGTGCGAATGTAACTGTTGATTCAGCCGTGAAGGTCGCGACCTGCACGGTCTGCGGAAAACAGATGCTCATTTCCAGAAGCGGGGAGTTTGGCGAGGGCTACGACCGCGAGATGGGGCGTATCCAGGCTCAGCGTGATATGGAAGAAGAGTGGAAAAAGGAGCGGGAAGAGAAGATCCGTCTTCAAGAAGAGGCAAAGAAGAAAAAAGAGCAGCAGCAGAAAATCGATCACATCCGCAAACAGTTGAATGTGGTCTGCATTGCGGAAAGTATTATTTGTCTTTTCTTTATGGTATCTCCGGTGATTATTAAAGATGCCATTTCTGCTTCGTCGATTCGTTTCGGAGCGGGATTCGTTCAACTGGGGCTGGTCTCCGTGGTTACATTCTTTTTTACCAAGGACGAGTACTATGGAAAAGTCATTCTGGCGAGTGTTATCTGTGCTCTACTTAGTATCGGAACGTCTTTTTTCTCCAACTCGGTGATCTGCTTCGTGCTTTTTAATATCGTCAAGCTTACCTGGATGATGAGAGTGGAAAAGGTCCGTTATTCCTGGAAAGACATCTTCCGGCAGATGATAAGAAAAGAAGTGCAGTCATAATTCTCTCTCTTTCTGCTATAATGTGAATATAGGGAGGGCGGATTATGGACAAGACGAAACTACCGGAAGATATTCAGGCGATCGTTTCAGAACGGGAACAGTCTTTGGATCGGATCCGCGGCTGCCTCTTTGGCGGAGCTTGTGGCGATGCACTGGGATATCCTGTTGAGTTTAAACAGTATGAAGCTATTCTTGAGCAGTATGGCTCGCTCGGGATCACGTCTTATGCGAAGGATCCGGCTTCCGGCCTTGCTCTTTTTTCAGATGATACACAGATGAGCCTTTTTACGGCGAACGGACTTCTGTGCGGACAGACTTGCGCTGCTCTCTCTGACGTGATCTCTCAACCGAGATACTATGTATATCTGGCCTATCTCGACTGGCTGGAAACACAGCGCGGTGTTGATCATGAAGAACGTATCTGCTGGCTTTCCGATGTAAAAGAACTATGGAGCTGTCGCGCACCCGGTGCCACCTGTCTCGATGCGCTTTCCAGCGGAGAACAGGGGTCAACAGATCACCGCATTAACCACAGTAAAGGATGCGGCGGAGTAATGAGGGTCGCTCCGGTAGGTATTGGATTGAGATATCTGGACGATAAGGAAGCGGCGATGGAAGGTGCTGAGATTGCGGCGCTTACCCACTCTCATTCTCTCGGATTCATGCCGGCGGCATTCCTAACCTATGTGATTAAAAATATAGTTGTTCAGAAAGATCGTGTGGACCTGCTGCCGCTGATTCAGAAGGCATCGGATATGATCCGGTCATTATTCCCTGCACGAAAGCATCTCGGTGTCTTTATCGATCTTATTGATAAGGCGGTAAGCCTTTCTTCCAATGATCGGCCGGATATTGAAAATATCGCATCGATCGGATCCGGATGGTGCGGTGACGAGGCGCTTGCTATCGCTGTTTATTGTGCTTTGAAGTATCAGAATGACTTTTCCGCAGCGATTATTGCTGCTGTTAATCATAGCGGTGACAGTGACTCGACCGGTGCTCTTACCGGAAATATCGTAGGAGCGCTGTGCGGATATGACGCGATCGATTCGAAATGGAAGGATGATCTTGAGTTAAAGGATATCATTCTTGAAGTTGCGGATGATCTTTGCTACGGATGTCTGATGGATAGCCGTGGAGAATATATTGACGAGGTATGGCGGGATAAGTATGTCCGGTCGATCAGGAGATAAGTTATGGCATCTGATGAGTCTGAGAAGATTATAGATCAGAATGAAGAGCAGGAGACGTCTATTTCTGAAGATACAGATAAACTGACGCCGGATTCTGTGGCGCAGCCGGCTGATTCCGATTCAAAAGCACTTCCGGACCGTGATGCGGACGTGCCGTTCTTTAAAGAACCCAAATTCTGGAAGAATGTAAAAGTGGTCTTAGGCGCTGTTGTTATTGTCGGTGTGATTGCCGGAGTTGCAGCAGTTGCCGGCTATTATGCCGGAAAGACTGGATCGTTTGAAAAGACTTCAGATGACACGGAATCGATTGATACGAACGATTCATCCGGATCAAGCCATCTGAAAAAGACAGCGGAAAAGATCGCCGGATCATCTAAAAACAAGAGACCACATAAAGATATTGCTTTTACGCCGGCAGAAATCAAATCATTCTGCACCGAAAACGGTCTGATGATCTCGGAAGGTCAGACGGCGGAAGGATTTCTTGCTTACAACGATACCATGAAGATGATCATTACCGTGGAAGAGAATCAGGGAAAGTCTTTTGATGAACTGGTCGATCAGTTGATAGTCTCTAGTGCTCCGTTAAATTCGCGTGCATTTGAAATGTCTGATAATTTACTGGTATATGAAGGTTATCTGGATAAAGACCAGCCACAGTATGGATTTTGCTACCTTGAGCTACTTTATGGAGAGAAATACTATATCTTTATCCAGGGTCTCGGACAGGAGCCTGCAGATGCAGAGATCGGTCAGATCCGACTCATTGCTTATCATCTGGAAGAAAAATTAAAAATGAGATAAATCGGCGAGCTGTTATACTCTCAGTAAAATTTGCTTGCATTTCATGTTCGGTTGGAATAAACTGTAAACCAATCAAGACGTTGAAGAGGATATGTTTTCCGACTTGATGCCTGCCAGAGAGAAAGAACCGTCGGCTGGAAGTTCTTTTACAGGAGAATCGGGAGATACCACCTCGGAGTCGCACTTCTGAAAAGAGATGAGTATGAAGTAGCCGCTGCCTACAAGCGTTACCAGGGGAAATGAGTGGTCCGGATAAGTATTCGGGCAATTAGGGTGGAACCGTGCAGTCATGCATCCCTATGGCGGGAGGCATGGCTTTTTTGTATCCCGCAAAAACTCGAAAGACCATATGAAGGAGGAATGCAAAATGGTTGATTTTGAAAACAAAGAAGAAAGAAACAAGTATCGACACAGCACGTCCCACATCATGGCACAGGCGATCAAGAGACTGTGGCCTGAAACAAAACTTGCCATCGGTCCGGCGATCGATGACGGTTTCTACTATGACTTTGACCGTGATGAGGCTTTTTCAGCGGAAGATCTGAAAAAGATCGAAGAAGAGATGAAGAAGATCGTGAAGGAGAATTTCCCGATCGAGCGCTTTGAACTTCCTAGAAAAGAAGCTCTTGAACTGATGGAAAAACTCGGTGAACCGTATAAGGTAGAGCTGATCAATGATCTTCCTGAGGATGCGGTCATTTCATTCTACAAACAGGGCGAGTTTACCGATCTTTGCGCCGGCCCGCATATGGAGAGCACAGGAGAAATCAAGGCATTCAAGCTTCTTTCCTGCGCAGGTGCATATTGGAGAGGATCCGAAAAGAATAAGATGCTTCAGCGTATCTATGGTACTTCTTTCCCGGACAAAGAGCAGTTGAAAGCCTTTGTTGCAGCTAGAGAAGAGGCTCTTAAGCGTGACCATAACAAACTTGGCCGTGAACTCGAGTACTTCACAACTGTCGATTATATCGGACAGGGCCTTCCGATCCTTCTGCCGAAGGGCGCACGTGTTGTTCAGCTTCTTCAGCGCTGGGTTGAAGATGTTGAGCAGGAGCATGGTTGTCTTCTGACCAAGACTCCGTATTTTGCTAAGCGTGACCTCTATAAGATCTCCGGACACTGGGAGCACTACCGTGACGGTATGTTCATCATGGGCGATGCGGATGATGAGAGCAAGGAATGCTTCGCACTCCGTCCGATGACCTGCCCGTTCCAGTATCAGGTATTCCTTAACCGTCAGAGAAGTTACCGTGATCTGCCGATGCGCCTGACCGAGACTTCAACTCTGTTCCGTAACGAGGATAGTGGTGAGATGCATGGACTTATCCGTGTACGTCAGTTCACTATTTCCGAGGGCCATTACATTATCCGCCCGGATCAGCTGGAGCAGGAGTTCAGCAACTGCCTTGAACTGGCAAAATACTTCCTCGGCACTGTAGGACTTCTGGAAGACTGTACTTTCCGTTTCTCCCAGTGGGATCCGGCAAACCCGAAGAATAAGTATGAGGGTACTGCAGAGCAGTGGGAAGAGGCTCAGGCTGCAATGAAGAAGATCCTTGATGATCTCGGCCTGGACTACACCATTGGTATCGATGAGGCTGCATTCTACGGTCCGAAGCTCGATATCCAGTACAAGAACGTATTCGGCAAGGAAGATACTCTGGTTACCATCCAGATCGATATGCTCCTTGCTGAGAAGTTCGGTATGGAATATATCGATAAAGACGGACAGAAGAAACTGCCGTACATCATTCACAGAACCAGCCTCGGCTGTTTTGAAAGAACTCTCGCTTATCTTATCGAGAAGTATGCAGGCTGTCTGCCTCTTTGGATGGCTCCGGAACAGGTTCGTATCCTGCCGATAGCAGATGCACATCTTGACCGTGCATTTGAGATCCGTGATGCACTTCGTGCAAAGGGAATCCGTGCTGAGGTCGATGACCGCTCAGAGAAGCTCGGTAAGAAGATCAGAGAAGCAAACATCAACAAGGTCATCTATATGTTTACTGTTGGAGACAAAGAAGTGGAAGAAGGAACCGTATCTGTTCGTTCCCGTTTCGAGGGTGACCTGGGTTCCATGAGCATCGATGCTATTTCCGATAAGCTCCTGGATGAAATCAAGACAAAGAAAGCTGTAAAGAATTAAGCTTTCCAGTTGTTAACAGGCGTAAACAAAAAGCTTTCTCGTGCTCTTCCTGCATTGATTGCAGGAGAGGCACTTGAAAGCTTTTTACATACGGTTCACATTATAAATTGTGGATTTGTTAACTGGGATCAGAAATCAATACCGAAAGTCCAGATACCGATTTCTTCAAGCCACTTGTAGTAATCTACGCAAACGTCAGCATCCGGGTATTCGTCTATGCCGGCGATAGCTAAGATAGTTCCTTTCTGATAGATGTAGATGTCGTAGTTGTGATTGTCACCTTTGCGGTGGACGGAGTAGATGTTGTGCGTGTTTCCTTCCCACTTGTCAGAAATTTCACCGTTTTGCATCTCAAGTCCTTCATAGAGGAAAGAGTCGATCATCTCCTGTGCCAGCTCGTCGGCGGCCTTCTGATTATCGAACTCGATCACGTAAAGGAAGATGTCGTCTGCATCGCAGCTATAGAAAGTCATTTTATAGCCGTCATCCATATCGGTTTCAACATCAAATCCGTGGCTCTTAAAAAGCTTGTCGATTTCTGCAGGTGACTTAAGATGTTCTTCGGTTTCTGCAGGGCGTGGCTGTGTTGCGAATGTTTCACCGGTCGGCTTCGATCCGGAAGTGGACGATTCAGAAGATTCCTCCGTCGTAGTCGTTGTCGGTTCTTCCGTCGTGGTGGTCGTCGGCTCTTCCGTTGTAGTGGTTGTCGGTTCTTCAGTTGTAGTTGTCGTAGTCGGTTCAAGCGGGTTGAGATAATAATCCAGATCATCTGCGCCGTTAAAAAGAAGCTCGTAGATCTCGGTGTCATCAGTTATCTTCCAGGTGTCTTTTTCCTTCTTAAGAACGACATCAACGGTTTCTTTATTCGTTTTTTCATCGCCGATGGCTTCTATAATACTGTCTTTGTCTGCCTGTCCATCGAAATTGCTGAGCACAGATTCAAGATCAACATACGTTACTTCGACAGTTGCGGTAACGCTGGTCTTTTTCTTGTTCTCCTTGGTTTCTGTTACTGCAAGCTTTGATTTTTTGAGAAGTGCAGTGAGGATTTCTGTTTCATCAGAATCAAAATCAAGAAATTCGATAGAGGAAGTGCTGGCATATTTGCTGATTTTGTCCACAGCGAGTTTCTTTACCTGCTTTTCATATCCTTTAAAGATAGTAGCGATTTCTTCGTTCTGATCCGCTTCTTTATCTTT
>JAFWSW010000229.1 GCA_017519205.1 Clostridiales bacterium | reverse complement strand
CGCTTAACTGCACCTTCGCCGTGAAGTTTGACTACAGTACATGTTTCTCCGACTTTTGCATCTCTTAGTGTTCTCAATTTATCTCCCCTCCTTTTTCACACCATGATTTTTCTTGCCAGCTCTTCGCTGACCGCCACCCGGCTCTCCTTAACCTTTACGATCAGGTTTCCTCCGAGCATGCTGACGACACTTACTTCGCCGCCGACATTAAAGCCCAGATCTGCCAGATGCTGCTTAACTTCTGGGTTTCCACCGATCTTTTTGATAATCTGTGGTTCACCCGGTTCTGAAAATACCAGAGGCATCATTGTTCCCTCCTCGTTTTTTCTATTAGCCATCGCTAACCTGTGTTTATTAAATATGGTTAGCCGCGACTAACCATCACACATTATAGTTAGCATGTGGTAACCTGTCAAGCGTATTTTTTCACTTCTGCCAGCCCGGATGCATCTTAAATATTTGATACTTTTTCAAACTCTGATTTCATGTCTTCCCATTAAAATGTTTACATAATTGAAATCTTTATATGGTGCCCTGTTTACAACCTGCCCCGCCAATAGTGTTAAAATGTAAAAAAGCAGATACTTTATTGAAAAGGGCACGCTCGAAAATGAACAAACAGACGAATCAAAACGCTGCATCCAATGTCGGCCTCATCGGAAAGACGATGCATTTTCTTTTCCAGAACGTCTATGCTTTTACCGTCGCTATCGTCGGTATGGTGCATGCGATGATGCTCCTGATCATGGTCATTCTCGGAGTGCAGCCGATGATTTTCCTGAATATTCTCAGTGTTGTCGTATATATCTTCTGCTATATTCTCTGTAATATCGGTCATATCAAGCCCGTATTCTTTAGTGTTTTTCTGGAAGTAACGATCTACTCGATCGTAGCCACGCACTATATCGGCACTGCGTGTGGTACGTGTTTTCTTCTGCTTTCGGTCATACCGATCATCATCTACTTCGGGTGTCATCTCTTCCAGGACACCATGCGTTGGCTCGTTGTAGCTATGCTCGCTGTTACTTTCATCGTGTTCATTATCCTTCAGACGGCCTACTCGGACGCGATCCCCGTGTATGAACTTTCCGGCGCGGCCAGACAGATCCTTTTCATCTTTTCCGCATTTGCCATGGTTTTTTCTGTTGTCTTCTACAACATGATCTACATCTACGCAAGTGAAGTCGAGTACGATAACCTCGCACAGATCAATAGGCAGTTATCAAACGTCGCGCAGGCCGATGCCCTGACCAGTCTTCTGAACAGAAGAGGATTCCTCCCGATGGTAGAGTCCCTGATGAACGATGACCGTCCCCGTCATTTCTGCATCGCTTTCTGCGACCTGGATGATTTTAAGAGAGTAAACGACTCCTATGGTCACGACGCCGGTGATGAAGTTCTCAAACACCTGACCAAGCTGATCATGAAGGATCTGAATGACTGTGATATCTGCCGCTGGGGTGGAGAGGAAATCGTCATCCTCATGAGAGACTGTGATCTTGCCACGGCAAAAGAGCGTACGGAGCGCATAAGGAAGCGTGTCGAATCCAACCCGACCATGTTCTATTCCCACCGCATCTCGGTAACCGTGACGATCGGACTGGAAGAAAACAAGGACAAATATAAGACTGCGGACGAGATCATCAAAGCCGCGGATGAACGCATGTACTACGGCAAACAGCACGGCAAGAACGTCGTGATCTACGAGGATCCGGCCGAATAATTCTTTTAACGGAAAGAGTTATCTTCTAAGATACTGTGATGACAGCGGAAAATCGAAATATGTATCCGGATAGGGTTCATTCTCCAGTGTAAAGTGCCACCACTCACAATCGATCGGCTTAAAGCCGTTTCTCAACATGACATGGCGAAGGATCATACGATTCTCATACTGTTCCTCGGTAATACCACGGTAGTCCGGATGTGAGATCTCACTAAAGAGATCAAATGGACTTCCCATATCGAGTTCTTTTCCCGTCTTCATATCAAGAAGCGTCAGGTCCACGGTGCTTCCTCTGCTGTGGCTCGACTGCTTCGCCACGTAGCCCTTGAGGAACAGTTCCTGCTTCTCCAGATCCGGATAAAAATACGGTTTCATGCGGATATCCGTATCCTCGATCCCCCAGAGAACGAAATGCTTGACCGCAGTTGCCGGACGGTATGTGTCGAAGATCTTAAGGCGGTATCCCTGGACCATCATCTCATTACTGACGGTCTTAAGCGCACGGGCTGCTTCTTTCGTCAGGATCGAACACGGCTCCTCATAGCCATCGATCCGGTCACCGACAAAATTATACGAAGAATAGTAGCGGATCTCCTGCACGATCGACGGAATCACATCAGAAAGAAGAACAAATCCGGATGGATCTTTGGTAATGTCGGTATAGTCTGTTCTCATAATCTGTGTTTCCTTTCATCGATGCATTCTAAGAATAATTATACTATACTATGACGTATGAGCAGGATCGTTTTTGATGATGAATATGTGATCGTGGTGCCTACTTTCAAGGAAGTGGTCCCACACAAGCACAGTTTCCTTCACATCTTCTTTCTGGGAGACAGCAGGAAGTGTGAGGAGATCTTTGTAACCGGATCCGACATGCGCCACACCATGCCGAGCATCGATGTATGCAAAGCATTTCTTATGATCGATCCGACGAGTGATCTTGCCGATTGTCTTTGCGAAAAGCACCTGTCCGGCGGCGAGCCGGTTCACGTCCGCTTATCTTCTCCCCTGCTTCTTCCGGAAGATGACACGGAAGGATCCCTTCTTTCCGCCATACACGATTGTTTGACGGCAAATGCTTTTCAATCAGAAAAGAAAGAGCAGGCAGACCCCGAGGATTACCGTGTTGTAAAACTGATCCGCGAGATCCGGGAGTATCGGCATCTGGAAAGCAGGATCGATGAGATCGCTCGGGAATTTGATCTCTCCGAGAGCCGCCTGTCCCATGTCTTTAAAGAGAGCGTCGGCATCTCACTGAAGGGTTATCTCACGATCGCCCGCCTGAAATATGCGTATAAACTGGTAATGGAAGGAAAAAGCAAGACCCACGCGGCTCTCGAAGCGGGATTTTCCAGTCCTGCGCATCTCGCCTTTATCTGCAAAAAGCAAATGGGCATCTCCATCTCGGAAGTTCTGAAATAATTCGCAGCGTTTTTTTGAAAGCGCGCTCCTTCTTCTTCGTTTATCTTTAAGGCGAAGAAAAACGAAAAGGAGCAAAAACACATGGATAACAAATATCTCCGAAGCACTGAAATGCTCGACTATAACCACCCTTCGATCGTCCGCCTCATCAGAGAACGGGGTTGGAGAGAGCTTCCGGAATTCGAAAGGATTCAAAGTATATATAACTACGTCCGGGACGAGATCCTCTTCGGCTACAACACGGATGACAACATCCAAGCATCTAAAGTCCTGAAAGACGGCTACGGTCAGTGCAACACGAAGGGGACTCTCTTCATGGCATTACTTCGAGCCTGCAATATCCCCTGCCGCATTCACGGGTTCACGATCGATAAGAAACTGCAGGAAGGCGCCATGACCGGCTTCGTATATCGGAAAGCCCCGCAGAATATATTTCACAGCTGGGTGGAGGTCTTCTTCGAGGATCAGTGGTACGAGCTCGAGGGGATCATCATCGATAAAGGGTATATCAGGAAGCTCCAGGCGGCAAATCCAAACTGCAGCGGACCTTTCTGCGGATTCGGTGTCGCCGTAGATGATTTTCGTCATCTCCAGATCGACTTTGACCGGAACAGCACCTATATCCAGAGCAAGGGTATCAATCAGGATTTCGGTGTATACGATTCTCCGGATGAATTACTGAAAGAGCACCACCAGGAACTGAGTCTTCCGAAAAAACTGGAATACCGCTTCTACGGAAGGCATAAGATGAACCGGAATGTAAAAGCGGTCAGAAATCACTTGTGAATGTGGATATTGGTCAGCGCACACTGGTCGGCGGTAAGAGAGACATAGATATCTCCGGCATCCTCCGGAAGTACGGTGGTATTTTTCAGTTTGATACCGAGATTCTCCGTCGTAGTAATGAT
Source organism: Clostridiales bacterium (assembly GCA_017519205.1). GTDB lineage: Bacteria > Bacillota > Clostridia > Saccharofermentanales > Saccharofermentanaceae > Scatonaster. The sequence continues at coordinate 1,703 of JAFWSW010000229.1, read as the reverse complement.
CTTGTTCCCCTTACGCTCGAAAGAAACCGAACAGTCGAATCCCTGTTTATTTATCTTTTTCCAGTCGTCCCATTTCGTAAAGGCAGACGTCTTATCGATCTCCAGTTTATTCGTAGCTCCACTGGTCTCATCGTCCCAAGTCTCACCATCGATACGGATCAGGGCATATTCGACGACGCCCTCAGCATCTAATGCACCTGTTGAGGAATGATACACGACGAAGTACGGGCAGTGCCAGATAAGTCTTGCCGTCGGCAGGCTCATGGTATGGAAATCGATACGCAGGCCATCCGTAACCGGGATTCCTTCCGTCGATCTTCTTCTGTAGCCGTCGATCTGGACATTCGGGATATCACCGGCAGGAACATCGATATATGTAACTCTCTCGGCAATACGGGGAATATAGTCTTCTGCCACCGGAGTATATGCCTTATTGATCTGCACATTACTGATAAAGCAGTTCTCACCGGTAAGTCCAATGTAGCAGTATCTCGCGGAATCCGGAAGCGCAACGATCACTTCCAGCGTTTTCACGCTGTCAAAGATACGGATCAGGGCATGGTCCTCGAATCGTACCGCCTCAATGCGATACGCTTCTCCTCTCGAACCGGACTTCTTATTCTTCGGTGGAATCATACCGTGGTTATCAGACCCGTGAATGCTGGTATGGAACTTTCTCGCCCCGCCGCAGATGTATTTTCCGTCAAAACGGAGTTCGCCATACTCGAAGTAATTCAGATCCTTCGCCGTCCTCTCATCCATGTGCACACGCCCGTCGAGCGAGTCAAAGAGGATGATGGTCGGGATACTGTAGTTTTCAGATGCGCCTGAGCCCTCGGCCGGCTTCGATGTCATGGTAATACTGGTCATGAAGTGGGAAAGAAGTATGCCCTCGGATATCTCACCTCTGTACTCCGTGCAGATGAGTTCGCTGTTTCCGAAAAGCTCCTGGACCGTATCTCTTTCCTTCATCTCATACTCTGTATCCAGATCGATGATGTGCAGCATGATCTTCGCGACCTTCGGATCGAACTGTGTTCCGGAGTTCTTCACGATCTCTTCACGGACGATCTGCTGAGGGATCGCCGAACGGTAACTTCTGTTCGAGGTCATGGCATCGTAGGCATCCGCGACGGCGATGATACGCGCGATCTCCGGAATATCCTCACCCTTCAGTTTATCCGGATATCCTCGTCCATCATAGCGCTCATGGTGGTGATGGGCACCGATACTCAGGTACGGATACTCACCGATACTCGAGAGGATCTGGTTACCATAGACCGGGTGCTGCTTGATGGCTTCATACTCTTCTTCCGTCAGCTTACCCTTTTTATTGATGATCTGGTCGTCGATACCGATCTTACCTACATCGTGAAGGAGGCCTGCGTAGTAGATCTTCTCGCATTCCTCTTCGCTCTTCCCCATCTCACGGGCGATCTTGGCGGAATACTCCGCGACACGCATGGAGTGACCATGGGAATATGCGTCTTTCGCATCGATGGCGTTTACCAGTGCTTTTGCCGTCTGCTCAAAAAGCCTCTGCGAGAAGCGCTGCTGCTTCGAAAGATAGGAGATCTCGATGGTCCGGTAGTCCTCGATCTTCTTATTTCTCCGGTAGATGATAATGATCGCGACGATCGTGACCATATTGCCGAAGAAACCCGGAAGGATACCCATCATCTTCTGGACGATCATGCCATAGT
>JAFWSW010000228.1 GCA_017519205.1 Clostridiales bacterium | reverse complement strand
GTCTGCGTCGGATTCACCGGTCTCGATATTATCCTGACCATCATCCAGTACGTCTCCGAGCCGCGTTTTATCCGCCGCGCCATGAGTCAGTATAAAGATAAGGCGTTCTCATTTCTTTCCGCAAAGAACATCTCTTCGTTCCGTGACGAAACCACCTCCACATATCTTTCCGCGCTGACGAACGATGCGACAGCGATCGAAAACGGCTATGTCGGACAGATCCTTCCGATCGTAAGTAAGAGCGTGACCTTCTTCGGTTCCCTTCTTCTGATGCTCATCTATTCCCCCATCCTCACCGGGTTTGCGATCCTGATCATGGTCATCCCCTCTGTGGTCGCCGCAATCATGGGAAAGAAGATGCAAAAAGCACAGAAAGAAGTATCCGACAGAAACAGTGCTTTTACCGCAGCTATATCCGACTGCCTCGCCGGCTTTTCAGTCATCAAGAGCTTCCGTGCGGAAAATGAGGTGCAGAAGATCTACGAAACCGAGAACGGAAAACTCGAGGATGCAAAATGCCGTCTTCGTAAGATCTCCGTCGTGGCCGGTTCACTCGGTTTGATCTCCGGCGCCCTCGCCCAGCTCGGTGTCTTCCTCATGGGTGCCTACCTCGTCCAGAGCGGAAGCGGTCTGACTGCCGGTGCCGTCCTGATGTTCGTCAACCTCATGAACTTCCTGATCCAGCCTGTCTCCGAGCTGCCCCGCCTCCTCGCCGGGAAAAAGGCAGCAGGCGCCCTGATCGATAAACTCGCCGATTCACTTTCTCAAAACAGTGAGGAAACTGCCGGTGAAAAAGCAGATGCGGTCAGCGAGGCCATCGAGTTCAAAAACGTTTCCTTCTCCTACGACGGCGAAAAGGATGTCCTTCACGACATCGACTGCCGCTTTGAGTCCGGAAAGTCCTACGCCATTGTCGGAGGAAGCGGCAGCGGTAAATCCACCTTCCTCAACCTTCTTCTTTCAGGAAGCTCCGACTACCAGGGCAACATCACGATCGACGGAAAGGAGCTTCGCTCGATCTCCACAGATTCGCTTTATGACCTCATGACCGTCATCCAGCAGAACGTATTCGTTTTCAATGCATCGATCCGCGATAACGTTACGATGTTCCGTGATTTTTCCGACGACAAAGTCGAAGATGCTCTTTCGAAGGCACACCTTCTTGAACTCATCCGCGAGCGTGGAGATGACTATCTCTGCGGAGAAAACGGCAAGGGATTATCCGGTGGAGAGAAGCAGCGCGTATCGATTGCGAGAAGCCTTCTTAAGGAATCCTCGATCCTTCTTGCAGACGAAGTTACTTCCGCACTCGACGCCAAGACTTCACACGAAGTCATCAATGAGATCCTCGATCTTGATTCCGTAACACGTATCGTCGTGACCCACTCGCTCGAAGAATCTCTCCTCAAGCGCTACGACGAGATCCTCGTGATCCGCGACGGCACGATCGAAGAAATGGGCAGCTTCGATTCCCTCATGGAAAAGGACGGTTACTTCAGGGCCCTCTTCACGATCCAGCAGCCGGCCGCTTCTTACTCGTAGTATTTCCGCGGGATCTCTTCTTTTCGGATACACAGATCGTGGTCTGTTTTCTCCCAGAGTTTCTTCACGGTATCCGTCATCTTCCGGCAATCGCAGACATAGACAAGTGCTTCGCCGAGATGGCCATAGGTCACTGCTCCTGAGTACTCAAAAGCTTCCTTGTAGTTCGGATAGTACTCCGACACGCAGGTATCCGAAGCGATTGTGTAATGCGTACGGAACGGCGGCGACTGGATGATGTTTCCGTCGTAGTCCCTGATGTTGATCACGAACGGGTTCGGGTTCAGACGGTCCGGGATACCGAGACGCTCATCAACGGAATGAAGATATGTATTTCTCTCGTGCCCGACACCGATCAGAAGGACTTTTCCGTTCTCTTCATAAAGGCGGCTCAGACAGGAATTCACGGGTGCCGGGGATCCACATTTTTCTTCACCTTTGATGAATTCCGCGGCGCCTTTTCCAAAAGCAACGACCGAGTGCGTCGGGTGCAGGGATCGGATACCGTCGTTACGTGCAACGGCGACTTCGGAGAGTTTTCCGATGCAGGGCACCTGCGTCTTCACATCGTAATTCGGATTGTTTCTTCCCACCTCGTCCCAAGTGTGCGCCGGGATGATGAGAAGCCCCTCGTTTAAGTATTCGATCATCGCATCGATGAGTCCATCCGCCCCATTTTCGATCGGACCGATCGAACGGAGGGATGCATGGATCACTACTTTATCGTCATGTCGGATTCCGTTTTCCTCAAGAAAACGGATGATGTCATTTTTTGTCAGCATTTTTTCCTCTTCTTCCAGCGTCAAAATCTTATCTTTCCGCATCAGCGTCAATCTGATTATAATATAAGAAAACCGCGGAGGATATATACTTGAAAGCTACAGTCGCCATGGATTCCTTTAAAGGATCCCTCACTTCTTTAGAAGCCGGAAATGCCGTGAAAGACGGCATCTTAAGCGCGTCTTCCGAACACGAAGTGACAGTCCTTCCTCTGGCCGACGGAGGTGAAGGAACACTGGAAGCACTGGTCGAAGGACTGAACGGAGTCTACCGCTCCGAAGATGTCACCGGCCCCGACGGAAAGAAAGTAACTGCCCGATACGGCATCGTCCATGGAGACACGGCAATCATCGAGATGGCCCAGGCCTCCGGACTTACCCTCATAAAAGAAAACGACATCCTCACCGTGACGACATACGGCACAGGTGAACTGATCCGCGCCGCACTTGATGAGGGCATAAGAAAGTTCATTATCGGTATCGGCGGAAGCGCTACCAATGACGGCGGAACGGGCATGCTTGAAGCCCTCGGCGTCCGGTTCATCGACGGAGACCAAGGCGCGGATGATGTACCCGGCTCCCCAAAGACAGTCGGCGCTCTCGCATTAAAAACATTGACTTCTATCGATATTTCCAATCTCGACAGCAGGATCAAAGAATCTTCTTTCAAAGTTGCCTGCGATGTTAGAAATCCTCTCCTCGGAGCAAACGGCTGCAGCTTCATCTACGGTCCCCAGAAAGGTGCCTCGGAAGAGCAGATAAAAGATATGGATATCTGGATGAGATCTTACGCAGAACTCACCAAAAAGGTCCTCCCGGAAGCAGATCCGGATTTCCCCGGAAGCGGCGCTGCAGGCGGCATGGGCTTTGCACTGAAGTACTATCTCGATGCGGAACTCGTTTCCGGTTCGAAGCTCGTACTGGAAGTAACACATCTCGAAGACTACATTCAAAACTCGGACATCCTGATCACGGGTGAAGGCCGGATCGACAGCCAGAGTCTTAATGGCAAAGGCCCGGTCGAGGCGGCAAGACTTGCGAAGAAATACGGAAAAGAAACAATCGCCATTGCAGGATCGGAAGGATCTGATGCAATGCTGCTTCTTGAAGTTTTCGATTCGTATCACATACTTCCTGAAGTAGAAAACTTCATGCAGAAAGAAGTCGCATATGATAACTTAATAGAAACCGCACGCGAGTGCTTTTTGAGCAGAAGGAGCGAACATGGATTTTGATGCATTTGTAAAAGATATCACGGACAATAAATGGAACGTATTCGGCGCCGAGTTATACTCGCACGGACAACTGATACATAGTTTCGGAGATACCGAAGGTCTTCACGACCTTTATTCCATGACCAAGACTGTCCTTTCGGTTGCTTTCGGCATCGCCTATGACGAAGGAGTAATCAAGCTCGATGATTCCGTCCTGAAGTATCTGCCGACCAAATACACCGATGCGTTATCTGAAAAACAGGCATCCGTATTCCGGGAGATTACGCTCAGAAGACTTCTCACCATGTCCGTCCCGGGTTTTCCTTTCCGTGCGGAAGGCGATGACTGGATCGAGTATGCTCTTCAGTGTTCCATCGAAGACGTATCTGATCGCACATTTAACTACAACAATATCAACGCCTATCTGGTCGGCGTCTGCCTGACGGAAGCACTCGAAAAAGACCTTGGTGCTTTTATCGAAGAAAGGATCTTTGCGCCCCTCGAAATTACGGATTTCGAATACAAAAGAAGCCCCGAAGGATACTTCTACGGGGCTTCCGGCATGAAACTTTCCGTGCACGATGTAGTGAAATTCGGCCTGCTTCTGAAAGACGGAGGCGTCTATAACGGAACGCGGATCCTGTCGGAAGAATACGTCAATATGGCGACCTCCATCCAGCAGATGAACAGAGAGGGCGGATACGGATTCTTCATTTGGAAATACAGAAGCGGATTCAGCATCAACGGCAAGTGCAAACAGAAGTGCTACATCCTTCCGGATAAAGACCTCGTTCTGTGCTATCTTTCATACATTGATGATGATTCCCACGACCTCATAGAGAGCGCCGAAAAACACATTCTTCTTTAAGCGCCTTCGAATACTCCGATCACATCGATTTCACCGACGATGTGATCGTTAAACTCATCGAGTTCCTCAGAAGGGACCCACAGCTCTTCGTGCATAGATTTTCCAACCACATGCGTCTCATATTTTGAGACAAAGCTATCCTCCACCTCGAAGCGCGTTACATATCCCTTGTGATCGGAATTATATACCGCATTCCACTTCGAGGCGATCTCGATCGCATATTCCTCATTAAGGACCGGATAGAAAATCGGCTGATCAGGAAGTCTGGGCGGAAATCTCTTATTCCCGCTCATCTCGATAAGCTTTAATTCTTCTGTTCCAACAGGTCTAAATAAAATCATATTCCGCTCATAAGTGACCCGGCGAGTACCACTGCGATACCGATCGCAATGACGAGAAAGCCTTTCTTTCTCATCTGAGATACTGCCTTTGGGTTATCACGCTCTTCTTTCTTCGTAGCCAACTTCGGACAGAAGACCTGAAAAAAACCAAGCGCGATGATAATAATTCCAAAAATTGTGTAATACATGCTTCCAACCCTCCAAATAATATGTTTGCCATCCCCTGAAAACCATATTATCTGTTCGGGAAGAAATGCACAATACTCTTTTTACCGGAAAGAATCCAGATACTCTTTCGTCTCTTCTCTCGACTTGAAGATGTGAATCTCTTTCCCTTCTTTATACTGCTCCAGAAGCTGATAGATCCTCGGAAGAGTTGTCTTCGGAAAATCCATGATCCAGCTTTTGAACTCCGGATCCAGTTCTTCTTCCATCCAGGGAATATCTTCTCTCTTTTTCCCGACACGTGCCCTGGCACCTTCAAGACACACCTCCATCGGATAGTCCAGAAGGAACACCGTATCGCAGTACTGAAGCCGCATCTCGATCGTCCGGTTATAGTTCCCGTCGATGATCCATGAATCCGAAAGAAGGATCTCCATCAGTTTCTTATCGAACTCTTCTCTGCTGATCGTGCTTCGATCCGGGAGGTGCCAGATGTTATCAAGATAATGAAGAGGCAGCCCGGTCTTCTCTTTCAGCGATCTGGCAAAAGTACTTTTACCCGCGCCGGGGCTTCCGATAACGATAACTTTCCGCATTCTTACGAATTCCCCTCAATTCCGGTAAACAGGAAGTTTCCCGTTCTGGTCGTCTGATATGGAGTAAGTGCAAATCCTTTTTCGGAAAGCGCGCATTCGATCATGGTCTTAGTAAGTCCCGGAACAGATTCATCCGAGAGTGCATCCTCAGTCTTCATCCAGATGACTTCACTGTTTTCGTCTCCGTCAGATCTCGCATCTCCCCCGACATATTCGGTGGCGAAGATCGCATACCAGTCCTTCGCACTGAATCGGATCCCCAGAAGTTTTCCAGCCTTCACGGTAACACCGGTCTCTTCCTGATATTCACGCACCAGCGTCTCCTCCGGAGTCTCTCCGAACTTTACATATCCGCCGGGAATGATCAGCATGCCTTTTCCATTCCCGTACGTATGCCGCGCCAAAAGCACCTTCCCATCGGAAATACACACACCGGCCACCGACTGCGTCCAATTCGTATTATTCATTTCTTCCTGTGTCATATCATTTTTCCTTCAAATTCAAAGCCAGGATCTCTCTGGTCGGCCAGAATGCACATAGATGCAGTCTGACAACTTTACTGACCATCGGCTGGAAACACTTAACGAATGTCGGAATTGCTGCCTGCACGACCTCCGGCTGATCGATCAGGATCGTGGTATGCGGAGTAAAAGGATACTGTTGCGGCACACCCATCTGACAGGCTTTCTGAAGCTTGTCCAGTTCCGGATTTCTTTCCGGCGCCGCGAAAAGCACCTGCCCTCCGGCAAACATTCCCATATGACTCAGGTGTACTTCCACCTGCGAAAACTCTTCCGCCACTTTCTTGATGTTCTCGACGACCTCATCCTCCATTTCCAAAGGATATGTCGCCAGGCTGATATGGTAGGGAAGTTTCGGCGTCTGCGTTCCGGTAAATCCTTCTTTCTGAAGTTCTTCGTACCACGCGGACATATTCTTCTGGACGCCTTCATCCAGATCCGCCATCAGACATATAAAGCTCTCAGCCATGTTTCTTCCCTGCTTTCGTATTATTTCGCTTCAGTAGAAGCACCTTTATTCTTGAAGTATAGATTCTCTCCCCTTCTCTGTCATTGTCCCGATAGGCTAGACAAGATTCATCCCGGAAGTCCTCCATTGACGATGACATAGATGATGAAGGAGATGATATCTATCGCCAGGAATACGCCCAGCGCGATCAGCACATATTTGAGGAGTTTTTTCGATTTCTCCTTATTCTGCTCCGTCAATATCTTCTGGTCGAGCACGTCGCCGACCGTCATATGCGTATCTTCCGTCTTCTTCTCTTCTTCCTTCTCTTCTGTCTTCGCCTCTTCTTTTTCGGGCTCAACCCCCTTTAGAAGATAGTCCGTGGTCACTCCGAAAACCTCACTCAAGGTAATGATCTTCTCCGGATCCGGGGACGCCTGTTCGCTCTCCCACTTGGAGACCGCCTGACGGGAAACACCCACCGCCTCGGCGAGCTGTTCCTGGGACATTCCTTTAGATTTTCGAAGAGTCAGAATTCTTTCTGCAATACTCATGCTGTTACCTCTTTTGCCACATGATCGCGTTTTATGGAAAGAAGGATCATGAAGACGACTGCCAGATATCCGATCAGCGCAACCAGTGATGATTCGATCCCGAACTGTCCTCCTGTGAGAAGCATGGAATCCGAACGGAGCACATATGTCACGATCGATCCTTCCGCGGGCGCACCGGCGATTGTAAGACCGCCACCAACTACTATTATATTCCAGATGGCATGGACGATGCCACTATTCCAGACCGAGCCTGATTTCACGGCAATCAGGGAGAACATGATGCCCGAAAGTGTTCCTGCCACAGCGACCAGGAGCATGGAGCTGAGCGTAGGCGATTCGATCTCCGTAATATGGATCAGCCCGAAAAGCACCGACGGAGCAATCACTGCAACCGCCGTATTCCATTTCTTCTTCAGAAGATGCAGCATCACGCCGCGGAAGATGATCTCTTCCACAAAAGGAGCGGCAATCCCGGTGAAGAAAAGACCTGCGGTGACCGTCGAGAAGATCCCGGCGCCCGTCATGTCAGAAGAGATAAACTCTCCTTTTACGAAAAGAAGATAAGATGCGGTGACCGCCAGAGGCAGGATCACGGCCAGGACCAGATAACGTGCCTTGATCGAAATCTTCGGCATCCCCATCTCTTCCGGGCTGCTCTTAAAGAGCTTTTTGACGAGGATCTTTACCAGAAACCAGGTGATCGCAAGGTAAAGGATGCCCATAACAATGTTACAAATGCCCACGGGAACGCCGATTACGACCAGTCCGCTTGCCAGGAGCCCGGATACTTCCACGGAAAGGATCATAAGGAGAAAAGCGGCGAAAACTCCGCCAAGTGTTTTCTTAATACTCATATTCTCTCACCTCCGCATCTTCACTTACATGGGCAGCCCGATTGTAAGCAGTACAACGATAAAGGAAATAAAATCGACCGCCAGGAGCGCGAGAAATCCAATTAAGGAATACTTACAGAGTCTCTTCACTCTCTTTCCGTTCTTCTCAGTCAGGATCTTCTCGTCGATCAGATCCGCCATTGTCTTGTGATTGTTGTAGTTCATTTTTTCTTCGTAGTTCATATTGCACCTCCAAGGTTTTTTGATGGTCCCAATGTACCAGCCGGCACGGTTGCGACTCTACCACCTTAGGCTTGAACTTTCGCAACCAGAGGTTGCAACCACTGAAAACACGACGTTTTCGTTTCAGGGCGGCACAAGCTTTTTCTGTACCCGTGACATCTGTCACCCAAATTCATGACGCATCGCACTTCCCCCTCCACCTCATCTTTGAGATAATAAAATCACAAGGCAAACATGGAACACGGAGGAACGAAAAATGAAGGTATTGGTATTAAACGGAAGTCCCAAAAAGCAGAGCGACACATTCAGACTCACAGATGCTTTTCTCAAAGGATTAAACAAAAACGGCGAGCATGAGGTAAATGTCGTCAACGTGATCGAAAAGAACATCGCGCCGTGCAGAGGCTGCTTCGAATGCTGGCAGCAGAAGAAAGGCCACTGTGTCTTCGAGGACGATCTGAACCCGATCCTCGACATGTACTGCGACGCTGATCTGATCATCTGGAGCTTCCCGCTTTACTGCTACGGCATGCCTTCCCATCTGAAAGCACTGCTCGACCGCACCATCCCGCTCGTAAAGATGGATATGGAAATGATGAATGACGGCACCGTCCGCCACAAGGCCCTGGTCGATTTTTCGAAGATCCACACCCTCGTGATCTGCGGTTGCGGTTTCCCGAACTGGGAAGGAAACTTCGACGCCATGAAACTCATGTGCAAGAACTGCTTCGACAACCTGAACATGGTCTGCGTTCCCGAGACCCCGATGCTGAACGTCCCCGCAGCAGCTGTCGTCGCCGATCCCCTTCTGGCCCGCTTTGAAAAAGCCGGAGAAGAGTACTGCTCTTCCATGACCCTCACCCCCGAGACCATCGCCGATCTCGAGCGCCCCATGATCTCCGCAGAAGACTACATCAGAAACGTCAACGGCGGCTGAAGACCGGTTTCCTGTTCGAGTATAAAAAGATACGCAATTTGCTGCCAGGGTTTGCAGTTTTTGAAATAGCGGAAGGATTCGACAATAACTTATTTCAGAAACTTGTTTACTTCCTGAAATAAGGAGAGTATACTACACTTAGTATTTCAGAAAAGGAGGTGGCATTTTGAATCGTTCTGGAGAGTGGATCAAAAATTTGAGCGGAGATCTTTCTTATAAGTCTTTTCGGCCATCTCCGTTGCCACCGGATCCGGCACTGAACATTGACAGTGACGTGGTAAAAAACCTTGTAGAAGCCAACAGAAATCTGGCACGGCTTGATACAGCTGCAAAACACATACCGAATGCAGAACTCTTTATTTCTATGTACGTAAGGAAAGAAGCGCTTATCTCGTCACAGATCGAAGGAACGCAATGTACACTTGATGATGTTTTAGACCCGCAGATCGATAGCAATACGAATCTTGATGTGGGAGATGTCATCAATTATGTCAGAGCGTGTACATACGCAATAAAAAGACTGGACATGCTTCCTTTATGTAACCGGCTGTTACGAGAGATTCATAGGGAGCTTCTTCAGGGTGTACGCGGGAAGGAAAAGAACCCGGGTGAATTTCGAAGATCCCAGAATTGGATCGGAGCAGCTAACTGCACGCTTAAAGAGGCACGGTATATTCCGCCCAATGTGGAAGATATGCAGAGTGCTCTTGCCGATCTCGAAAGATATATGAATGAAGGCGATGACTATGATCCCCTTATTCGGATCGCATTGATTCATTACCAGTTTGAGACGATTCATCCTTTCCTGGACGGAAATGGAAGAGTCGGCCGACTGATGATATTGTTGTATCTCATGCAGCAAGGATACATTTCTAAACCGATTATCTACATCTCTTACTTTCTGAAAAAGAACCAGATCGAGTACTACGACAGAATGTCTGAGATAAGAAGAACCGGGAATTATGAACAATGGATCGGCTTTTTCCTTGAAGCCGTATCTGCGGCTGCAAAAGATTCATTGGAAACGGTCGAAAAGCTGTCAGAACTGCATGAACGAAACGTAGCCCTGCTTCCGATCACGAACAGGAAAAATGACAATGTAAGAAGGGTATTTGATTACGTAGAACAATATCCGATTGTCGAGATAAAGAAAACCGCTTCAGATCTCGGCGTAAGCTTCAATACAATATCCACCGCTGTCAATAAGCTGATGCAGGCAGGAATACTGACAGAAAAAACAAACGCAGCTCGTAACAGAGTGTTTGTATATGAAGAATATTTGAATATCTTGCGCAAGGATACATAATTGTGTGTTTCACACCGGAGAGGGAAGATCTATGTCAGAACAGAAGAAAAAACTCAGTAAGCAATGTATGGCGGGATTCATTATCTCCGTCGTTGCACTTGTTTAAGGAATTGAAACAGATGTGTAGATTAATAATTCTTCGAGGAAATTCCGGCAGCGGAAAAACAACTATCGCAAAAGAACTGCAGAGAAAATTCGGCAGCAATACTCTGCTTATATCGCAGGATGCAATAAGACGTGAGATGCTTAAGGTCAGTGACGGACCGGATACTCCGGCGATTCCGATGCTGAAAGAACTGTTGCGATATGGAAAGACCCACTGCGAAACGGTTATTTTGGAAGGAATAATGGTTGCTGATTGGTATCATCCCCTGTTTGAACTGGCCAAGGAGCTTTTCGGGAAGAATATATATGCCTACTACTTTGACATCCCGTTTCAAGAGACCCTGAATCGGCATAAGACTCGGGCAAAGAGTTGCGAATTCGGCGAAGAAGCTATGAAGGAATGGTGGGTCGAAAAGGATTATTCCGATGTTCTGGACGAGACCACCATTACGGCGGATAAAGACAAGGAAACTATCGTTCAGGAAATATACAGTGCTATTGTGATTTGAAGACTGAGAGCTTTTCAATCGAAACAAGCAACTGTCAGGATGGCGAATAAATGAAATACGGAATCATTGATTATGAAGTTATAGGTGACGGAACCCCGGTATTGATCATCCATGGATGGGGGATCAGTAGAATCACCATGAAAGGTGCTTTCGAACCTGTCTTCACCAAACTTGACGGATACAAACGGTATTATATCGATCTTCCGGGTATGGGCAACTCAGAGCACGGAGATGTAAAGAATTCAGATGATATTCTGGAGCTTCTTCACGGATTTGCTTCTGACGTGATTTCGGAACCGTTTATCATTATCGGACAATCCTATGCCGGGCTCCTTACCAGAGGCTTTGTGAATAAGTATCCGGAGCTATTAAAGAAGATCATTCTTTTGGTTCCGTGCATCATTCCCGGGGTACGGCAGGGACGGGTCGAACCTCATCGTATCGTCGAGCAGGATGAGGATCTGTTATCTTCCTTAACACAGGAAGAACGGGACAGTTTCACACTTATGAATGTGGTGCTGACACGGGAAGTATGGGAAAGATATGAACAATATCTTATGCCTGCGCTTGCCAGTGCAGATTGGGATTTTTTGAATAACGTACTGGAAGGAAGCTTCTCTTTCGATCCCGACGATTTAAAAGAACCATGTACGATCCCTTGTCTTATCATTGCAGCAAAACAGGATACGGAAGTAGGTTATAAAGACCAGTTCGATCTTATGGAAAAGTACACCAATGCGACTTACTGCGCTGTCGAAAAGGCCGGGCACAATCTCCAGATCGAACAGCCGGAGATATTTGAGGGATTGGTAAGAAATTGGCTGATGACGCATTAAACTCCAATAAAAGTGACTAGGAGAGAAAAGAATATGAGCAAACAAAAAAACAGCAAGTATATCTTAGTTTTTGCGCTGATTGTTTTTGCGTTTGTGAATGTTGCGCTCTGGTGTACCCTTCGGAATGCTCCTATCGCTGTTGAAAAGACCTGGGTACCGGCAAAAGCGGTTGGCTATGAAGATGCTCCTGACATAATGAATGGAAGAATACCAGCTGATGCAAATGAGCATGGCTATTTTCAACTCTGTAGTTGAGATTTATAAACCGCTGATAAAAGAATACCAGCACTTTAATGGCACTAGCCTGATGCCTCTACCTGATCTAATTCAGGCTACTTTCAGTTTGGTGATCTGTTCTCTTTCCTTTATCCGGACCTCACGAATGCTTCCCAGCTTGATTATCTGGTACGCCGCATTTACATCCGCGTTAATGCAGATGCCGTTGTTGCTTCTGAACAGACCTCTCCGGATCCTCCGATTCCTGTCATAGTATGCCGCATCCGGGATCTCTCCATCAAGATAACTCGTTCCGCTGGTGTAGCTCTCAGAGACGATCCTGACTTCGATTCCTACCAGTCTTGCCTTGTAGGAAATCATGTCGACTAGCATCTTGTAAGGGATGGATACGAAGTTCTGGTTTGTTTTGTTTCCCATATCGCTATTTTGTTTCCATCCATGGTTATTGCCGATGACTATGACACCTACACCTGAGGCTTCTGCCAG
>JAFWSW010000227.1 GCA_017519205.1 Clostridiales bacterium | reverse complement strand
CGGAGAGTATAAATACTATGACATGGATGCTGTTGTGGCATCGGCGCTGTCTATGGTCAAAAAAGAGCTGAAGTGATACATTGTAAGTAACGTCAGGAATCATCTGGAGGAACGAAAAATGGACGATCTGTATTTAGTTATGCCGGCATATAACGAAGAGGCGAACATCGAGTCTGTCGTTTCCGCCTGGTACCCTGTACTGGAAGGAAAAGGTGAGGGATCGCGCCTGGTAGTAGCCGACAGCGGAAGCGTCGATAAGACACACGAGATCCTTCTTTCCCTTAAGGAAAAATACCCGAAACTCGAAGTCCTGCCTGATACACTGAAGCAGCATGGCCCGAAGCTGATCGCACTTTATAAATATGCTGTTGCACAGGGAGCAGATTATATTTTTCAGACCGATTCCGACGGGCAGACGAATCCGGCGGAATTTGCCGCTTTCTGGGATCTTCGTAAAGAATATGATGCGATCCTCGGTAACCGCGTGGTCAGAGGTGACGGCAAGTCCAGAAAATTCGTAGAGAAGTTCCTGTGTTTCCTTCTGAGACTTCACTTCGGCGTCAAGGTCAAGGACAGTAATGCTCCTTTCCGTCTTATGAAATCTTCTCTGGTGAATAAGTATGTGGGAAGATTCAAGGAAGATTATAATCTCCCGAATGTCATGCTGACGACATTCTTTGCTTACTATAATGAGAAATACACGCTCCGTGAGATCACCTTCAAGCCGCGTCAGGGTGGTAAGAACTCGATCAACATCAAGAAGATCATCAAGATCGGCTGGGCGGCTCTTGCGGACTTCCGTGCATTCAAAAAAGAAATGAAAGCGGAAAAGAAAAAAGGCTGAGAAAAAGGGAAAAAGAAACACATGAAAGAAGAAAAGAAAAAGATCGGTCTTGGCGAACTGAAAGGTGACGGATCGGCGAAGGAATCTAAAGGAGAGAAGATCAAACTCGACAGCAAGGCTTCTTCGGAAAAATCCGGAAAAACGGAAGAAAAGGCAGATCCGGAAGAGAAGAAAGAACCGGTCGAGAAGAAAGAACCTGTCCTTCCGGATCCGGCAATTGAGAAGATGGACCGCCAGCAGGCGATGGAGTATTTCGGACTTCCCGCATGGGCTTCGAAAGAAGACCTGGACGATAAGTTCTGGAAACTCGGAAAGACATATACCGCGCAGAAGAATGAGCAGAAACTGGCGGATATCTCTTTAGCATACAGCATCGCAAGTGGTGAAAGAGACCGTAAGGCGGAGGAAAAGAAGGAAGAAACGGAAGCGAAGCACTTCTTTGGAAAGACCTCCAAGCAGTGGCAGGATTTCTGGCACTATGAGTGGTGGAAATTCGCGGTTGCGATCGCCGTTATCATCGCCGGCTGGGCATTTATCCAGTACTACTTTATCGCTCCGAAAGTCGATGTGCGTATGGCATCTGTCGGTCATTTTCAGCAGGATGTCTCGATCATGGAGTACTATTTCAAAGAGACACTCGGATGTAAGAATCCGGAGGTCCGTGATGCCGATGTAGTTTCCGGAAACAGCGAGAATGAAGATGTTGACCAGTATGGTGTCGAGAAGGCCACGACGATGATGGCCGTACATCCGGATATTCTTGTATTTGATGCACCGACAGTTCCGGTGTATGTAAACAGCGGTGACCTTTATATCCTGGATGATGTGTATGAGAACATGAAGGCCACCTGGTCGAAGGAAGATCTTGACCGTCTTGAGCCATACTATTATTCCAAGGCAAAGTTCTACGAGGAATATCTCGATGAGATGCCGGAGCACTATCAGGATGCGATGGAGCCGCTTGAGGAAAAAGACTACGTGGAACATGTCTACGGTTTTATTATCCGTGATAAGATCGATCAGGCGGCGCTGGGATATAAGCTTCTGTGGAAAGATCCGACAATCGACAGGATCATTATCTTCGGTGTCGGTGCAGGTTCCAGTGACGTCGAAAAGGCAAAAGAACGTGCGCTTAAGATCCTTGAGGATATCGATGTGCTTCGTGCAGATTACCTCGAAGAACATCCGTATGCGGAGTCAGAGGATTAATTACTGACCGTCCTTGAGAAGGCGTATTTCCTCATCAGAGAGAGCATACATTTCTCCGGGCATTTGTCCTTCCCGGAGCGTCAGTGTGCCGATCCGCTCGCGGTGAAGAGCGGTTACGGATCTTCCTGTGGCCGCGATCATACGCTTGACCTGATGTGTTTTTCCTTCAGTAAGAATAAGCCGGCATTGATGATCCGGAAGGATCTCAAGATCTGCCGGCTTTAATTTTTCCGGCGCATGATCCTTTTCGTGAAGTGTCATTCCGCTTTCAAAAAGCACTTTCTCTTTTTTAGTGAGTTCGTCTCCAGAATAGGTGACCAGATAGGCTTTTTCGCGATGCCATTTCGGGCTGGTCAGACGATGGGAGAGATCACCGTCGTTTGTGAGAAGAAGTACTCCTGTAGTATGGTAATCCAATCTCCCGACAGGGGAGATCTTCTTTGTTTTCAAATTAGCAGGGAGGAGATCACCGACACAGGGAAGCCTGTCGTCAGTCATCGCTGTCAGATATCCGTCCGGTTTATTCAGACAGAAATAGAGATACTGTCCGGCATGAATCAACTGGCCGTCAAGCGTAATGGCAGAAGCCATTTCTTCTGTGACGGAAAAGCTTGGGTCACGGATCACTTCGCCATTAAGGCTGACCCGTCCCTGACGGAGAATTTCTTTCACTTCCGTCCTTGTTCCATATCCGGAATTTGCCAGCAATTTGTCCAATCTCATGGTCGTATTATATCAAAAAACCCTATGTTTCCACTCATGTAAAATGAAAAAATTGTGGTATAATAAATGTAGTATTTCAAAATGAGGAGTAGTATGGCTGCAAGTATTATCAATATCAAAGAAGGTATGCCGAAAGTAGATGTTGCCACCCGTAAATTACGGTTGGAACTGAATACTTTGCGCCGCGTCGGAGTCAATCAGGTGAAGATCATTCACGGATATGGTTCTACTGGAAAAGGCGGCATGATCAAGACGGCGACTCATGAGATATTGCGTACGATGCAGAGTGAAGGCAAGATCAAGGCGTTCTGTCCGGGCGAGCAGTTCGGACCCTTTGAGACTCTTGGCAGGACCATGGTCGAGAGATGCCCTGCTTTCCGTAATGATCCTGACTGGGCGAAGGCCAATGACGGTATCACCATCGTACTTCTCCGATGAAGATTTCCTGGAACGATTTTGTAAATCAGTGTGAGGAATGTCAGGCATGTCCGCTTGGAGCGACAAGGCAGAATGTCGTTATCTACCGCGGCAGTGTTGTTGCGCCGATCATGTTTGTCGGCGAAGGTCCGGGTGCAACCGAGGATGAACAGGGACTTCCGTTTGTCGGTCAGGCGGGAAGACTTCTCCAACTCCTTCTTGATGCACAGGGTTTCACCTCCAAAGACTACCATATCGCCAATGTCGTGAAGTGCCGTCCGCCGGAGAACCGTGTTCCGACAGATCAGGAGGCAGCTGCCTGCAAGAAGCTTCTGGGAACGCAGATCCTTATCTGCAAGCCGAAGATCATCGTGCTTCTCGGGAAGACTGCATACACGCTCTTTACGGGAGATAAGAATGCGAAGATGACGCAGATCAGAGGTAACTTCATTGAGAAAAACGGATATCTTATCCTGCCGACCTTCCATCCGGCATATATCCTTAGAAATAACAATGAGCGCATCAAGCTCTGGAAGGATATTGAAATGGTGAGAAGAAAGGCGGAAGAGATGGGTCTGATGGAGGTCCTTCCGACGCAGCCGGATATGCCTACGGAGCGTCCGTCTTCCAAATAAATACTGAGATACGGGTTTATCGAAAGATTTTCACCTCTCATGAATAAAAAGGTATTGCACTAAGTGAAGACTTTTGATATACTTTCTAGCGTTGATTTACAACATTGCCGAATTGTGTAAGGGTAGCACTCCGGTTTCTGGCACCGTCTGTCTGGGTTCGAATCCTAGTTCGGCAGCCACAAGGCTGATTCTTCTTATGAAGGATCAGCTTTTTCTTTCCTGCTGGTATAATCCACTATTCAATCGAAAGGAAAAAGTGCATACTAGATGCATATCGTATTGAAAAAAAGAAAGGGCAGGAATGCACTATGACTACTCCGACTCCACCCTGGATCGATGAGATCCCCGAAGGCGCTTTTATCTCTACCGAACCGTCCTATGAAACAGGAAAACTATTTGACCGTTTCAAAAATGATCAGGCAGAAGGACTGAAGTACTATTTCTTCGATCCGACGGAACATGGTTTCCCGAAGAAAAAGAATTATCCGCTTCTTATCTTCCTGCATGGCGGATCCAATGCGCTTGTTGGAGATCTGTGCATCAACTATACCGGAGCGGAACTGTATGCTTCCGATTCCTATCAGGAGACGCTGGGTGGTGCCTATATCCTGATCCCGATCGCGAATGAATATAGAAAAGAGGATGGCGGGTATGCCGGATCCTGGGATGAGACATATATCGATCCGGTTATGAAACTCATAGATACATTTATCGCGAAATACACTGAAGGTATCGGTGTGAAGTTCCTTCTGGGCAATTCGGCGGGGGCAAGATTTACCTTCGCGCTGGCAACACATGCGCCGGACAGATTTGATGTTCTGGTACCTGTCGGCACCGATGCGATCCCTGAAGACTCTGTCCTCGATGAGTTTGACCGCCTTGGCGTGACTCTCTTCTTCGCGGATGGACTTCGTGATGAAATCGTAAGCCATGAGAAGATCGAGAGCAGACGTGCACGGATGGAAAAGATGAAGCACAGCTTTATCTATACACCGGAGTGGGTCAGAAACGCAGATAAGGGTATTGCATCAATTAACTTCGGATTTGAGATGGGACAGCACTGCCTGATGAATGGCGTACAGTCGAATCTTATGTTTCTGGACGGTACTCCGATGGATCCGAGACTTCCGAATGGTATGACCGGATGGATGGCAGAGGAACTCAAAAGAAGAGAAACGAACAAATAAGCGTCCGCTTTTCATTCAACCCTATCGAAATGAAAAGAAATGAAAAGAAAACGTTGACAAAAAGATAGATACGCGCGTATTATACTTTCGTTTCATGATAATAGTATTTCCTTTGATGGGGTGAAGTTATGATCAATGTGGAAAGAAGAAAAAGAATATTGGAGATCCTGGAGAAGGAGAGCCGTGTATCGACGACTGATCTTCAGGCATGCCTTGGAGTAACCGGTGCGACGATCAGATCCGACCTTCGTGACCTGGAACGTGAAGGCGCGATCGTCCGTTATCACGGCGGTGCCCGCATCTCTGATTCTGTAAAGCAGTCATCCAACCCCGAAAACTATATGCTGAGATCCGTAATGAGTGTTGCGGAAAAGACATCGATCGGAAGAGAAGCCGGTAAGTTCGTTCATGAGGGTGAGACGATCTTCATTGACGCAAGTTCGACGACCTTCCACATGATCCCTTTTATCAGCAATCTTGATAATCTTACGATCGTAACGAATGGTATCCATACTGCGATGGAGATCCAGAGATACAGCAACTTCCGTACGGTTCTGGTCGGCGGCGTCCTGCGTCCGCATTCCGGTGCCATCGAAGGACTCCTCTGTGAGGAGATGCTCAGAAGGATCAGTGGTGACAGTTATTTTGTATCGGGAAACGGTTTTTCTCTGACTTCCGGTCTTACCGGCCATAACTTTTATGAGCTGGAACTGAAGAAGCGTTTTGCAGAGAAGTGCAAGCGCTGCATCGCACTTGTTGACTCCACGAAACTGAATCAGGATTCCACATCCTCGTTTATTCCTGCGGAAAAAATCGACGTACTGATTACAGATTCCGGCATTCCGGATAATCTGGCACAGGAGATCCGTGATTTCGGTATCGAACTGGTGATCGCGCCTAAATAATCAGTCTGCAGTTTCTTCTGAAGCAGAGATCTTCTGCTTTAACTGCTTCGGCGTGATGTGACGTCTTTTCTTGAACTGTGTAATAAAATAGCTCGACGTGCTGAATCCCGTATCCAGGGCGATCTGACTGATGCTCTTGGATGTGGTGATCAGTAATTTCTCAGCTTCCGTAAGTCTTACATAAAGAAGATAATCCGAGAATGTCTGTCCTACGGCATGACGGAAGAAACGTGAGAAGTAGCTGTAGCTCATATTGCACATCTTTGCCATCTTTTCGGCAAGTACAGGCTGCTGGTAATTCTCGTGAATATAATCCAGAACGGCATTTAAGCGGAAGATGTCTTCCTGTCGGATCCCCGGAGAAGAATAGACGGAGATGCCGTTTTTCTCCATGCGGCGGAGATACCATAGGAAGATACGGCAGATATCTGCGCGGATCGCCAGTTCATAGCCGGGCTCCTGGGAAGTAAACTCCTGATGATAATCCCGGATCAGATCCGGAATATCCGTACCTTCGAGTTCTTCTTTTCGTGCAAGAAGAGAGAAGGAAGTATTCTTCCCGAGACTTCTGGTCGTAGACATCAGAAACGGCAGGAGATACTTTGCGCCGGTGGAATATGCGGATGAGAAGAAGAATACGGTCGGGTCGAACTGCAGACAGTAATACTCGCAGGGTTCAAAGTGCCGGAATGCGTGGACTTCGTTGACGTTGATAAGG
>JAFWSW010000226.1 GCA_017519205.1 Clostridiales bacterium | reverse complement strand
CAACGACATCGAAGGTGTTACACAAATGGTAGGAACATCACAAAAACCGTATAGTGGCACATTCGACGGCAATGGACATACCATCACAGTTAATTTTACTGCCACCACCTGCAACCTGGCCGGCCTCGGAAGAAGCAGAGGAAGACGTGGTTCCTTCCGTCTTTTTCCCGCATCCGCAAAAGCACTGCGCGACCGCCATTACGCTGAGAAGTACAGCCACTGCTTTTATTGTCTTTTTCATAATAGAAAACCATCCTTTTTGCTTTGTTGATCATCATGATAAACATGCAATAAGGATGGCTAAGGAATCTTATGTGGATTTATTGTGGAGATGGAAGTTCAACTACGGCAACGACATCCTGTCCATCGTTTTTCAGCGAACAGTTTCCGCCCTGTTTTTCGATGATAAGTTTCGCAAGATAAAGGCCGAGTCCGGATCCGCCGGATCTTCTGCTTCTGGATTTGTCGCTTCGGTAGAAAGGTTCGAACAGATGCGAAAGATCCTCATCTTCGATGTGCGCATCGGTGTTTCTTACGATCACTCTCACGCACGCTTTTTCCTCGCGAAAAGCACCCGCCTCCGCGGCTTCTCTGCGCACCCCGGCACCCTTCTCCGCATCCACTTCCACGGTGGATCCTTCCTCGGAATAGAACGCCGCGTTACTCAAAAATGCACCGATCGCAAGTGATGTCAGTTCCTTATTTCCCTCGAAGATCAGGTCGCTTTCGAGATTCAGTTCCATCTTGATGCCGCGCGATTCGTAGAGCTCTTCGCACTCTTCCATCTTCTCTTCGAGGAGCTGCGCCATGTCCGTACGTGAAGAGACGATCTCCTGCCCCGACTGCATGCGCGACGCGATCAGGATCTCGTTAATAAGGCTCTCCATACGCTTCACTGTACCGAGTGCACGCGGAAGATATTCCTCGTGATCCGTGTACGGTTCCACACCCTCGATCATGCCGCGGAGCTGACCCTCGAGGATCGTCACCGGCGTCTTTAATTCATGCGACGCCGCCGAGAAAAACATATCCTTCTGGCTCTCGAGTTCCATGCGTCGGCGCACCTCTTCCGAGAGCTCAGTGTTCTTCTGATTCAGCGCCTCGATCTTCTCATCGAGGGAACCTGCCATCGCATCGAGATCCCGCGACAGCTGGCCGATCTCATCCTGCCTTTTCGAGCCGGTTTTCTCCGAAAAATCCATCTTCGCCATCGACCGCGAAACCGTACTGAGTTTCTTGATCGGACGGGCAAAGAGCATCGTGTAAATATATGCGCACAGAAGTGAAACGATCACTACCGCCACAATGATGACCGGCAAACTTTTTCTGATCGCCGTCGTCATCGTATTTCCCTCGTCTACGAAGTAGTAATACTCCAGACGATACGTGGGACCTTTCTGCAAAAAACGGACCGTTCCGAAGTTCGTAAAACTGTATGCGTCCTCATGCCGCTTACAGATCTTGTCGAAATCATCGTATGTCAGAACCGCATACTTCGATCCAAGTGTCGTAAGTGTCGGCACTGTAGACGACACATTAAAAGCAACGATCTCGGCGCCGGTCTCATGTATAAATGCATCGATGACCGGTCCCGTATTCTCGTATTCTGTCTTTTCAAGCGTTTCGAGAAGTTCATCAAAAGCACTCTGCACATTGTCCCGCTTCGCGGTGTTATAGCTCCGCGGAGTCGAGTAGTACAGCACCCCGATGATCAAGGCGCCGAAGATGATCTGCACGAGAAACGTGATCAGGAAAACCTTGACCGACAGATGCCTTCTTATCCAGCTGAAGAAGCCGGGCTTTTTCTCTTTTTTCTTATCACTGTCCAATCCGGTACCCTCTTCCGCGCACGGTCTCGATATAGTCTCCGCCTAATTTATGACGCAGGTTCTTGATATGACTGTCGACGATCCTCTCATCGACGAAGGAGTTATAGTCCCACAGCATATCCAAAAGCGTCTCTCTGGTATAGATCCTTCCCGGATGCTTCGCCATTGTCAGAAGAAGATCGAACTCGCGGGACGTGACCTCCACTTTTTCGCCCTTGACCAGCACTTCCATACGGTCCGGGATCAAGGTCAGATCTCCGCAGATGACCGCCGGCGAAGTGCTTTCCGCATCGGACGAACCATCCCTTCTTCGGAGGATCGCGCTTACTTTTCTAAGCAGCACCGGCATGGAAAACGGCTTCGTCATATAGTCGTCCGCCATCGAATCGTAGCCCTTGAGAAGATCCTTCTCCTCCCCGAGCGCAGACAGCATCAGCACAGGCACATCTGCCTGCTTCTTAATGACTTCGCACACCCCGTATCCGTCGATCTTCGGGATCATGATATCGAGGATAATAAGGTCCGGCTTCTCTTTCGAGAACACCGAGATCGCCTCGACACCGTCCTCCGCAGACACGACAGCATAGCCCTCGTTCTTCAGGTAATTTCCGAGGAGTTCACGAATATCCGGTTCATCTTCCACAACAAGAATCTTTTTCATGATTTCATTATAAGACAGTTTTGTGGATTTAATGTGGAGAGAATATCAAATCCGCATGGTCACGACCCTTCTACCGTGATATAATTAACTTCTATCACGGTTAGAAGATCGGAGGCAGCAAACATGGCTTTCAGCGTTACATTTTTCAGTACGATTCCCTACAACGATCCGAAGTACAGAAGCATCTTCATTAAGATCGGAGGCAGCCTCCTTGTTGAGTCCGACAACCCGAATTACCTGGTTCCCGGAAGTGAGCAGACCGTTAAATACGTTGCCGATATGGCTAATTATTCCGTGGCAAAAGTACTCTTCGACATGAAGCCTACGGTCATGTACCGTGAGCTTTCCTCGAATCTCGGTCTCTTTGTAAACCAGATCGCAGGCGACCTGAAATCCCGCCAGATCACCCTGGTCGGTGCATCCTTCGAGCCGATCGCTCCGGACGATGCGAGCATGGCAAGAATTAAGAGACAGGACGAGACAGAGAGTCTCATGAACGATCCGTCCGCGATGGCCGCGAAGATGGCAGAAGCACAGGCAGCCGCGGAAAAGACAATGGCTGCTGCTACCCCAGCCGCTACCCCGGCTGCTACACCTGCTCCGGCTGCCGCCACACCGGCACCGGCCAGCAATGAACCCGTTCTCATGAAGTTCTGCTCCCGCTGCGGAACACCTTCCACGGGTTCGAAATTCTGCACCACATGCGGTGCATCCATGATCCGCCGAACATAACCGGACAAGTGCTTTTCGGTCGGAAAAGCACTCGCCTTCACGCTTTATTTCAAACAAAAAAAGACCGCCTTCCGAGAAGACGGTCTTTTGTTTTTACTTATGAATCGGATGAGCAGTTATCTCTTTCTGGACTGGCTCTTCTTCTCATTCTTTCTCTTCGTGTCCATACGCTGCGGCTGCGAGGATATCGTACCCTCACTTTCCGTAACGTATGCCTTGTTGGCACCCTTATACTCTTTCTCATCGAGAGGCAGGATCGCGTTGAAGATGATACCGATCAGAGCACCGATCGCCAGACCGGAGAGAGAAATATCAACGGAACCTACAGAGAATTCGATAGCTCCGGAATAGTTTACACCGATGGAGAAACCGAGGATCAAAGCTGCAATGATGATGTTTCTGCTCTTGCTGAAGTCGACCTGATTCTCTACGATGTTACGAACACCGACTGCAGAGATCATACCGTAAAGAACGATCGAAACACCGCCGATGGTCGCTAACGGCATCGATCCGACCAGAGCAGCGAACTTCGGAGAGAAGGAGAATACGATCGCGCAGTAAGCAGCGATACGGATGACCTTCGGATCATATACCTTTGTCAGGGAGAGAACACCGGTGTTCTCACCGTATGTTGTATTCGCCGGAGCTCCGAAAAGTGATGCAAGGATAGTAGCAAGACCATCGCCGAGGAGGGTTCTGTGAAGACCCGGGTCCGCGATGAAGTTTCTGTCCGTTGTGGAAGAGATCGCGGAGATATCACCGATATGCTCGACCATGGTAGCCAGTGCGATCGGCATGATCGTGATAATGGAGTTGGCGATCAGAGACTTGTCCGGATTATTGAAGATCTCAAATACTGTGTCTTCCATCTTGAACGGAAGTCCGATCCATGCAGCATCCTTAACCGCATCGAAGTTTACGATGCCCAGGCAGCATGCCGCAATATAGGAAACGATAACACCCAGGATGATCGGTATGATCTTGATCATTCCTTTACCGTAGATGTTACATACAACTACGACCAGGATTGCAAGAACGGCGACTGCCCAGTTCTGCTTACAGTTATCGATAGCGGACTTGGAAAGTGTAAGACCGATGGCGATGATGATCGGGCCGGTAACGATCGGCGGGAAGAAACGCATGACGCGCTTCTGACCAAAAGCCCGGATCAAGGCAGCAAGTACGAGGTACAGACATCCTGCTGCAGCTACACCTAAACATGCATAAGGAAGAAGTTCCTTATTCGGAATATCTCCGTTTTCTCCGAGCATCGGAGCAATAGCAGCATAACCTCCGATAAAGGCAAAGGAAGAACCTAAGAATGCAGGTACTTTACCCTTTGTCAGGAAATGGAAAAGTAATGTGCCTAAGCCTGCGAACAGAAGTGTCGCAGATACAGAAAGTCCGGTCAGAGCCGGAACGAGAACAGTGGCGCCGAACATCGCAAACATATGCTGAAGTCCGAGCACGAACATCTTCGGATATCCGAGCGTTTTCGCATCGTATATCGCATTTTTGTTATCACCCATAACATACCCTCCTTGTGTTATTTCCACTTAGATTTATTGTAGCACTCTTATGGGAAACACAAGGTGTAAATGCGGGATTTTTTCCTAAGAATTTTCTTCTTTTTTCAGAACGATTTAATTGGATCAGAAACCCTTTTTCTTTAAGTCGGAAACAAGTCCGACATAGAACTCACGGACATCAAATCCATCGATATTTTCGCGGTTAAGATCGATCACATCTCCGTGGGAAATTCCGCGTTTTCCGGTAACTGTCAGGAACTGGTATTCGGATCCCCACTGGAAAGATTTTTCACCGACGAGTCCGTCGTTCGGACCGTCAAAATGTCCGACCAGAAGTGTCGAAAAATTAAGCGGGAATTGTCCCGAACTTGCATGGTTTAATTTCGATCCGAAACTTCTGCAGAAGATCCCTTCCGGATCCGGCATTTCCGCATTCAGTTTCTCACAGGAAGAGTGTGTGAGATCGTTTACGGCCGCGAGAAAATCCGGGTTCGGATCGCCCATTTTCCGAAGCGCGGCTTCGTACATTTTCGCCACACGCTGCTGATGGGATTCGCCGATCTTACTTAAAAGATAATCCGCGAATTCACATCCTCTGTGCGGAGTATTGATCGTCGTAAGACTCGCGACATAGGGAGCGGCACCGTACTTCGCAATCGCCATTCTGCAGTCGAGTCCGCCCTTCGAATGGGCGATGATATTCACCTTCATCGCTCCTGTTTCTTCACACACTTTCCGGATGCGTTCGGCAAGTTCTTTTGCCGAATCATCGACCGATGCCGCGGACTGCTGATTACCGTAGAATATCCTTGCGCCGTTTTCTTCAAGATACATCGGGATCCGTCCCCAGTAGTTGAAGAAACGGAAGTCCCGGAAGAACACACCATGTACCATCAGGATCGGATACTTCGTTGCACAGACCGCCTGCGAAGCGCGCGATTCATTCAGGAGGATCTTATCGTTTTCAAACTTCACTTCCTTATCCGTGATGCGGATAAGGATGCCGAGACAGATGAGATTTACGACCGGGATCCATCCGCAGAAGATGCCGATCAGGCGGTGCTTCAGACCGAGCTGATTTGCCGTCAGATAGATGCGGATGATACCGTTCCAGAACACGATGCTTTCGATCAGGATCACCAGCAGGATATGCCCTGCCCATCTCCATCCGGCATCACCGATCGCGGGTATTCCTTCCGCTTCAAAAGCACCCATCATGGCAGGAATATTGAATCCTAATACGATGACCATCGAGGCCAGAAAAATCTTCAGAAGTCTCGATCCTCTATTAGCGATCCGAAGTCTCTTCGAACGGATCTTTTTGGATGCTGAAGGAAGCACCGGAAGCAGAGTGATCACGATAAAAAGCGGGATCAGAAGCAAAAGCCACAGCTTCGATATTGGGAGCATCACGATGTTTCCCAAGCCGAAAACACACGCTGTGCATATCAGAAAATACAGTATCTCGAAAACGATCATCTGCGCTTCTCCCTTACTTTGCCGGCGCGGCTTCAATTCCACCCTGCTGCTTCATTCCTTCACTCATCAGGTCGAGAAGATCCGCGACATTCGCGACGATCTGCGGCTGGTCTTTCGGCATCGGTTTATACTGCAGGAACGGATGCTTCAGAGAGTACACCATGAGGTGTCCGTCGTAGCGTTTGTCGCCGCCCGCCATAAGAAGTGCCATCGCCGCATTGCTGACTCCTTCACGATAGAAGAGCTTCGCAGTTTCTTTCTCGATCTCGACTTTTTCGAAGCCGAGCTTCGCCGCCTGGTGGCGGATGATCGCGATGTTCGCAAGGATCGTGACCTCTGGAGGGACATCGCCGAAGCGGTCGGTCAGTTCATCCTCGAGGTCTTCTCTTTCCTTCTTGGAAGCAATCGACTGGATATGACGGTAGACATCCATACGCTGTCCGTCATCCGGTATATATGCTGGAGAAATATATGCATCCTCGTTCATCTTGATGACCGTATCTTCGACTTCCGGCGTCCATGTGCCGGAGAGCTTCTTGATCTCTTCGTCGAGCATACGGCAGTAGAGTTCATATCCGATGACGTCCATCTGGCCGTGCTGTTCGGCGCCAAGAAGATTACCGGCACCACGTACCTCGAGGTCCTTCAGAGCGATCTTGATACCGGATCCGAGCTCGGTAAAATCACGGATCGCAGCGAGTCTTTTTTCCGCATCCTCGTTCAGGACTTTTTCCGGTTCATACGTGATATACGCATATGCCTGACGGTCCGACCGACCGACTCTTCCTTTCAGCTGGTAGAGCTGGGAAAGACCGAAACGGTCACTGTTTTCCACGATGATGGTATTGACGTTCGGCATATCCACGCCCGACTCGATGATCGTCGTGCAGACGAGGATGTCCGCTTCTTTTCTGATGAATGCTTCGATGATGCTCTCGAGTTCTCTTTCGCTCATCTTTCCGTGTGCATAGACGACACGAACACCCGGAAGCATGTCCTGAAGCATCTGTGCTTTTTCCTCGATCCGGTGCGTGTTATTGAAAAGATAGAACACCTGACCATGACGCTCGATCTCACGGAGACATGCCTCCGCAACGATCTGCGGATCGTACTCGATGACATACGTCTGGACCGGTCTTCGATCCTGCGGCGGTTCCTCGAGAACGGAGATATCGCGGATACCCGACAGCGACATATGGAGCGTTCTCGGGATCGGTGTCGCTGTTAATGTCAGCACGTCCACCGTGTTTCGGAGCGTCTTCATTTTCTCTTTGTGATTGACGCCGAATCTCTGTTCTTCGTCGATGACCATGAGTCCGAGATTTCTCGGCTGGACATCTTTACTTAAGACGCGGTGCGTGCCGACCACGACATCGACCGAACCGTCGTTGATACCCTTCACTGCACGCTTCACTTCCGTCGGAGTTGCGAAACGGGACAGCATCGCGATACGGATCGGATAGCCGCGGAGACGCTCTTTTAAGTTTTCGTAGTGCTGCTGGACAAGTACCGTCGTCGGTGCGAGAAGGATCGCCTGTTTTCCGTCCATGACGCACTTGAATATTGCGCGGAAAGCAACCTCCGTTTTTCCGAATCCGACGTCGCCGCAGAGGAGTCTGTCCATCGACTTTTTCGACTCCATATCTTTCTTGATCTCTTTGATCGCATTGAGCTGATCCTCGGTTTCCTGATACGGGAAATCGTCCTCAAACTGTGTCTGCCAGACCGTGTCCGGAGAAAACGCAAATCCGTCGACTGCCTGTCTCTTTGCATAGAGTTCCACGAGGTCAAATGCGAGCTGCTTAATAGAGTTCTTCGCACGACTTACCGACTTACTCCACTCGGCGGATCCGAGTCGCGCGAGCTTCGGTGTTCTTCCGTCCGATGCGACATATTTCTGGATGTGATCGAGACGGTCCATCGGGATATACAGATGGTCGTCATTGGCGTAGGTGATCTGCAGATAGTCGCGCTTGGTGCCCTCGACTTCGAGGTTCACAAGACCATCGTATCTTCCGACACCGTTCTCATCGTCGACGACCAGTTCGCCCGGAACCAGATCCGAGAAAAGGTCGATCGTCATGCCGCCTTTTTTCTTCTTCTTAATTCCCCGGTCGACACCGAAGATATCCTGGGTACCGATCAGGAGAAGGTCGATCGCGGGATATACAAATCCGTTCGGGAGCGGCTTACTGAGAAGCACCGGCATGCTGTTTTTCTCGAAAAGAAATGTTCTGAGTTTCTCCGCACGGCTTCCCGTTCCGCTCATAATGAACGTCGTTTTTCCTTCTTTATTTCTCTCCGTGATCAGTTCGGAAAGCGCATCTTCATGACCCCTGTAACTGTTACAAGCCGATCCCGGAATGCTGATCCTGATTCCACCCGGAAGACCGTTATTACTGCTCGGCAGGACAGCCATCGCGACGACCTGTTTCTTATCTAGTTCACGAAGTGTATCCGGGATATTTCCGAGTGCCGTCGAGCACTCCGACGGGATCAGGCCCTTCTCGAATGCAGTTCGAAATCTTGTTTCAAAATCCGCCGCCACGCCGTCCATTCTGGATCTGACCTGTGCGAATTCATTGAGGTAAACGGTATCGCCCATCGCACGTACGAAGGACAGGATACACTCGGTATTTTCTTCCAGGACAGCCGCCCACTTTTCCCATCCGGAAAAAGCACCTCCGGCGCGAAGTCCTTCACTTTCTTTTCCGATCATGCGGAGCATGGAATCGATGTTGTTTCTTTCCGCACCGCAGGCCGCTGCTTTTGTCGCGGCAGCATCTCCGATACTGATCATCTTATCGGCAAGTCTCTCCCAGTCTTTTCGGGAAAGCAGGAGCTCGGATGCAGGAAGGATCGTAAACTCTTTGAGCTGTTCTTCCGACCTCTGGGTCTTGAGGTCAAACTTCTTGATCTGGTCGATCTCATCGTCGAAGAAGGATACGCGGATACCCATGTCGGATCCCGCCGGGAAGAAGTCAAAGATATCGCCTCTTCTTGAGAACTCACCTACGCCCTCGACCTCACGGGTTCTTACATAACCCATCGAAGTGAGTGTCTGCGCAAGGTCCTCCGGCGGAAGTCTCTTTCCGAGACGGAGCTGGACCGTAGTGCTCATGAAGCGCTTCATCGGAAGCATCTTCGTAAGGAGCGCGCCCGCGGTAATGATCAGGGATCCGCAGTCTCTCGTTCCGTATTTAATGAGCGCGCGCACACGTCCCTGCTCGATCTCACGGCTCGATGCGGAGACCGCGGAAAGATGTGTCTCACGTCCGCGCAGAACGACGCTCTCTTTCTCGAAAAAAGCATCCATATAGGACTTCATTTTACGTGCCGAAAGTTCGTCCGAAACGATGATTACCGGTATGGGAAAAGCACTCGCATTCTCACTCTGATACAGTGTCGCCGCGGCGATCAGAAATGCCTTCTGCGTCTCGGTCATTCCGGTCAGGTTGATGTGTCCTTTTTTCGCAGAAAAAGAATCGACCAGCTCCTTAAAGGCAGGGTCGACAAAAGCTTCGCGCAGCATCTTTTCTATCGCGGGAAGGAAGTTCATTTATTACCTCCCCCGCGGTTTCTTCCTCCGGGGATAGGTTTTCCGGAGAGGATATCTTCGACCGCCTGTGCTCCTTCTTCAAAAGCTTTCAGCATCGTTTCCTGTTCGTCTTTCGGGATCGTGGACAGCACGAAATCCGCGAGATCCCAGTGCTCAGGGACCGGGCCGCAGCCGATGCGGACTCTTGCGAAATCCTGTGACTCCACGCAGTAGATCACGGACTTCATGCCGTTATGTGTACCGGCCGATCCGCTCGATCTGACGCGGATCTTGCCTCTTTGAATATCGATATCATCGTAGATGACGATCAGGTGATCCAGCGGGATCTTAAAGAAACGCATGACCTCGATCACGCTCTGTCCCGAAAGGTTCATAAAGGTATGCGGACGCAGGAGGATACAGTCTTCCCCCTGGATCGTTCCTCTTCCGTATTCGCCTTTCCACTTCAGCTTATCAACCTTGATATTGTTCTTCTGTGCAAGAACTTCCAGCGTCATAAAGCCGCAGTTATGGAAGGTGGATGTATATTCTTTTCCCGGATTTCCCAGGCCTACGATCAGCCACATATTTTCACCTAAAGCCGTCCAGTCGTCTTCCTTATTTCGTTTCCTTCGGAATAGCATAGGATCACATACCGCTGGTACGCTTCTTATCCGGCTGGATGACCGTAGACGCACGGGAACGGTTCTTCTTGGCCACCCAGTTCTCCTTGACGACCTGCTGGGATCTGGCGATCGCAAGACCCAGTTCCGGAACATCTTCCGTGATGGTCGAACCCGCAGCGATGTAGGAATTCTCTTCGAGAGTAACCGGAGAGATGAGGTTACTGTTACCGCCGATAAATACGTTATCGCCGATCACGCACCAGGTCTTATCCATACCATCATAGTTACAGGTTACGGTACCGCAGCCGAAGTTGACGTTCTTTCCGACCTTCGCATCACCGACATAGGTCAGGTGGCGGGCACGGGAATAATCGCCGATGGTTGCATTTTTCACTTCAACATACGCACCGATGGTGACATTATCCTTAAGGATCGTATCCGGACGCAGATGAGAGTATGGTCCGATACGGCAGTTCTTTCCGACATCACAGTCCGAAGCGATCGAGTTGTCGATCGTGGTTCCGTCGCCGACACGTACATTCTGAAGACGGGTATTCTCACCGATGACACACTCATCTCCGATGATGGTATTTCCGAGAATGATCGAACCCGGAAGGATGAGCGTATCCTTACCGATCTCAACAGTATCCGCGATCCATGTCGTCTCGGTATCGACGATCTGGACACCCTGCTGCATCAGTTTCAGGCATGTTCTTCTGTTGAGCATCTTACCGACTTCCTGAAGCTGTACACGGTCGTTAACGCCACGTGTCTCATCGAAGTCCGCAATATATGCACCGACCTTATGACCGTCTCTGATTAAGATCTCGATGGTATCTGTCAGGTAGTATTCCTTCTGCGCATTCTTCGCATCTATACGGCCGAGAGCGGACAGAAGAAGCGGTGTCTTGAAGCAGTAGATGGAGGAGTTGATCTCGTTGACCTTCAGTTCCTCTTCCGAGCAGTCACGGTGCTCGACGATCTTCACTACGTTACCTTCCGCATTTCTGATGACGCGTCCGTATCCCTTCGGATCCGGAGCCAGACCGGTGATGATGACCGCACCGTAATCGCCCTGTTCGAACATCTCCAGTGCTTTTGAAATCGTATCGGAAGTGATCAAGGGAGCGTCACCCGGAAGAACGATCGTACATCCGCTTCTTCCCTCGAGGAAAGGTGCAGCCTGCATAACAGCGTGACCGGTACCGAGCTGCTGCTCCTGGAAGACGAATGCCACGTCCTCACCGAGTACCTCTCTGACTTCTTCCTGTCTATGTCCTACGATATATACCTGTTCGGTTGCACCCACTCCGGAAAGCGCTTCCGCTACCCAGCGGATGAGGGGTTTTCCGGCTGCGAGCTGGACGACCTTCGAATGATTAGAGTGCATACGCTTCCCTTCACCGGCTGCCATTACAACTGCACAAAGCTCCATATTTCTGTTCTCCTTTAGGTTAGGTTATTCCGGGGTCTGCGAGGACTTCCGCGCACAAAAACCCCCGATGATCACAGCTCTTCCGAATTGCAATCACCGGAATCAGACAATTTTGATATCACCAACATTATAGCGGTTTTTGAGCCGACTTTCCACTATTTATATTATTGGCTATTTTCAACTCTGTAGCTGAGATTTATAAACCGCTGATAAAAGAATACCATACCAGCACTTTAATGGCACTAGCCTGATGCCTCTACCTGATCTAATTCAGGCTACTTTCAGTTTGGTGAT
>JAFWSW010000225.1 GCA_017519205.1 Clostridiales bacterium | reverse complement strand
GTTCACCGATCTGATGAAGGATCCGGAGGACAGTCTCTTCGGCTACATCAATCAGACGACGAAAAACGAGTTTGCAATTCAGGTGCCGTATCCGATCGTATCGACAAATGGTTCGACCGGAGTAGGTATGAAGAATACCGTGGTATGGAACATGAAAAGCTTCGACTCCATGGGCGGCGATGAGATCACCATGACAGTTAGCTACGTGAATCTTCCGGCGGTCCTGATCCTGGGAGCAATTATCCTGGCGATCATCATTCTTCTGATCGTGCTTCTCGTGATAAGGAGAAAAAAGAAGAAGAAAGCGATGGCACAGACGGGACAGGCGATGCAGCCACAGGTAATGCCACAGGGCATACAGCAGGACATGCAGAACCCGACTCCGGCTGCTCTGCAACCGATGCCGGCACAGCCGCAGATCCCGGAAGTGCAGGTGGCACCACAGGTTCAGCCACAGGAAGTGCCGACGGCTCAGCCACAGCAGGCCTTCGCTCCGGTAAAACGGGCGGAACTTCCTCCGCCGGAACCGCCGAAAGAGGAGATGGGAGATGTTCCGCAGGTAGCAGGACTTCCGGCGATCGGATTACTGCCGAAAACAGAGATTAAAGAAGAAAACGATATTTCGAAAGAAGATTAAGGGGAAATAACCGAAACAGGAGGAAAGAAGAATGGAATGTAAAAGAACGAAGGTAGTAAAGAAGCTTGCGGCATTTGTATTGATTTTTGCCGTTATCTTCAGCCTTGCCGGATGCATCCGCTACGAGGCGAGAGCCAAGGTCAATCCGGATGGCACGGTAGACTTCGCACTTACCTATGCGATCTCGACCGAGCTCGGCGATGAGATGAGCAGTAGCATCCAGGATGCGCAGAAAGAGATGGCCAGCCAGGGCTGGGATCTTGAAGAGTATAAACAGGACAAGTATAACGGCTTTATCGCTACGAAGAAAAAAATCGCTATCGAAGATCTGGAAGATGAACTGGCAAGATCCGGATTCGAAGGTATCACTATCGATGAAGTCGACGATGGTATCTATAGATTTGAATGGGATACAAAGTCTCTTTCCAGTGACGCACAGAGCTCGGGAGTTACAGCAGATTATCTGACACAATATGGCGGATACATGAAGTTCTCTATGGAGTTCCCGGGTGTTCCGATCGAGACGAACGGATCCTCTTCTGATGGCGGAAAGACAGTAGAGTGGGATCTGTTTAATACTAAAGAACCGATCTACGCAGAGTTCTCTTTCTCCGGAAGCGGAGCGGTATCTCCTTCCTCTGCCACAGTAACTGTCCATAAGAATAAGAAAGCGGACATTGAGATCCTCTTTGAAGAGGTCGAGGATGTGGATGAAGTCGAACTTTTCGAGGATCTTGAGGATCAGGGATGGGAGATCGATGGTGACGACGATGTAACTGCCACCATAAAAGATGTCGCACTGGACGATATCGCAGGAACTCTCGAAGACACGGAACTCGGCTTTGACGGATTCGATATCGAAGAAGACGATAAGATCTATACCCTGGAATGGGATGCGCCGAACAAGGACTTCACATTCGTACTGGAGCTTCCGAATAAGGCAGAAGACAACAACGCAACGGATGAGGATGAGAATACTCTCGAATGGGATCTCTCCGAGATGGATGAGCCGATCAGCGCTGAATTCAAGATCAAGAGCGGATCGAACATGCTGCTTCTTATCGGAATCATCGGCGGCAGCGTAGTCGTTGTCGGAATCGTTATCCTCGTGATCGTTCTGATCGCAAAGAAGAAAAAGAATAAGGGTCCGAAGGATCCGACACCGGTCGTTGCTGTTCCGCAGGCACCTCAGCAGTTTACTCCTGTTGCTCCGCAACAGAGTGTTCCGGCCGCTCCTCAGCAGTATGCTCCGCAGGCTTCGGCCGCTCCTCAGCAGTACATGCCCCAGGCACCGGTAGCACCTCAGCAGTATGTGCCTCAGGCTCCGCAGCAGTATGTGCCGCAGCCGCCGGTCAATCCGACTGCCTATACATCCAACAGCAATCTTCCGAATCCGGGTCTCCCGCAGATCGGCATGCCGCCGGCACAGGGAACGGATCCGAATAATAATCAGAACCAGTAATCTCTAATGAAGACATACCGGGCATCTTCCCCGGGAGTCGTCAACAAAGGATCAACAAGGGCTGCCTCAAGCAATAGGAGGCAGCCTTTTTGTGATGTAGCCTATGAAGGGATATAGAACTTGTTCTCGGGCTTTTTGAAGGAATAATAGGGTTTTGCCCGACACTGAATCGGGCAAATTGGTTGTTTTTATGTGTTTTACCCGACACCGATTCGGGCAAAGGACGATTCTCTTCGGTTTTTGCCCGACATTAAATCGGGCAAATCTGTTGAAATACTCTTTTTTGCCCGATGTTATACCTGTAATCAGTCGGGCAAAACTACAGTATTACAGAAATGACCCGAAATCATGTCGGGCTTTATTTTCGTTTCAGCATTTTTGACCCGATTTGCTTCACATTGAAAAGCACCCGCACACCGTTCTTTTCATTTTGTTGATCAAGCCGGTGACTCACTCTCATCATCTATAACGCCGTTTTAGCCTTCTGGTTTACATATCTTGCGAAGTGGTTTTGCTCGTGGTAGTATCAAAAGCGAGGGTGCTTAGCGGTTCGTCCGCGGCAGGCCTCGCGAAATAAAAAGAAAGAGCGTCCTCTGAGGACGGTTGGGTAGACCGATGAGAAAGTGATGACCTTTGAAGAAATACACATCCTAAGGAAAGACCGAAGGAAAAGGTCTTCTTGTGTGCGCTTCAAACAGGATCATCACCACTATGTTGGAACACCTGGTTTCTTATATAAACGTGTGTTATGTGAGTCTGTTTTTGCGTGTGCGGAAGCGGGCTTTTTCTTTACGGCAGAAAGAGGCGCAGCATGGCACAAATAAAAGTTAATCATCTTACTTTTGCATATGAAACAAGCTTTCACAATATCTTCGAAGACGTATCTTTCACGATCGATACCTCCTGGAAACTCGGCTTTATCGGACGAAACGGAAAAGGAAAGACGACGTTCCTGAATCTTCTTTTAGGAAAATATGAATACAGCGGCAGCATCAGTCTCGACTGGCCGTGCGACTATTTCCCGTATCATGTGTCGCCGGACGATATGGAAAAGACACCCGATGAGCTGATGGAAGATTGGAAACCGGGCGTTGAGTCCTGGCGAGTGATGTGTGAACTTTCCGAGCTTGATGTCGATGCGGAGCTCCTCTACCGGCCGATCAGGACACTTAGCTTCGGCGAGAGAACGAAGGTCATGCTGGCGGTGCTTTTCTCCGGGGAAAATGATTTCC
This sequence comes from Clostridiales bacterium, assembly GCA_017519205.1. GTDB lineage: Bacteria > Bacillota > Clostridia > Saccharofermentanales > Saccharofermentanaceae > Scatonaster. The sequence goes on along the minus strand of JAFWSW010000225.1, from coordinate 346 downwards.
TTCTGATCGATGAGCCGACGAACCATCTGGATCAGGAAGCGCGTGAGATCGTAAAGAAATATCTCGCGGGGAAGAAAGGCTTCATCCTGGTATCGCATGACCGTGATCTTCTCGATGCATGTGTCGATCACGTACTGGTTTTAAACCGTTCGACGATCGAGGTGCAGACGGGAAACTTCAGTTCCTGGTGGGACAATAAGACGCGGGCGGATACTTTTGCCAAGGCGGAAAACGAGAAGCATCTCAAAGAGATCGGCAGACTGAAGAGTACGATGCAGCAGAGCCAGGGCTGGGCGACGAAGAATGAGCGTCGGCGATGACCATCTGCGCCCCCAGGGACTGGCGC
>JAFWSW010000224.1 GCA_017519205.1 Clostridiales bacterium | reverse complement strand
CTTAAAGACCCTCAACCATTCCGGTGGTTATTACGGCGAGGCCACACCTGTTCCCATCCCGAACACAGAAGTTAAGCTCGTCGGTGTCCAAGATACTTGGCTGGAGACGGCCCGGGAAAATAGATCGCTGCCGGATTATATGGAGCTCATTACCGAAAGGTAGTGAGCTTCTTTCTTTTTCTCAAAAAATGAAACAAAAATGTAATAATTGGGGTTGAAATCCGGATAAGAATGGTATAATTGTAATAACTGTTGTATATAAGGGGTTCTGGATACACTACATCTTGTGTCTGAGAGGAAATGGAGAGTTGCTATGTGTGCAAAGATTTTAGTCGTAGATGATGAGCAGCCACTGGTTGAGTTATTAACAGCGAATCTGGAAAGAGAAGGCTATGAAGTAATCTCTGCCGGGGACGGACTAACTGCGATCGAACTTGCTGAACACCAGAAACCGGATCTGATCCTTCTGGACTGGATGTTGCCGAAACTGGATGGTTTTGAAGTATGTAAGCGTCTTCGTCCGAAGACGACAGCTCCGATCATCATGGTCACCGCAAAGGGCGAGGAGATCGATAAGATCCTGGGCCTTGAGATCGGTGCGGATGATTATATCACCAAGCCGTTCAGCCCGCGTGAAGTCCTGGCTCGTGTAAAGGCACAGCTTCGCCGCGGTTCTTATGTGGATAAAGAGTCTGCAGGAACAGAGAACATCATCAAGATCGGTGAACTCGAGATCGATAAGAGTGCATATCAGATCCGCCGTGCGGGTGTAGATGTGGCACTTACCTTCCGTGAATTCCAGCTGGTGCTTTTCCTGGCGGAAAATGCAGGACAGGTATTTTCCAGAGAAGCACTTCTCCAGCATGTATGGGGATATGAGTATTTCGGAGATGTCCGTACAGTCGATGTAACGGTACGCCGTACACGTGAGAAACTCGAGCCGGATCAGAATAACTACAGATACATTCTGACCAAACGTGGTGTCGGATACTATTTTGATAAGGCACAGTAAGAAACCGTGCCCGAAAGCTTCAGAGGACATGACATTTGGAACAGGTAATTAGACGGCTATCAATATGGGATCGGGTTTTCGAACCCGTTCCCATGCTTTTTATAGGACTTGTGCTCGGTGCGCTGATCGCAGGTCTTCTCGTCTATAACATTTTCTGGATGTCTTTCTATAAGAAGAAGAGAAATCTTAAGTTCCTGAACGCCGCGAATGGTGTATCGAACTCGGTCATGAACATCGTACAGATGGGTGTGGTTGCTTTTACCGAGAAAGGTACGCTTCTTTTCAACAATAAGACGTGTCTTAAGAAACTGCGTGTAAGTGAACTGCCGCAGTCGTTTACCGAGTTCGTGGAAACCTTTGTCACGGACAAAGATATTCTTATGGAGCTGAAGCTCTATGAAACGGATCTTCCGGAGCAGAGACCGCAGGAATCGGAAGATGAACTCCCGGAGAGCGAGAAACTCGAATCGGTGACGACGAGAGTCGAGATCAAAAACAGGATCATCCAGTTCCATTTCAGCAAACCGTTTTTTCCGCAGTCTTCACTTCGCGGCTGGGTCGTCGTTCTTGAGGATGTGACGAAGGCCGCACGCCAGGAACAGCAGAGAAGACTGTTTGTATCGACTGTATCCCATGAATTAAAGACGCCTCTTGCGTCTATTACCGGTTATTCGGAATCCCTGATCGACTGGGGACTCCGTGAGAAGAGCCCGGATCAGATCTTCAGCGATGTCATGAAGATCAATGAGGAAGGTCACCGTATTACGGAGATCATCGCCAATCTGACCTATCTTTCGCAGATCGAGAACAATAAGGATAAGATCGATATGACGGTCTACCGTATCGATAAGACGGTGGAGGGCGTGTGCCGTAAATACTTTGAGGACGCGGAGAAGAAGAATATCCGCCTCTACTATGAGAGCCTGACCAGAAATATGCCGCCGGTATTCGGCAGCAAGAGCATGATGGAGCAGATGGTCGGAAACCTCATCAACAACGCACTGAAGTATTCCGCTGACAATACGAATATCTGGGTGTTCATCCAGTCGCATGAGAATACGGTCACGATCAAGGTGCAGGATCAGGGAAAGGGTATCCCGAAACCTGCTGCTGAGAAGGTGTTCCAGGCATTCTTCCGTGTCGATGAGACCGGTGCAAGATCCGCAGGCGGATCGGGACTTGGCCTTGCGATCGTGAAGATGATGGCGGAGGTCCAGGAAGGTGAAGTCAGCCTCGTTACCCGTTGTCCGGAAGATGACGACAGCCAGAGATCCGAGGTCGGTTCGGACTTTTATATCACTGTCCCGACGGCGGCTGCGACATTCCGTGAGACTCTCGAGAGCATCAAGGATGATGCTGACAGAGAGGAAGTGCTTTACCGGAAGGCAAAGCAATATATGGAGAAGATCAATAACGATGACTACGATCTCGGATTTGAGCTGAAGACCATCAACAAGGAAGACGAGGAGCTTCTGATATCGCATCTGATATTTATAGACGAATGTGATATGATAGATGAGGGTCCGGTGGCAGTTGCCACGGAACCGATGGCTGATGCAGAAGAAGAACCGGAAGCAGAGATAGTTGGGCAGGCGGTAGAGCCTGTTGCAGCGCCGGTTCCTGAGCCTGTAGTGGAAGAACCGCAGGCAGAGGTAGTGGATCTGACAGAGCCATCGGAAGAACCCGGTACTTGGGTACCACTTGCCAGCCGCGGAGCGACGGTGTTGACACCGGATCCGCCGGCACTGAAACATCCGATCTACAGTAAGGAAAAGATCGGATCACAGAATGCGGAGAGACGCCGACAGGCGAGAAAGAATACGGCGAAGAAAACACATGCCGAAGATGTGGAGAGTAGAGTCGCTCCCGCTCCGGTCGAGCCGGTAAAGACGCCTGTATCATATACTCCGGCACCACCTGCTACCAGGAGCCTGCTCCGTCAGATGACGGATCCGGTACCGGGTAAGGCCGTGGATACGGCTTCAGGAATGCCAGACAAACAGGACTAAGAGGGGATTTAAGAATATGACTAGTTATCGGATCATTGGGGGAAAGAAACTGCAGGGTGATGTAAACATCAGCGGCAGTAAAAACGCCGTGCTGGGAATACTTGCTGCAGCAATGATGCTGGACGGCCCGTGTAAGATCGAAAATGTACCGGATATCAACGATGTCCGTGCCATGCTGGAGATCTGCGAGACCATCGGCGCACAGATCACACCATGCGGTGATGGTGTATATGAGATCGATCCGACCAATATCAAGACACATGAAGCAACTCATCCGAAGGTAAAGAATATCCGTGCATCGTACTATCTTCTCGGTGCACTTCTGACCCGTTTCAGAAAAGCAACGATGTTCATGCCGGGTGGCTGTAACTTCGGCACACGTCCTATCGACCTGCATCTGAAGGGATTCAGAAAGATGGGTGCACAGGGTACTAGAGCAACGGATATCCGCGATGGTATCATCCGTATCGTGGCTAATGAACTGAAGGGTGCGCATATTTTCCTCGATGTAGTCAGTGTCGGTGCAACGATCAACCTGATGCTGGCAGCAACGAAGGCCAACGGTCTGACCGTTATCGAGAACGCGGCGAAGGAACCGCACATCGTTGACGTCGCGAACTTCCTCAATGCCATGGGTGCGAACATCAAGGGTGCCGGTACTGATACGATCCGTATTCAGGGCGTTCCGGTGCTTCCGGGCGGATTTACCTACTCCGTCATTCCTGACCAGATCGAAGCAGGTACTTACATGATCGCTGCCGCTGTTACCAGAGGCGATGTGACGATCCATAACCTCATCCCGAAGCATATGGAGCCGCTGACGGTGAAGATGTTGGAAATGGGCTTCAATATCGACCAGGGAGACGACTGGATCCGCGTTTCTATCGATGAGGATACAGAACTCGAGCCGACGAACTTTAAGACACGCCCGTATCCGGGATTCCCGACTGACCTGCAGCCTCAGGCGACCGTGCTTCTCTGTCAGGCACACGGTATGAGCCAGATGCACGAAAATGTCTGGGACAACCGCTTCCAGTATGTTCCGGAACTGCAGTCAATGGGTGCATCGATCTCCGTAATGGAGAGGATCGCGCTGGTTCACGGACCGGTAAGATTCAGTGGCGCTAAAGTAGCAGCTCTGGACCTTCGTGCCGGTGCGGCTATGGTACTGGCAGGTCTTGCTGCAGAAGGAACGACGACGATCACATTTGCCAACCGCATCGAGCGAGGATATGAGAGGATCGTTGAGAAACTCCGCGGCATCGGAGCCGAGATCGAGCATATCGACGAGGAAGACGAGCATGTCCTTATCGTAATTCGCCTCAAGGAGGATACCGTCGCAGCCT
>JAFWSW010000223.1 GCA_017519205.1 Clostridiales bacterium | reverse complement strand
ATCTATGACAAGCTCGCTTCTGTTCCGCATCCGGAGAACTTCGTATTCGAGATCCTCGAGAGTGAGGATGTGGATGACTATAACGAGCTGACCGAGTTTGTCGACCGCGTGCACAATCTCGGCGGCATGATCGCGATCGATGATTTCGGAGCAGGTTTTTCGAACCTGCAGCATATTCTCGGCATCCACTCCGACTACGTGAAGATCGACGGATCGATCATCAGAAGATGCTGTGACAGTCAGGAATCCGAGAATCTCCTGGCTCTGATCGCCGGCTGGAAGACCATGTCTTCTTCGAAGATCAAGATCATTGCCGAGTTTGTCGAGAATGAAGAGATCCAGAAAAAGATCGTCGGCTACGACGTCGATTACTCCCAGGGATATCTATTCTCCAAGCCGTCACCGGACCTTATCGAGTAAGTGCTTTTGAAGAAGAAAACAGAAAGGGACGGAAAATTTCGTGATCAAAGACACCAGAAAAAAAAGAACGATCGGACTGGTCCTTGAGAATACTTCCACCGATTACGGTGCGGAGTTTATCTCGAATGTCCAAAGTGGTGTCCGCCAGAGAAGTGATCTGGACCTGGTCGTCATCGCCGGCCGCTATGATGGAACGAAGAATAAAAAGCCCCGTCACCGCAGTTATTACAGCATTTATAACACTGTTTATCAGCTCGAGAAGAAGTGCCGGTTCGACGGACTCATCATCTGCCTCGGCAGTATGGAGAATGTCAACGCGGGCCGCATCAAGAGCCGCTATAAAGAACAGATGAAGCATACGCCCATCGTGTTTGCCTCGTCGGATATCGATGACTGTGTCGTCGTAAACTACAATAACGAATCCGGAATCAGAGAAGCGGTGGACTGCCTGATCAATGTCAACGGCTTTACCAAGTTTGCCATGCTCGGCGGCCGTCCCGACAGCCGTGACTCCGAGATCCGGAAGGAGATTTATATCCGGCTCCTGGCAGAGAACGGTGTCGAGTTCCTCCCGGAGAATTATGAGCAGACGGACATGTCCACGAATTGTATTGATTCGGCAAAAGCACTCCTCGATAGAAATCCCGATGTGCAGGCTATCTTCTGCGTCAACGATTCCGTAGCGGAGGCGCTCTATGCGGCGATGGCGGAGAAACGCCTGGTTCCGGGCAGGGATGTCATGGTATTTGCTTTTGATAACACGACGATGGCCGGACGCATGCTTCCGGCACTCTCTTCGATCGGTGTAGCGGATATCACTCTCGGACGTCAGGCGCTGAATCTTCTTATTGACCTGATGGACGGGGAAGAGGTCGAGTCGACCGAGATCCCGACACGTCTCTACGGACGTGATTCCTTCCCGTATGAGATGTATCAGTACACGAAGCTTGAACTCAGAAATGCCGATAAGGCTTCTATCAACCGCATGTTTAACGATTGTTTCTACCGGTACCGCTACGAGTATATCAGCCGCGATTCGGTCAATCTCCAGAGGCTTTTCGCCGAGTTCATCACCAAGATCCTGGTTGCCGTGAAGGAACGCTATATGAGCGTGGAGGACTTTACCGAGGCACAGGATCTGATCGAGATCTTCTTTGCTAACGGAGCGATGGAGTATACCGATGCTGCGAAGTTCCTGCAGTCGGTCGGGAGGCTCCAGGCCAGCATCAATATCGAGCAGAGCTCCAACAATGTAGTTGCCAACCAGTTCGTTAACCGACTCTTTACTTTGATGCGCGACAAGGCGATCACGGCCCAGGCTGAGAAGATCATCCAGGGAAATGAGAAGAGGCTGAACTTCCGTCAGAACTATCAGGACTTCATCATCGATGCAACTGATTTCAACGGGGAAGAAGAGGACCGTACAGCGAGAGAAAACAGGATCATCGCGAACTTTAACAAGGTCGGTATCGATAACGCGGCGCTGTTCCTTTTCGAAGAAGCCGTGACCTATGAAGAGAATAACGACGACCTGTTCCCGGAGTGGATCATGCTCCGCTGCGTCGTGAAAGACGGTACGTTGTACACCATTCCGAAGGAGAGACAGGCCGGCCTTACCGAGCTTATTTTCCAGCGGATCGAGCTTCCGCCGAAGTGCAGGGAAGCGCTGGTACTGCCGGTGTTCTATAAGAAGAATCTCTACGGATTCCTGGTTACGGAGATGACAAGTGAGATCACCTCATCCGGTGATTTTATCGCCAACCAGATCGGACGTCTCTTATACGATGAGATCCAGTGAGTTGCGGTCGTGCGACATCGGTCGTATAATGGGAACACTGACGTATTAAGGAGACGACGAGTTTGGGAAGGATTAAAAAAGCACTAAGCAACAGATGGGGTGCCTACACCATTGCGGCTATCGCCGGTGTTGTTGCTTACCTGATTTTCAACAACCTGCCTGCCGTCCAGTCCCTGATGTCCCGTGCGATGGATATCATCTCGCCGATCCTGATCGGTGCGATCATCGCCTATCTTGTTGACCTTCTGGTCGTTTTCTTCGACAAAAAAGCATTTAAGAAAATCGAGCATGCGAAGTTCCGCTACGCGCTGTCGGTCGTTGTATCGATCATCGTGGTACTTCTGGTGCTCGGACTTTTCTTCTGGCTGGTCCTCCCGGAGATGATCAGCAGTATCACCCACTTCATGAACAACACGCAGAATTATGCGACGAATATTGAAGACAAACTGAAGGATCTCGATGAATTTGCCGCCAAGTACGGTATCCACCTGAATACGCAGAACTGGACATCGAACCTGAAGGAGCAGGCCGAGGCGATGATCGCTGACGTCTCCCACAATCTGGATCTGGCGATGAGCATCCTGACCGGTGTCTGGAATGTCCTTCTGAATATCTTCATCGGCGTGATCCTGTCGGTGTATTTCATCGCCGGAAAGAACAGACTCTTCCGCGGCATCGACCACTTCCGCCGTTCGCTTCTTACGGAAGAGCAGTATAAGAAGCATACGGATTTCTTAAAGAGAAGTAATGCGATCTTCTCGAAGTACATCAGTTATACGATCCTGGAGGCTTTCGGTGTCGGTCTGTGCAATGCTCTTTTCATGCTGATCGCCGGTCTTCCGAACGTCGTCCTCATCTCCGTTATAGTCGGATTTACGAATATCCTGCCGACCTTCGGTCCGATCGTCGGATGTATCATGGGTGCTTTTGTACTCGTGCTGGAGGATCCGATGTACGCAGTCGCATTCGTCATCTTCACATGTATCCTGCAGACGATCGACGGTTATGTAGTGAAGCCGCATCTCTTCGGTGACTCGATGGGTCTTCCGGCGTTTATCTCCCTGATCTCGATCATCATCGGCGGCAAGCTCTTCGGACCGATCGGCATCCTGATCTCGATCCCGTTTACCGCGGTTATGGCGATCCTCTATCGCGAGAGCCTGATCCCGTGGCTCGAGAAGAGAAAGAAGGAGCGCATGGCCGAGGAAGCAAGACTAAAGAAGAAAGCGGTCCCTGCAGGCGGCCCCTCGGAGATCCCCGAGACGGATGCACCGGCTGTTCCTGAGGCAGCGGTCGAACAGACCAAGGCAGACGCTTCCGCTCCAAAAGCACCGGCAGCGAAGGCTCCGGCTCAGAAGAAGAAATCTTCTTCAAGAAAGCCCAGAAATTAAAAAGAGAGCGCCGATGAAACGGCGCTCTTTTGATTTAGCGAAGGGTCAGTCGACGCCCAGATACTTCCAGCACTCCGGATCATACGGATCTCCCTCGAAGAGGAACCAGTATGCAGGTAAGTATCGTGTGCCGTTATTTCCGGATACGTCCCAGCAGTCGGAAGACATGATGAGCTGTGGTCCTGCCTTTTTCTCGGAAGAGATCGGTGCGCCTGTATATGGATTTTTCGGATCGGAAATCAGATCCGAGGTAGCCAGTACCGGAGTATCGGCGTTGGTCATGAATTCGTCGGAGACGGTAAAGCCTGTTGCACCAAAATCCTTCACCATCAGAAGAGGCAGGAAGTATTCGAAATCTTCGTACAGATCCCCATCCTGATACTTGATATTGAAGTGACCGGCACCGTATCCGTGATCCGATACCAGGATGATCCTGGTGTTGTCATATACACCGTTCTCGCGGAGATAATCGAACCATTTGCCGAGCTCGATATAAGCCGCCATGTTCACGTGGTAGTGGATGATCTGTGCGGTTTGTGTCATGTCCATCGTCTTACCGTTGACCGTGTATCGTGTGACCATATCCGTATCAAAGGCCGTGTTATCGACATTCAGTGCCGGGGTATAGTCCGGCTCCTGAAGAAGGCACGGGGAATGTGTCGTGGTGTTGGCCATCATCAGGAATGTGTTCGTGGAATCGTCTTTCACATCGGTCATCTCCGAAAGGTGTGTCAGTACGGGATAACTGTTCAGGAAATCAAAATCATACCCGGTAGCCGTCTTGTTGACAGCATCTTTTTTCTGGACCAGATCCGAGGCATTCGTGACACTTCCGGAAGAAGAGGAGGATGAACCTGCGAAATTGTACGCGCCTCCGTCATAGATCGTTTCCTGAAGAAGAACAGGGGAGATCTTCATAAGCGAGAAGCAGAAGAAATTCCTTTCGCGGAAATCATTGACCAGACCGGTGTAAGACTCCGAACTCATCGTGTCTTCAAAGTAGTTATAGTATCCGTTCGTGTGATAGCAGTGGAAGTCCGGATGATCGCTGAATATGGAGAGATCCGAGATCTCCGAGTAACCGGCATACGACGGATCGCAGATAGTTACGTCATATCCGTTGTCACCGAAGATGGAAGGCATGACTTTCAGTGCTTCGTTGTGTTTATCTTCAAGGAGTTCCGTGTCCCGCTGATTCAGTCTTGCAGGGGCATAATCATATCCGCCGTACAAAGCCGGAGAAGCCAGGTTCGTATGTCCTCCGAAAGAGATCGTATTCGGATAATAGGTGAATCCGTCGAACTGCTCTTTGAGTTCCGGTTTCTCATTGAAGATGTAGGGGACTTCCGGTCCGATGGCGCGGTCGAGCATCAGCACGATGACGTTCTTTCCGGTCTTAGATAACGGAATCGAAGGCGCCTCTTCCGATACGGTATAGCGGTCGCGGAAAGCCCGGTAAGTGCCCCGTATCGATCGGATATTCCAGATGGAAAAGGCGAGGACAGCGACGATGCCGGCGATCAGAATGATCCGGACCAGGGTGCGGATCTTTTTGAAAATGAAGATGAAAACGACGGTTAGACCAACTACGACAGCGGCGTTGATCAGGTATTCGGAAAGCGCGAAGTGAGGAACGACCTTGTACTGGAGATTGGACGACAGGATGCCGAGATCGGTTCCGGCGGTAAGGAAATTGGCCACAGAGACGCCGCAGATCACCCAGATACCTTCACTGAAGAAGTGCTTGACCTTATCGCTCATGAAGAAGTAGAAGATGCCGCCCCACAGGACCCAGGTACCCAGTGCGATGCAGAATGAATACAGGATATATAAAGCGGGATCGGAAGGGTATTTAACGTTGATGAACTCTTCCGAGGATGCCATGATGACTGTCGCAGGAATAAAAAGCCCCGTTATGAGCGCCATGAGGAGGGATCCGGAAAAGAAAGTGAACGGATCCTTCGGACGCTCTTTCAGTGCTTTTCCCACAGGAATAAAGCGGGAAATAAACGGAATCATCAGAAGCAGGCAGCCGATGGAAAGAAGTGCCTTCTGACGCATATCCAGATCGCCCCGGGTCCATGTGAGAAGAAGAATGACCGCGCCGGCGATCGCCAGAAGGATGCTCAATGCTTTCTTCGGATCCTTCAGCTTATAGAAGATGTTCTTTACCAGAGAGAATACGTTATTCAGGAGCCAGTAGAAAACAAGTCCGGAAGGAGAGTGGTAAAGCAGCACCAGGAAGACCAGTGCGAGGCCGTATACCTGGACCTTCTCCTTTACGGAATGACCCTTGGTGTAGAGGATTCCCGAGATGACATTGATCAGCGTCATGAGGATCGGGAGGATATTGATAGGGAAACTTCCAATCGAAAAGAGTGTATCCTCTTTTCCCAGATCCGGGATGAACCCGAAAGACATGCCCTTCAGGAGCTGCATACCGGAGAGGAGGTTATATGCCGCGATGAAGAACGGGATCTGAAGAAGGAGCGATACCGAGCTCTTCAGCGCATAGACCGGCTTATAATGGTTGATGCGGTAGTATTCCTGAAGCATGTAGAAGCGCTCGTTGCCCTTAAAGGTCTGTTTCGTGCGCTTGATGCGGTACGCCATCTTTGCCTGGATCTCACGCTCTTCGGCCTGCAGTTCATCTGCACGCTTATAAAGCGGAAGAACGAGGAAATTCACGGCGATGCTTAAGACGATGATGGAAAGTCCCGCATTTCCGATGAGACTATAGGCGATCGAGAAGATCACCTCGAAAAGGAGCTTCAGCGGTGAGATCAGGACGGTGTAGAGCATGGCGAAAAACGACATTTCCGGTCACACTCCCTTCTTTGCAGCAAGACGTTTCTTCTGCTTCTTTTTAGGAGCCGATTCCGGGACCGCTTCCGGTTCGGGTTTAGCGATCGTTTCTTCGTACTTTCTGATGATATACTCGGCGGTTCTTCTTGCACCTTCACCGACATGTACCCAGATGTCGTCGCGAGCCTTCTGGCGCCCCTCCGTAAAGGACGGGTCCTCGATGCATTTGTCGATGAGTTCTTTTAGAGAATCGACATTACTCTCGTCCAGTTTCAGTCCCAGATCCGGAAGGATCTCGAAGGTCCACGGTGTTTCCTCGATCCAGTCAGCATCGTACGGTCTCGGATCGAAATTCGTATCCGTGTAGATGACAGGCTTATCGAAGACCATGGCGAACTCGAACATGACGCCGGAATAGTCGGATATCAGAATATCCGATTTCATCAGGACATCGAAGTTGTCTATGTCTTTATTCCACTCGACTTTCGACGGGTCATTATATTTGGCCATGAGTTTATCGAGCATTTCTTTTTCGGAAGCGAAGGACTGCGGGTGAGGTCTGACGATGACCTTATAGCCGGTACCGATCAGGGAGTCGATGATCCTGCTCCCGAACCTGCTGAGGATACCGCTCTCGCCCCAGGACGGTGCGAGAAGGACAGTCCTCTCGTGCGCCGGAACGGCTTCCGCCGTATCGACACGTTTCTTCATCTCGTCCAGATAAGGGACGCCGCAAAGCTCATAATCTCTTTTCTTGATGCCGCGAAGCTCCTCGAGCTGACGGATCTGTCTGACCTGGATATCGCCGGACAGGACGAAAGCATCGTAGTGATCTGTTCCGTACATGCGGTAAAGCGTGATATCTTTTGCCGCGTGCATGATGTGGATATAGCAGTTAACATTCTTGGAGCGCTTCCACTGGAATACATCCAGGCTGGGCGTCGTGGAAAACACAACGGAAGCATTCAGTATATTGAGCCGGGAAAAGGACTTAAAGCCTTCCCCGATGTATTCCGGTGCGATGTATTCGTATTTTTTCGAGAAGACAGGGTCGTCCTCGGAGCCGGTGAGATAGACGATCTTCTGCTTCTTTTTCTCGAATTCATCGAGGATCGGCTCGAAGATGTTCCAGTAACGTTTGCTCTCACAGTGGATGACGATCGGGATCTTATTGCTGTTTTTCTTCGCGTCTTTGTCGCGCACCGAAAGAAATCTCAGTTTCAGAAAGAGTGCCCGAAGAGAGAAGATCGCTACGCTGAAGATACCGAGCAGTACGGTAAGAAGCATCCCGCCTGTGCCGGGATCGATGTACAGGATCTTTATGGTATCCACCGGACCTCCCAAAAATAAAAATTGTGGAGGAGCATCTCTTCCACTGTTCCTTATTTTATTACTTTCACGGATATACTTCAACGATGCCGGGAAGGGCTCCGGTTTACGGGCGATGGTCGACTTGACCGCCGAAGCGGGTGTAAAATAGGTATTGATCCTGCGGAATAGAGAGAAACACATCATGGCGTATATTGAGTTTCAAGACGTGAAGAAGATATATAAGACCGGCGATGTCGAGGTGCATGCGCTCGACGGCGCGGAGTTCTCCATCGAGAAGGGCGAGCTCTGTGTGATCCTCGGCCAGTCGGGTGCGGGCAAAACCACGCTCCTGAATATCCTGGGCGGCATGGATACGCTGACATCCGGCACGGTGCTGCTTGACGGCAAGGAGATCTCTGCTCTCAGAGAGAGAGAGCTGGCGGAATACAGACGCTCCGATGTCGGGTTTGTTTTCCAGTTTTATAATCTGATCCCGAATCTTACGGCGATCGAGAATGTCGAGATGGCATCCCAGCTGGTCACTGAACCGATGGACCCGGACGAGATCCTCGAGGACGTGGGGCTGTCTGACCGTAAGAAAAACTTCCCGGCGCAGTTGTCGGGCGGTGAGCAGCAGCGTGTGGCGATCGCCCGTGCGGTGGCAAAGAATCCGAAGCTCCTCCTTTGTGACGAGCCGACGGGAGCTCTGGATTACCAGACCGGTAAATCGATCCTGCGTCTTCTGGCGCGGCAGTGTACCGAGCGCCACATGACGGTGGTCATTATCACGCACAACTCGACACTGGCGGCGATGGCGAACCGTGTCATCCGCATCAAGAACGGCCGGATCGAGAGCTGTGAGGTGAACTCTGATCCGAAATCCGTAGAAGAGATCGAATGGTAAGACGCGCATGAAGAAGAGTTACTGGAAGATCGTTTTCCGATGCATACGCGGAAGCCTGATGAGATATCTTGCGATCCTGGCGATCATTGCGCTGGGCGTCGGATTTTTTGCCGGCTTGAAAAGCACTATGCCGGCATTTTATGCGACCGGGGATAAGTATGTGCGCGAGCAGAATCTTTTTGACTTCCGTATCCTCTCGACCATCGGTCTGGATGACGGGGATGTTGAGGAGATCGGAAAAGTCCAGGGGATCGTCGCATGTGAGGGCGCAGCTTTTCAGGATGGCCTGGTGACCAGAAAGAGCACTAAGGAAGAGGGTAAAGAAGATCTTGTCTCGGTCGTGCGGTTCCACACGATGACAGAGAAGGTAAATACGCTCAAACTGATCGAGGGAAGACTTCCGGAGAAGGATGACGAAGTCGTGGTCGATGAATATGCATGTACGCCGGACTACATTGGCGACACGCTCATCATGAACAGCGAAGACGGCTTTTCCCACACTGAGTATAAGGTAGTCGGTCTCGTGAGATCTCCGTACTATATGAATTTCCAGAAAGGCACGACTGAGGTCGGCGACGGGTCGATCGACTTCTTTGCATATGTCACGAAGGATGCGCTGGAATATGACGCATATTCCGAAGCGTTCGTGAAGATCGATGAGGATGAGACCGCGTTTACGAAAGAATATGATAGTGTGGTTTCCGAGTTTGAAAAGACGCTCCAGCCGCATGTGGAGGAAGTCGTTCAGGCGAGATATGACCGCATGAAGGAAGCGCTTCTTGCGAAGTACGGGATGATCGGAGCGGATATGTCTTCCCTGGGTTTTCCGGAATCTGCGGAATGCTTTATTTTGAAGCGCGACACGAATGTCGGGTATGTCAGCTTCGATAACGATGCGAAAATCGTGGATGGTGTCGCATCCGTGTTCCCGATCTTTTTCTTCGCGCTGGCGGCGCTTGTCTGCTCCACGACGATGCAGCGCATGGTCAGTGACGAAAGATCCGAGATCGGCACGATGCGTGCGCTCGGATATTCGAAGTTTTCCATCATCCTGAAGTATGTGATCTACTCCGGATCCGCATCTATTATCGGTGCGGTCGGCGGATTCGCCGCTGGGACCAAAGTATTCCCGTTCACGATCTGGAAGGTCTATGACATGATGTACGGGTTCGCGCCGATCACGTTTACGACGGAGATCCCGCTTCTTCTGATCTCGCTTGCCGTTTCGCTCCTCTGCTCGGTGGGCGTGACGATCGTGACATGCTTTTCCGAGTTTACGGATACACCGGCCGAGCTTGTCCGGCCGAAGGCACCGCCGTCCGGCAAGAGGATATTCCTCGAGTATATCACTCCGGTATGGAAGAGACTGTCTTTCCTGCATAAGGTCTCCGCGAGAAACGTCTTCCGCTTTAAGAAGAGAATGTGGATGATGATCATCGGTATTGCCGGCTGTACGGCACTTCTGATCACGGGCTTCGGCCTTAAGGACTCGATCAATAACCTCATCAACTTCCAGTACGATGAGATCATGACATACGATGTCTCCGTGAACTTCGATGATACGGCAACGGCGGAGGATATGGAGAAGGTCCTGTCTGACGCAGATGGAAGGGTCGGCGGGGATACCGAGAGTATCCTTCTTCGGACAGAGCGCATGAAGCACTCGAGCAAAAGCGCGATCCGTGATGTCGAGTTGTTTATCGCGGATGATCCATCTTTTCTGAAGTTCGTCCGTCCGCATAACGGAAATGACGAGTACGGCCTTCCGAAGACCGGAGAGATCGGTATCAGCGTGAAGCTTGCCGAGACCAATTCTCTTTCTGTCGGAGATCCGATCACGCTCGAGTACGGTGAAGAAGGAAAGACGATCACATGTAAGATCGCATATATTTTCGAGAACTACACCTACCACTACGCCATTATTGACGCGGCGACGTATACAGGTGCTTTTGGAACGGAATATCAGCCGAATGCCGCGCTTATCCGTGTGCCGGAAGGAAAGTCCTACGAGTACGGTTCCGCGGTCGCATCCGGAAGTCATGTCCAATCCTGGAACATCATGGAGGAAGGCAGGAAGAGCTTCTCGGAGACGATGGAGAAGATGAACTACATCGTGATACTCGTCATCATCTGTGCCGCGCTCCTCGCGTTCATCGTGCTGTTTAATCTGAATAACATCAACATCGCCGAGAGGACCAGAGAGATCGCGACACTGAAGGTCCTCGGATTCCGAAGAGGGGAGACGGGGAGTTATGTCTTCCGCGAGAACTTCATCCTCTGTCTTCTCGGATTTATCTTCGGCATCCCGATGGGTATCTATCTGCACCGCTTCGTCATCTCGCAGATCAAGATGGATATCGTGACATATAAGATCCTGATCCTGCCGCCGAGCTACATCTACTCGCTTCTTTTAGTCATTCTCTTCTCACTGGCGGTCGACTTTATGATGAGAGGAAAGATCAGAAGGATCGACATGACCGAGTCCTTAAAGAGCATCGAATAAAGCATCTGAAAAACACCGATACTCATGTCATCGGCGATCTCGATCAGACAAAAAAAGAGTCCTCATTACGAGGACTCTTTTGGTTTTCGAAAACTTGCTCTTCGAATCAGTTCATGAAATCGTCATCCAGATCTTCCAGATCATCTGCATCGGATGCCGGACGGTTCCAGATCGGTTCGGTTGCTGTCGGAGCGGTATATACCTCAGGCTGTTCTTCAGCTGCTTTCTTTGCTGCCAGCTCCGCGGCGTATGCCTGTGTCTCTTCAGTGACCAGCGGGTCGGAACCGGGCATCGCGCCCATGATAGGAAGACCCTTGGTCCTGTTGGGGCTGTACGAATCGATATCATCATCATCGCGATCATAGTTGGAAGACGAAGAAGAGCTCGAAGACGGATACGAATATGCTGCCGCCTTTTTCTTATTTGTCATGATCATGATGCCTACTACGACACCGCCGATGATAAGGATACCGCCGATGATAACACCGATCATCCACATCGGGAATCCGCTTCCGCCACCGGTGAGGGTGAACTTCGCGTAAACAAATTCAGAAGACATGGACATAATATCCCATGTGAGAGTTCTACCTTTGACCTTGGTCGCATTGCTCTCGACGACCTTGCCGGGGATCTCCAAAACGAATCTCATATATCCGCCGTACTCATCAAGAAGATCAGTAGAAGCACCATTTGACTCTGCCTGTGAGGTTTCCGAGTCGAAGTTCAGCGCCAGGAAATAGACGCCTTCTTCATCCACGCTCAGACTGGCTGTGCCGAAATCCAGATCATTGGCCTTCGTGTTCTCGATCTCCTGTTCCAGGGTGACGCCGCCCAGTTTGGCGACAAATCCGACATAAGTACGACCATCGTCTGTTTCCATGTAGTCTTCGACTTCATATCCTGCTTCCAGATACTTCAGCTTCTGCTGTGCCAGCGAAGAAGTGGAGCTGGATGTAGAGTCTGTCTGCCATACTGCATAGGTGAAGACCACATCAACCATTCCGTCTTTGTCGACCGTCATCTTGATCTCATAGCGGACGCATCCTGTCATTACGAAGAAAAGTGCCACCAGAAAGACTGCGGCCAGTTTCTTCACTACTCCCATTTTCCGTTTCTTTTCCATTTACCTTTTTCCTCCCATGTCATGTTTTACATGCCGTGTGGTATATTCCATTTCATTCTAACATAAGGGGTGACGCTTTTGTCATTTGTTCTTGACATTATTTTGTTATTCTAAAGGTGGATTTCATTTTCGACGTGAACAAGCAGGAGATGACACAATATGAAAAGCACAAAACCCTGGACATCTCAGCCCATCAAGCGCGCTACGGCGGGTCTTCTTGCCGGCGTGCTGTTTTTGTCTGCGGCAGGCTGCAAGAATAAAAAGACGAAGCCGGATTCCTACAATAAAAGCAGTGAATACAGTTCCGGAAAAGAGATCAAGGAAACGGATCCGTATTTTACCGCGGAAGTCTTCCCTCTCGATGTTCCGGTGGATCAGAATAAGGTGCTGGAAACAATGTTTGTTGACCGTGTCGAGTATGAAGACGGTGTCGTGATCGCTTCGCTCTTCCTGAATTACGAACTGAAAGAGAATCCAACTTTTGAAGAGTGGGAAGAAAGCTCATCACATGTAACGGCGCTTTTTGATGAGAAAGGAAACTACATCACCGACCTTCAGAAGATCGGACTCGACATATACGATGTGGCTGCGGATATCGATGGAAACATCTGTGTGCTCGCCAGTTATAACATCGGCATGACAGGAACGATGGGTGCGATGCTTTCCGTGGTGGACAGGAAGGGAAATATCGTAAATCAGATCGAGCTGGATAATCCTCCGGTGGACGGAAACGGCGAGATCTGGCCGTCCCTCGGAGTTCTTCCGGACGGACGCTATACCGTCAGCGGACTGGGTAAGATGGTGGTCTATGAACGGGACGGAAAGCGTGCCTTTGAGATCGCGGATTTTGACCGTCTGATCGAAGGTTCGGTGATCACCCAGGACGGAAAAAACTATGTGCTTTCCACCGTGCGCGGTGACCTCGGGGATAAGGAATTTCAGATCAAGGAAGTGGATCTTAAGACAGGAAAGCTGGGAGAAGGCATGGATGCCTCCTATCTGGTTCCGTACAGCACTCCCGTAACCACGAATGAGGGTGTATTCGTCCGCTCCGGCAGCGGCTGTTTCCGCTGTGATATCAAGACGCAGAATATAAGCCAGATCTTTGACTGGAACGATACGGATGTATCCAGAAACCTCATCTACTGGTCCAAGATCTATCCGCTGAGCGATGACGAATTATATGCGGTCGGAGAGGGCTTTTCCGGAGACAACATGAAGGCGAATCTGATCCATCTTACCCGTGCGGAGAAGAATCCTCATGCCGGTAAGAAAATGCTCGTGGTCGGCGGTTATGATATGAAGGATGATTACGCGCTGCAGGCTTTTCTGGATGAGTATAATCACGATCCTTCGGCAAAAGCACGCGCCATCGTGATCGACTACTATGACGGAGTGACGAATAATGCAGACCAGTCCGAGATCGAGAAACAGCTCTATCTGGATTTCCTTTCCGGAACCGGCCCGGACATCCTCTATGGATTCGGTCAAGATCCGACGTTCAATAATTCGCATGTCATGCTGGATCTGAATACGTACCTTGACGGTGCTGACGGCATCTCCCGGGATGAATACTTCGATAATATACTCCGTGCAAGTGAGAAAGAAGGGAAGCTTTATCAGATGCCTCTCCGCTATTCGCTGTACGGCATGGAAGCCAATACGAAGTTTATAAGTAACCGCATCGGATGGACGTACGATGAATTTGACGCGGCAGCATCGAAGATCCCGGAGCAGGTAAGCTTCCTCGAGGCGTCGGAATACGGGCCTCTGCTGATCAAGTTTCTGTCGAATCACCCCGGCTTTGCGGACTATGATAATAAGACCGTGAACTTCCAAAATGACGAGATGAAGAGACTTCTTCAGATGGCAAAGAAGTACGGCGTGAAGGAACTTCCGAAGGATGAAGGCCAAGGGCACACGTATTTAGGTGATGGAAGATACGAGCTCAACGAAGACCTCACAAATACGAAGATGAAGTCAGATCTTCTGGCGGTCAGGGAAACGTATATCGGAAACGTCAGTGGCTATGCAATGATGAAGAGAGATCTTCAGGGGAATCTGGCTTTTCTCGGATTCCCGTCACCGGATGGATCCGGAATGTCCTGCAACACCTACTCTTCCCTGGGAATTCTGGCGACCTGCAAGAATCCGGATCTGGCGTGGGAACTGATCCGTTCCTTTATGAATTATGAAATCACGGACGGTACACGACCGGGTGGTTTCCCGATCAGAAAAACGGTCTTCGAAAGTGAGTCAAAGGCTGAGATGGAACGCGAAAACAAAGCGTATGAAAAACAGCTGCGTGAGATGAAGCTCACACAGT
>JAFWSW010000222.1 GCA_017519205.1 Clostridiales bacterium | reverse complement strand
GAGTTCTTTTCCTGAAATAATCGTTGCGCTCATACATTATCCTTTCTTTGCTTTGATCTCCAGCCACTGCGCCGGATCGATCAATATTTTTCTTGGTTTACTGCCTTCAAAAGGTCCGATATATCCTTTATCCGCCATGCGGTCAATAAGTCTTGAGGCACGCGGATAACCGAGATTCAGTCTTCTCTGCAGAATGGAAACAGATGCATAACCAGCCTGAAGTACAACATCGACAGCATCATTAAAGAGTTCGTCTTCGCCGTCATTTTCGGCACCGGCGGATGTAGAAGCAGTTCCTGCCTTTGTGGCATTTACGATGGCTTCTGCCGTTTCCTCATCATATTGTACCTCATTATTTGCTTTTATATAACCAATGATTTCTTCAACTTCTTTATCCGATACAAAAGCACCCTGCCCACGGACCGGTTTTGCGGCACTCTGCGGATAGTAGAGCATATCACCTTTTCCGAGGAGTTTCTCCGCTCCGACCATATCAAGGATCGTACGGCTATCCACCTGGCTGGAAACTGCAAAAGCAATTCTCGACGGGATATTCGCTTTAATTACACCGGTAATTACATCGACCGATGGGCGCTGTGTCGCGATAAGCAGATGGATACCGGCAGCACGAGCCATCGCCGTCAATCTGGAGATCGATTCCTCGACCTCTTTCGATGCAACCTGCATAAGATCGGCAAGCTCATCGATGACAACAAGGATCAGAGGAAGCTCCTTCTCCCCATTCAGGCGCTGATATTCATTGTATCCCTTAAAATCTCGCACAGCCGCTTCAGCAAACTTCGCATATCGGTCTGTCATCTCACGAACAGCCCAGTTCAGAGCATTTGCTGCTTTCTTTGCATCAGTAACGACCGGGCAAAGCAGATGCGGAATGCCATTATAAACGGCAAGCTCAACTACCTTCGGGTCGACCATGATCATACGCACCTGCGAAGGTGTCGCATGACAGAGGATACTGATAAGAATCGAGTTAATACATACTGACTTACCGGAACCGGTAGAACCGGCAATCAGAAGATGCGGCATCTTGGCAAGATCACAAAGGATCGGGCTTCCCGGAATATCCTTACCAAGGGCAACGGTAAGCGGTGATTCGCTGTTTCTAAAAGCGGATGACTCAAGAAGGTTTCCAAGATGAACAGGAGCCACCTGTTTGTTCGGAACCTCGATACCAACTGCAGATTTACCCGGTATTGGAGCCTCGATACGGATACTCTGTGCTGCAAGAGCGAGCGCAATGTCATCTGAAAGGTTTGTAATACGGCTTACTTTGATACCCGGTGCAGGTACGACTTCAAATCTGGTAATTGCAGGGCCTCGGGTGACATCACTCAATTTCGTTTCGATTCCGAAAGAGCGAAGCGCCGCTACCAGTTTCATTCCTTCTGCATCCTGACCGTCAACGACGTTACGTGCCGCCTGCGGTTTATCATGAGAAAGCAGATTGGTAGGTGCTTTTGCATACTTACGATTCGTCCTTCTCGAAGGCACGGAAGGAACAGATACCTTTTCCACTTCCGTGTTTGAACGGTTCGTAGATTCAACAAACTCTCTGTTGTTCTCCACCTGAGAAACAGCAGGAATCGGTTCTTCCACAGGTTTTACGACTTCTGGTACAGGTGCAGGAGCCGGCGCTGTCACACTCGGAGCAGATGACGGAAAAGGAACAGGTGTATCCGGAACAGCTTCCAGACCATTCAGATCAGGAACTCGGATCTGTTCTCCACCGGTTTCATGTACTCGGAAATCATACTCCGCCTGACCTGGTACAACCTTCGGATGTTCGAGGATCATGCCGGCTCTCGGCTTCTCATCCGGAAGCGGCGGAAGGTCTATGAAATGAGGCTCATTGGGATCCTCTTCTTTTTTCGGGGAAGGAACCTTCGGGTTACTGAATCCGAAGTCAACACGCGGTTCCGGCGGAACTTCAACTCTTTGCGCTTCCGGAGCCGGATCCGTATCATTCATGAGATCAAAATCAAAGCTTTTCTCCCGTTCTGCCCAGGTCTCCTGATTCATCTTTACAGGAGTACCCTCCAGATCAATAAAGCCCTGCGGTCCGGGAACTTCTTCAAAAGGAGAAACTACAGGATTTTTAATATATGAAGGAAGCGATACTCCTCCCTGCGTCTGGGCTCTGGAAGCACGCTCACGCATCATTCGCTCACGTTCACGTTGCGCCTTGTCAGCACGAAGTGCTTCAGAGGCTTTATGTCCTGTCGTACGGATAACCTCTGCCGTCTTGGCAGCAGTATCGGAAAGACTGACATTGAAAATAAGAACGATCTGAGAAAGCGTGAATGCAAGTAAAATAATAAGAGCACCGGCTTTCGCAGCCACCTCACGAAGAGCAAGAGCAATAGAACCGCCGATCACGCCGCCGGAAAGGATAACGTCTCCATCCGGTGCACCGAGTGCTTTCGGATCATTACCGATCTTCCAAAGCAGAGAGAATACTTTCGTAACTTTAACGTTTCCAGCCGGCGGCTCAGCACAATAAGCCTTAATATAAACCGGGCTTACCGTACATACAGCCAAAATAGAGGAAACACACAAAAGCAGTATAAGTACTGAGCGGACACGGATCGGAGCAACATTCGGTCTTCTTTCAAGGAAAAAGTCGACAGAAGCATAAAGAAGGATCACCGGAATGAAATATGCGGAAAAACCGATCAATCCTGTACCCGCACCGCGAAGGATCTTTCCAAGAGCACCTGTCACGGAAAGGGGCAGATAATATGACAAGCCGAGAAGTACTGCTATAGCAAAGAGCAGTACTCCGGTAATATCATGTCTCTGTTCATTCTTCCCTGCCATCAGACACCGACCCTTCTCGCTGTTTTCAAGAGAGCTACCATCGTTTTTGCGTCTGTAATCTCGTTCGTTTCAATCATTTCGAGTGCCTTTGTCAAAGGAATCTTTATCGTCTGAAGGAATTCACCATCGTCAGGATTGCCCTCGCCAAAGGTAAGGCCGGTTGCCAGATACATGTGAATGATCTCCGAGCAATAGCCGGGAGTAGCATACATCTCGCCAAGATCGACCAAGGAGGATGCCTCCATTCCGGTCTCTTCTTTCAATTCGCGGATCGCACAGGCTCTCGGATCCTCATCTTTTTCGAGTTTTCCGGCAGGAAGCTCGATAAGTACTTTTTCATAGGGAGAACGGAACTGGCGCACCAGATAAACATTCATCTGGTCATCAAGCGCAACAATGGTTGCACCACCGTTATGGATAACCACTTCGCGATTGGAAACAGATCCATCAAAGAGCTCGACATTCTTAACTTCTACGCGAAAAACACGGCCCTCAAAAGCAGTCTTACGTTCGACTGTCTTTTCGAAAAGCTGTTCGTCCAAAGCGGATATGTTTCCCTTAGGTTTTACCATTCAATTCTCTCCCTGTTTTTTCGATTGGGCAACCGCGAGTTCATCGCAGCGGTTGTTATATTCATTATCGGCATGTCCCTTGACCTTGACCCATGTGATCTCATGGATCGCCGAAAGGCGGTCAAGTTCCTGCCATAGATCCATATTACTAACGGTTTGTTTCGAACTGTTTTTCCACCCGTTACGTTTCCAAGACACGAGCCATCCGGCCGTAAACCCGTTGATCAGGTACGCGCTGTCACTATAGAGTTTGACATTACAGGGCCGGTTGAGACATTTTAAGGCGGATATCGCCGCAATCAGTTCCATGCGGTTATTTGTCGTAAGCTTCTCCCCGCCCGAAATCTCTTTTTCGACCCCGCGGCAGATAAGAATAGCCCCCCAGCCGCCAGGACCGGGGTTTCCTGAACATGCACCGTCAGTATAAATCTCGACAGAAGTTTTCTCCGCCACAGATCACTTTCCTCCAGCAAGAGCCTTAGTCTTCAGATCTGCTGCTACTACAGCATCTTCAACCGCCGCACGAAGACCGCCCTTTTCCAAAGCGAGCACGCCTTCGATCGTCGTTCCGCCGGGGGAGCATACCTGATCTTTGAGGATAGCAGGATGTGTTCCTGTTTCCACCATCAGTTTTCCGGAGCCATATACTGTCATTGCAGCAATATCAAGGGCCGT
>JAFWSW010000221.1 GCA_017519205.1 Clostridiales bacterium | reverse complement strand
TCCGCATGAGATCACCGAATCGGGCAAGATCGACGGCGCCGGAGACATGAAGATATTCACTGCGCTGATCCTTCCGATGCTGAAACCCGCGCTTGCAACCATCGGCCTGTTCCTGGCTTTGGGCTACTGGAACGAGTGGTATCAGTCGTCCCTGTTCCTGAGTTCAAGAGTAGATGTAAAGCCGCTTCAGTACATGCTTTACGAGACGGTCAATAAAACAGACGCCCTGAAAAATACCGTTGCGGGCCAGTACGTTGTCATTACCGACATCCCGTCCAATACGGTTAAGATGGCTACGGCGATGCTCGCCACAGGACCTATTGTTTTGCTTTATCCGTTCGTGCAGAAATATTTCATCAGCGGCATCACCGTCGGCGCGGTAAAGGGTTGAGTACTGTAATAACTATTCACAGCTGTCCCAAACGCCTCATAAACAGGTTATTCCCCGGCAGACCGGGATAACATATTAAAAATTTTAGAGGAGGACTTTTATGAAAAAAAGAGTTTTGGCATTATTACTCGCCATGACAATGCTTCTCAGCCTTGCAGCCTGCAGTAAGGGCGGCGCGAAGAAGGTTGACACAAAAGAGCATGTAAAGATCACGTACATGTTCACCGGTTCAAAGCCCGAGGGCGCGGCTATGGACAGGTTCCAGGAGATGAACAAGAAACTTAACGAGATCCTTACCGAAAAGTGCAACGCCGAGCTTGAATTCTACTGGATCGGCTGGACCGATTATCTTTCGGTTTACAACATGAACATCGCAGCACAGGACGGAACCGTTGACCTGATCGGTACCGCATCCGACTGGCTTGATGCATGGCCGAACGCAAAGAACGGCGGCTTCAAGATCCTCACAGAGGATATGCTCAAGACCTATGCTCCCGAGACCTGGAAGAGCGTTCCGAAGGATCACTGGGAACTCTGCAAATACGACGGCGACATCTACTTAATGCCCGAGGATAACTACGCGCAGTGGACCAACCACGGCTACATCTACCGTCTTGACTGGGCTAAGAAGGCCGGCCTTGCAAACGGCGTTCACAGCTGGGAAGACATGACCAAGTACTTCGAGTATGTTACCGCAAATAAGGACGCTCTCGGCATTAACATTGCATGGGATTCCGACGGAACCCACAACGTTCAGATGGCAAGCGGCTGGGTAGCAAGCCACAGCAAGTTCGTTCCGATCGACGGTATCTGCACCGCAGCTCTTTGGGGCGGAACAAAGGATGACCTTTACAAGATCATTACTCCCGCTTATTCGGATACTCAGATGATGGTTGACTTCGCTAAGATGATGAAGAAGTGGGATGAGATGGGCGTTTGGAAGACCGACGTTCTCAACAACACCACATCCACCAACAGAGATGATTACCGTGTAGGCCTTGTTGCAGCAGAGCAGCATCATACACAGACTTGGACCGATCTTTGCTCAAAGACTCCTTCCAACACCATTTACAACGATCCCAATGCTGAGTCTGGCTTCTTCTACTTCGGTGAAGAGACAGACAACGTTGTAGCTCTTTCGATCACTCACGGCGCTATGGCTGTTTCCGCAGCTTCCAAGAACCCTGAGAGAGCTCTTATGGTTTACGACCTCTTAAGAAACGATCCCGATTGCTACAGACTGATCAACTACGGTATCCAGAGCGTTTCCTACGAGCTTGACTCCAACGGCTACCGTATCACTCCCGCAAGCTACAACCCCGATACAGACAATGTAGGCGGAGCTACCAGCTGGTGGTGGGGACGTAACGACAACCTTGAGCTCAAGGACGCTACCAGAAACTGGACAGCTATCGAGTCTCTTTACAAGATTTATGACAAGATCAAGATCGACTATCCTTACGGACAGTTCGTTCCCAATGTAGACAGCATCGAAGGCAAGGTTAAGAACTGCAACGAAGTATTCGGCAACTACATGAAGCAGATCGCGTACGGCAAGTACTCGGGCACTGCAGAGGACATCGTTGCTGAGATGCAGGCAGCACTGAAGCAGGCAGGTATCGAGGACGTTACCGCAGAGCTTCAGAAGCAGTTTGACGCTCTTTACAAGAAATGATCTCCTGGAAAGAAAGTTGTTTAAAAGGAGCCCGCCGCAGCAACGCGACGGGCTCCTTTACTGATCTCAAAAAATGTATGGCGATTATTTACCGCAGCTGATCGCGTTTGCGGTAATCCGGGATCCCAAGCTTCCCGGCGGCCGCGGTAAAGTATTCCTCCCCGATGTAGGGCCACTGCGCGGGTTGTCCCGTGGCCTGTTCCTGCAGGGACCTTGCCGCCGTGACGAGCTCGGGAGTGTAGTCGATACCGGTCTTTAAGATGTAGATATTGTTGGAAATGAACCACAGTCCCTTTTCCATCAGGCCTTTATCGTAGATCGCGTCGACAACATATCCGACATCGTAAGGAAGATTTAAGAATTCGGCTCTCCACGAGGGTCCGCCGGGCTCGGATGCGTCCGAGCCGTGAAGGATAAGGCACTGAACGAGGCCGGGCGCGCCGATCGCGATGCCCGATGCGCCGGTATTGAAATAGCGCTTTCCTTCGTGTTCAAACTCACCCTGCATATGAGTATGCGCAGCAAGGAGATAGTCGGTGTCGATCTTTCTCAGCCATTCTTTTGTATTCTCCGCGCCGAGCTGCAGCAGTTCGCGGTCACTCGCGGGAGAACCGTGGCAGCAGGTGATCGAAGGGTATCCCTCACGTTCGTATTTAAAGGTGATCGGCAGAGCCTCAAAGAAATCGATGTCTTTGTCGGTCAGCAGCTCATAGGTATACAAAAGGCTGCCGCTCGCGGAATTATAGATCCATTTCGGCCCTTCCGCTTCGCCGCGCAGCACCTTTCTCTGTCCGATGAAGTATTCTTCACGGTTGCCGCGCAGGATATGCACATCGTAACGCTCGATGAGGCTGTAGATGAACTGCATGGTCTCGCGGGTGTCCGTGGTATCGGAAACAAAATCCCCAAGCAGAAAGAACTCCGTGATGCCTCTGTTTTCCATATATTCGACCGCGGTCTTAAATGCGGTATAATTGCTGTGAATGTCGGCGATCACGCCTATCTGCTTTGTCATTTTCCTTCCTCAAGTTATGCCGAAGTCCTGATCGTATCACCATCCCGATGAAACAATAATATTGTATAATTAATGTACTTTCGAATTCATGGCGCCTCTTATATTATGATTGTTGTCGGTAATGTTTATATACTCCGCATAGCGCTTAATTCCTGCCCGAGAGAAGATCGGAATACCTGATCCGGCCCTTTTCACCGAAATCGGGAGCCTGTCCGGCAAAGTCGATCACAAGCAGTTCCTCTGTATTGCGCGCGCATTCCGCGATAATCCTTCCGGAGGCGTTCACAAAGCAGGTCGGCGCCGTCTGGAAGGGCGCTGTCGCGTTAACCGACAGGAGAGGAGTAACGTTCTCGACAGCCCTGGTCACGATATGGCTTTTGATCAGATCGTAGCGCTCCGCATCATCCTTATCCGCCACATCATAGAAGAGTACTATGTCCAGATCGGTATGCGCCCTGTATAATTCCCGGAAGTACTCCGGGAAGCGGATCTCAAAGCATATCCTTACCCCGACGGTAAGATCGCCGATACGGAAAATCCCGTCTTCGCGGCCGGGGACGAAGTTATCCTCATCCCATCCGTATAAAGCCCTTTTTCCGTACCATGAGACTTTACGGCCGGGAGAGAAGAGACATGCGCGGTTATGATAACCGGAGTCAAAGAATATCGTGCCTGCAATGATAACGATACCGAGGCTGTCGGACAGCTTCCGCAGATCGTTTATCGCAGTTTCAACCGCAGGAAGATCGATGCTTTCGGCATTGTCGATATTCCTCGGCGGATAGCCCGTAACGGCGCATTCCGGAAAAATGATCAGGTCCGCTTTGCACTCAGCCGCCTGCCTGACAGCATCGCTGATGACGGACATATTCTGTTTTACATCTCCGGTCACGCCGAATTGATAAGCAGCAAGCCTCATCTTTCACCTCATCGGGCATCTGTGCCTTTACTCTTGGAAAAGCCTTTTTTCATCGCTTTGGTCACCATTCCCAGCAGGTAAGCCCCTGCAAGACCGAGTACAAAGACCACTGCCACGAAAAGCAGCTGATTCTTTATGTAATAAAGGCTCTTCAGCTGGCCAATAAATGCGAAACAGAATAATTCAACAAACAGTCCGTGGATCAGGTAAAACTCCAGGGTTATCTTCCCCATAAAAGCGAGGAATTTGTTGCCGATCCTGACTTTCATGCTCAGAAGGAAGGATAAGAATACAACCGAAGAGGAAAACCAAATGTCTCCCGCCAAAGTGATCCGCCTTCTGAGTACGGTGTCGGGAGCTTTCCAGTTTTCTCCGTAATATGAGAAAGCCCCTCTTGCGTACTCCCAGAACTTATGTCCCGCAAATACAAGT
>JAFWSW010000024.1 GCA_017519205.1 Clostridiales bacterium | reverse complement strand
CTTCCTCATATCCATAGCTTCGGCCGAACACCTTGCCGTTTACAAAAAACTCCGTGATAAAACTGGAGGTGATGTTTGCTCCGACATTGGTTGCCAGATTATCGAGAATATCAGTCAGGACGATCATGATCAAAAGAACGGCAAAATAACCTGCATACCTTGCTTTCTTCCGATCCTTCTGCAGTTTTTCAAGTTTCCTTGTCATAGTGCCTCCTAGTGAAGTCTCACACGACTAAAGTCGCGTGCTTCCTAATGCCGCCTTTTGGCGGTTGCCTTTTAGAGGCATCGGACTGCCTATCCACATATACAGTCTTTGCTCAGAGAATCATGCCGCTGCATGAAGCTCCGCACAGAGATTAATTAATGTGGCGTAGGTTGAGGTGCTTCTCTTACTGCACTCTGGTACTTTTGCCAGAATGCGCAACCTTTCCGTTTCCGGCACGGATTTTAATATTTCACGTATAAAATATCGTGCTCCTATGTTATAACTGGCATTCAGATCACTGTTGTATTGTTTCCCGTTTGTGAATCTGCACATCGCACTGGTCTTGAAGCCTGCCTCTTTTCCACGGGTTACTTTCCCGCTTCCATCATACGCAAGCGATGAAGTCCCCCATGCGTTCACTCGTGAGATCCTCATCCCAAGACGGTGTGCTTTGTCCGTTACCATGTTCTGTACATACTGTGCCCGCCAGTGATGTATTCTCTGCCGCTTGCTTCGTGATCCTTTTTTCTTGCCTTTTGTATCCAGGCTCTCGAATACGATCGCTGCAGCATGGAACATTACCGCTGTTTCCACGATAAACGCTGCCGTACGAACAGCGATTCTGTCATTGATTCCCTTTGCTCTTGCCCATAACCCGGGTGTCTTCCTGCTTCCAAGCTGCTGAGCCTTTTTGATCCTGTTCAGTGCATGTGTCAGAGAGTCTTCTTCCTTTGGAAGATGCAGAAACTTTCTTCCTGAAATAGTGCCGTCTGATCGCATGGCTGTACATACACAGGCGCTGTTGATGCCCAGATCTACCGACAGGATGATCTGATCTTTCACCGATACATCCATCAGTTTAACTTCTTCCTCATAGGAGAAAGACAGGACCCAGTATTTGTGTCTTTTCCTGAGTACGGGAACACATTCCTTCCTTCCGGAGCAATACTTCCGGATATAATCGACATCCGTTTTCCTCAGCGGAACCGTGACCCAGTCCCATGTATTGCGGATCCAGACCTTTATTTTTGCTGTTTGCTCATCTACTCGAATAAAGGTATTCCCATGGTATAACGCAGGATATACATATCCCGCTGTCGGTTTCCCGGTTCTCTTTCCTTCATGGGTCTTTTCCCACAACATCTGATTGCTCTCGTAGGAGGATGCTTTTCCCAGTGCTTCCGCGATCGCGGATCTTCTCAGATAACTGGGAAACTTATAGAAATCCTTCCCAAAATCATATTTCGGATCAGGATTGTTCTTTGTCCTGTGCGTCAGGATCTCCATCTTCCGAAGCTGAACATGCTGTGCTTTCGGCTCTGAAAGAATGGCTGCTTCCTTTATCCGTACAGATATGAAGAACTCTACCGCCGCACGATACTTCTCTGCAGTATCCGCAAATACTTTATTATACTCATGTGTCGGTATTCTTACGTCATATGATGTATAGATCGTCACAGCGGCAGCCTCCTTTCCGAAATAGTTATCTGGTTTTCTGTGTTTCGATGTATCGCTTTACCTGGTCATGACTTCGATCGCTTACTGTTACCACACAGTAGCTCGGATTCCACAGATGTCCTCCCCACAGCTGTTTCTTGATTTCCGGGTGGGCGAGAAACAGCCAGCGGGCGCTGTTTCCCTTGAGGATCTTGACCGCATCCGAGAGTCGAAGCTGAGGTTTTGCCTGGAAAAGGATATGGATATGATCCGGCATCACTTCCATCACATCTATAGTAATACCCAACTCCTCCGCAGTTGTTTGTAGGCTCGAACCGATCTCGTCGGCGATATTTCCGACCAGAACAGGTTTTCGATACTTGGTACACCAAACCAGATGATACTGAAGCGAGTAGACATATCCACGACCATATGTAAGGTCAGAAGAATAGTTATTTATAGCTGTATTATCCATGGATATATTATACCATATGTAAGGATATTTTACAAGACAAAAGCCACCTAACTCACGACTAAAGTCACGAGAATGCGGCGATCTCCTATTCAAAAAACACACCCAGGCCATGTTCGATGATCTCCAGATCGGTCAGGCTGGTTCCTGTCACATCATAAAGCCGGTTGAACGATAGGCCGACAGCGACTGAGATCACACCGATCAGTACGAACACCAAAGCGATGATCAGTATACGGTACCAGAGCCGGTTCTTGTCCGGCCTTTCCGGGAAGGTAGTATCCATTCTGTCTGTCAGATAAATATACAGCCGGGTTACTCTCAGCATATAATATCCCATTGCGATCATCGTGATGATCGTACTTCCGTATGCATCCAGCAGAACGCCAAGACTGCAGAAGATCCGATGCCAGATAATCTTTTTCTCCAGGGCTGAGAAACTTTCTCCTTTAACCCATTCTATAACAACACCCTTTGGCAGGGATT
>JAFWSW010000220.1 GCA_017519205.1 Clostridiales bacterium | reverse complement strand
TACAGAGGCCTTTGACGGAGATGAATTTTATGCGCGTATCAAAGGGGGTCTTGCGGTCACGACCTCGCAGATCACCCCTCAGCATTATGCGGATTTCTTTGAACCTTTTCTGAAGGAAGGACAGGACGTGCTCTACGTCAGTATGTCGTCAGGCATCAGCGGCTCCTGTGACTGTGCCCGTGTTGCGGCACAAATGCTCTCCGAAGAGCATCCGGACCGCATCGTCGAAATCGTTGACACAAAAGGAGCGTCGCTCGGAGAAGGGCTGGTCGCTTTGGAAGCCGCAAGGCTCAGAGACCGCGGTCTCGACGTCACGGAAGCTGCGGAGAAGCTGAGAGATTACTCCCGGCGTATGTGCAACGTATTTACCGTGGATGACCTCATGCACCTAAAGCGCGGAGGCAGACTTTCCGCCGTAAAGGCGCTGGTCGGAAGTGTCTTGAATCTGAAACCGCTCCTCAAAGGAAATGAGGACGGCAAGATCGTCTCTTTTGCGTCTGTCCGCGGGCGGAAGCGCGCCATCGAAGCACTGGCGGAACGCTTCAACAAGTTTGCGGTAAACCCCGAATCCCAAATCGTCGGCATCGCTGAGGCAGGCTGCCGGGAAGACGCGAAATACCTCATGGAGCTTCTCCGTAAAGAGCATCCGCCCAAAGAGATCCTTCCCGTCGAATACGAACCGGTCACCGGCTCCCACGTCGGCCCCGGCGCACTCGCGCTTTTCTTCCTGAGTAACGAGACCGTCCGCTTCGAGTGCTGAACCCCTCCCCGCGCGCCAAAGAGACGCCATGACGAGACAATGGCTGGTTATTCATTTCGTCCAATGTAACCAATGTACTCTGCACCAAAAAGCATCTGGCTCTGGGCGGAAACTGGCTCAAAAGGGATTTTTCGGATCCAAAGAGGGAACGAGATGGATTCCCATCGTAAAGCAGATGTATTACTCTGTCAGAAGAATCGCGATCCGCATTCCAGACTCATAAATCAATCCTCCTTCACCGGGAGTTCTAGTAATTATTTCCAGATCATATACAAGGCCAAGGTGTGCATCGTCATATTGAACCAGATATTTATTCAGCACCTCCCATTTATAAGTTACTTTCAGTTGCTTGTATATTTCTGATAGCTTTTCGTCAAGTATCTGGACCGCCATATCACCGCTCAGTCTTTGGATTGTTTCACGGATCTCCTCGAGAGAATGCTTCTTAAATATCTCTTCGCTTTCCGGCCCCATGACAACTCTTAGTGCGGCAGGTTTTCCGGTCTTCGTAATCGTAATATGAAAAGCCGCACAGATCGCATCATCTATACGCCGATAATAATGAAAACTGTCAAAGTATTCATCAGAGGTGTATTCGAGTTCATACTCCTTAAGACTGTTCCCGGGAACATGTTCGGAAAGGATCTGAAACGCCTGATCCTGAAAGACTTCTTTCGGGTTCTTCTGCCCCGAAGGCCATTCCTCTTCTCCATCTTCAGATATCAGAAACAGATTCAGTTCTCCGGTATCATGGATGACTGAAAATGGGCCACCGGTTTTCCGATCTACATAATGATCTGTCTGATAATTATCATATTTTTCGTAGCTGGAAATTACGTAATCACCCGAATAATGCTTCCCGCCAAATTCTATCGTGATGCTTTTCTGCGCTTCCGGATCCGCAAACTCTTGATGTTCCTGATTCCATACCGGGGCTTCATCAGCATGAATTCCTCCATCCCCTCCATCGGAAGTGTAACCCAATTCGTATGCCTTGATGCCTGTGTTTTTACGGATGCTTCCTTCACATGCGCATAAAGAGAGAATTGCGAACAGAAAGGCTAGGATAACGATTAATCTCTTCATTTTTAGGACCTCCTATTATCCAGATCAGTTTATTACAGCACTTCCGGAACCCATAATCACATGGTTTTCCAAACCAGTCCCGGAATATGTAGAAGACAGAAGTGAACATGCCTGTTGTACGGTCTTATGCTGGGCCATATAATAGCAGAAAGATATTGTCCAAGTATTTGCATCGGTACATACGATTGTGCCACTAAACCCTACTGCACATAATGCTCCTTTTGCCACAGCCTTTACAGGAAGATTTGCAGCTGAAGAGCCTCCTGCTGCAGTGCTGCATGCAACGAAAAGAATAATGTCCATATTTGACAGGTTTAAGGAATCCATAGATAAGTTGCTGGAAAAAAGGTTTCCAGTCGTATTATTGTTTATTTGAATAGCAGTACCTATCTGAACATTATAAGTATTCTTTATGACTGTACCATGACTTCTGCTGATGAAAACTGTGTTATTGTTGGAATCTATGTAATTTTGTATTTCAGCAATTGTGAAATTGTTGTAGTGTGGATAAACACCTGTTAATGTGGTTGTGTCAAGATAAGGTTTCGAATAAATCATCCATGTGGAATGATCATGCCCTGTGGCCGGTACACCTATCAACTGAGCACCAGAATAATTGGACAACTGAGAGTTTACCCTCATCCGGTCATTCTCCGCTTCTCTTGATGCATGCGACTCGAACGAAAGGGCCGGCGCATAGCCTAGTATAAAAAACAATATCAGTAGGGTTACTATGATTCTTTTCATGATTTTTCTCCGTTTCATTCTACATTCACCTCTAGAAGCAATTCCGCCTATTTTGACTTTACTCATTTACTGCTCATCCCGAAAAAGTTCTACCTTCTCTGCGATGTTCCGCGCTGCCTCCTCTGCCGTCTGGCGGCCATCGCTGGAATGGTATGCAATTGTGTAGTGGGCTTTTATGCCATATGCTTACCTTTTCACGCAGTGCGATCCATCCCGGCTCCCGGGACCTTCGCAAAGGTATAACACACTAGACTTTCCGCGGGAAAGTCGTGTGCCAAAAGGGACCCCGTCCCCTTTGGAAACCTCTGAAAAACCTTGTCATCTCCATCTTTCAATCATTCTACGCTCTCGAAACTGATGAGTTTTACAATACTTGCGGTTTGCTCTTCTACCACAAATGCATACACACCATCTGGACCGACCGTTGCCATAGAATGCGGAGGCCACCATACAGATGCCATCGGAATCCTGACAGAGGACAAT
>JAFWSW010000219.1 GCA_017519205.1 Clostridiales bacterium | reverse complement strand
GTTTAGAAGTTGTAACATTGTTTCACTAAAATGATAGCTGTGGATGTTTATGAAACGTCTGCAGCTATTCTTTTGTGAGGTGAAACGCCATGTTTGAGAATGAAGAATTGATTTCTAAAAAGCAGCTGCTGCGTGTGGCACGTATTTCCTACGGTACGCTTTATCGTTGGAAAAGAATGAATCTGATCCCGGAGAGCTGGTTTATTCACAAGGCTACCAAAACAGGCCAGGAGACGTTTCTTCCCAGAGACCGGGTACTTGCACGAATCGAGCGTATCCAGGATCTTAAGGGTGAACTCACTGTAGAACAGCTTCAGGAGATCTTCTCCCCGAATGTAAAAAGCTTCCTGATTCCGGTGGATGATTTTGTGAAACTGAATCTTGTTTCCAAGATCTCGATGACCGTCTTTACATCCTGTTTCCCGGAAAAGAAGAATATGAAATTTGATGATGTATTCGGGGTATATGTGATCGATCATCTGATGAGACTTTCCGGTATTTATCTGGAAGATGCAAAACAGATCCTCCGTATGCTCAGTAAATATCTTGCAAGTCAGCCGAGTAAGGAATACCAGCTTCTCCTGCTCCGCAAACTTGGTGTACCGATGACACTTCTTGTGAAGGAGGATGAGGATATCCTTCTTGAGGATAATACGGAAGTCGTGGCTTGCGCGAATCTTTCAGATTTTGAAGAGGCACTTAAGGGACAGCTGATCGCATAACTGGAGGTGCGCTTTGGAAAACGTCAACTCTTTCTTTGAAGTATTAAGTGATCCTACACGTATGCAGATCCTTTCCATTCTTTCGGAAGGGAAGACACTGCGGGCGAAAGATATTCTTGAGCACCTTAAGATTTCACAACCGACGCTGTCGCATCACATGCAGCTCCTGGTTTCCGAGAATATCGTTCTTGCCAATAAGATCGGTCGAGAGTGTTTCTACAAGATTAATGAAACAAGTATCCTTTCTATGATTTCTACTCTGAAGAGTTTTGTCTCTGTAAAGGACGAGAATGAAAAAGAAGAGAAGAAAGAAAAGAAGGATAAGAAAAAGAAGAAAAAGGACAAGAAAGAAAAGAATAAATAGTTCACAAATCATTCCGATTGGAATATAGTGAAATAAAGTAAAAAACATACGGAGGGTTGTTTTATGTGGAAAGATTTTAAAGCTTTTCTTATGAGAGGAAATGTTATCGACCTGGCAACCGCGGTAGTTATCGGTGCTGCTTTTGGTAAGATCGTAACTGCACTTGTCGATAACATCATTATGCCTTGCATCGGTATGCTGACTTCGGGTGTAGATTTTGCGAACATGAAGTATGTTCTCAAGTCCGGTACTCTGAATCCTGAAACACTTGAAATGGAAGGCGAAGTAGCTATCGGATATGGTGTTCTGATCAATGCGATCATCCAGTTCATCATCATTGCTTTCGTAATCTTCATCGTTATCCGTGTTATGAACAAGGCGAAGGATAAGCTCGCTAAGAAGGAAGAGGAAGAGAAGAAGGAAGAAGAGACACCTGCAGATATCGCTCTTCTTACTGAGATCCGCGATCTTCTCAAGAAAGAGAACGCTTAATCTTTACTCAAATTTACTGCATATCTGAAGGATCCGCTGATGCGGGTCCTTCTTTTTTGCTTTTCCTTTTTTGATAATTTCGGGTAAATCGTTCTCTTTCTTCCGATGTTGTCCAAAGTGTCGGCTGAATGAGTGAAAAACGTTAAGATTCCTAGCCTTTTGCCATGTTGATTTATATGGGGGGCAAGACTATAATGCATAATACGCAATAAAATATCAGGAGGAACATATGGCTAAAGTATCTTTTCAAGAAGATCTGTGTAAGGGCTGTGGCTTGTGTGTATATGCTTGCCCCAAGAAGATCCTCGTGCTCGATAAAGAGCGTCTGAACAGTAAAGGCTATCATCCTGCTTCCTGTACCGATCTTTCCCAGTGCGTCGGCTGCGCTTTCTGCGCGACCCAGTGCCCGGATTCTGTGATCACGGTAGAAAGGTAAGGTGGAGACATGGCAAAAAGAGTATTGATGAAAGGTAATGAGGTAATCGCAGAAGCGGCGATCCGTGCAGGATGCCGTCATTATTTCGGTTACCCGATCACACCTCAGACAGAAGTCATGCACTACATGGCTCGTGAGATGGTCAAGCACGGCGGTACATTTGTACAGGCTGAGAGTGAAGTTGCTGCGATCAACATGGTATATGGTGCAGCGGCTACAGGTGAGAGAGTACTCACATCTTCTTCCTCTCCGGGAATCTCCCTCAAGCAGGAAGGTATTTCCTATATTGCCGGTGCTGAACTTCCGGCTGTAGTTGTAAACATCATGCGTGGCGGTCCTGGACTTGGTGGTATTCTCCCGTCTCAGGGCGACTATTTCCAGGCTACAAAGGGCGGCGGACATGGTGACTACAGAAACCTCGTTATTGCTCCTGCTTCCGTACAGGAACTCTATGAGCTGACAGTCAAGTCCTTCGATCTTGCAGATAAGTACAGAATGGTCTGCATGATCCTCGGTGACGGTACTATCGGACAGATGATGGAGCCGGTTGCTTTTAAAGAGAAGGAAGATACAGAAGAGATCGCAAAGCCGTGGGCAACCACAGGAATGCACGGCCGTGAAAAGCACAACACGATCACTTCTATCTACATTGATCCGGATGATCTGGAAGCGAAGAACAGAGAACTTCAGGACAAGTACCGTGAGATCGAAGAGAAGGAAGTCATGTTTGAGTCCTCTA
Source organism: Clostridiales bacterium (assembly GCA_017519205.1). Lineage (GTDB taxonomy): Bacteria > Bacillota > Clostridia > Saccharofermentanales > Saccharofermentanaceae > Scatonaster. The sequence goes on along the minus strand of JAFWSW010000219.1, from coordinate 11,158 downwards.
ATCTCGATGATGCTGAGATCGTTATCGCAGCTTACGGTACATGCTCCCGTATCTGCAAGAACGTTATCCGTCAGGCAGCTGAGCTTGGTATCAAGGTCGGTATGGTCCGTCCGATCACACTGTGGCCTTTCCCGAGCAAGGAGTTCGCACGTGTTGCTGACATGCCGAGCGTAAAGGGATTCCTCGATGTGGAGCTTTCTTCCGGTCAGATGATCGAAGACGTCCGTCTTGCTGTTAACGGCAAGAAGCCGGTTTATTTCCACGGTCGTATGGGTGGTAACCTGCCGACCCAGAAAGAGATCCTGGATGAGATCGTAAAGATTCATAAGGGGGAGATGTAAGATGGCAGTTGTATTTCAGAAAACAAAAGGTCTGACAGATAAGCCGTTCCATTACTGCCCGGGTTGTATGCACGGTATCATTCACCGCCTGATCGCGGAAGTAATGGAAGAGATGGACCTTATCGATAAGACCATCGGTGTGGCATCTGTCGGATGCACATACAATAACTATGATTATTTTTCATGCGATATGGTACAGGCAGCTCACGGACGTGCTCCGGCGGTTGCTACCGGTATCAAGCGCTGCAAGCCGGAAGAAATGGTCTTCACCTATCAGGGCGATGGTGACCTTGCTTCCATCGGTACAGCAGAGATCGTTCATGCCGCAGCTCGTGGTGAGAAGATCTGCACATTCTTCGTAAACAACGCAGTTTACGGTATGACATCCGGTCAGATGGCTCCGACCACACTTCTCGGTCAGGTTACAACAACCTCTCCGCTGGGTCGTGATGCTGAGACACGTGGTTATCCGATCAACGTCAGTGAGATGCTCTCTACACTTACCGGTGCGGTATACATCGAGCGTGTAGCACTCTTTGACTACAAGCACATTCAGGAAGCAAAGAAAGCGATCGCTAAGGCATTCCGCGTTCAGCAGGCAGGCCTCGGTTTCGCAATGGTCGAGTTCCTCTCCACATGCCCGACTAACTGGGGTAAGGAGCCGATCGAAGCTCTGGAGTGGTGCAAAGAGAAGATGGTTCCGCAGTATCCGCTGGGCGTCTTCAAGGGCAAGGATCTGGAGGTGTAATTATGATCGATTTTTCTATTATTCTTGCCGGATTCGGTGGCCAGGGCGTTCTTTCCGCTGGTAAGATGGCTGCAGAATCTGCTCTGATCGAGGGTAAAGAGGTTTCCTGGTTCCCGTCCTACGGTCCGGAAATGCGTGGTGGTACAGCAAACTGCTCCGTCGTTATTTCTGACGAGCCGATCGGATCTCCTGTTATCAATGAACCGGACGTTCTTATCGCACTGAACCAGCCGTCTCTTGAGAAGTTCGAAGATACACTGAAGCCGGGCGGAATCATCATCATTGACTCTTCGCTCGTTAAGGTTGCTCCGAAGCGTACAGATATCCGCTTCATCCCGATCAACTCTTCCGAGATCGCTTCCGAACTCGGTTCCATGGCTTATGCAACCATCGTACTCCTTGGATGCGTATCCGCGGCGACCGGTGCTTTTACAAGAGAGTCTTTTGAAAAAGCACTCTACGACGTTCTTCCGGAGAGAAGACATCACATGATCCCGAACAACCTCAATGCATTCGATAAGGGCGCAGAGTTCGCTAAACAGTGAGTTTGAGCTTAACCGATTGAGGAGTTAACAAAATTTTAACAAATCCCTATATTAGTTGATTTTAAGGGGAAGAATTGTGACATGTTATAAAAGAGAGCCGAGAAATCGGCTCTCTTTTGTTAAAAGTGCTAGGAACATTAAAAAGATTGCGTTATAATAAATGAAATGAATGAATGTGGGCGATTATGCCCATGCGAGTAGGAGATATTTCATGGATCAAGCGTATCTTTTCAATACGGGAAAGGACTACAAAAGTTACAACTATCTCGGTTCGAGACCATATTCGAAACCGAATGGTGAGAAGGGTTTTCTTTTCCGTGTCTGGGCGCCGCATGCAAAAGCGGTGAGTGTGGTCGGTGATTTCAATGACTGGAATCCGGAAGCCTATTACATGTACAAGATCGGCGATTCCGGTATATGGGAAGCATATATCAGCGGTGCCAAGCAGTGGGACCGCTATAAATATCATGTGTATGGTGCTGATGGATCTGAAGTAAACAAAGTTGATCCGTACGCCAGACACTGTGAGACGAGACCGGCCGACGCATCGATCCTTTATGATCCGAATGATTACACATGGCATGATGAGGCTTTCACGAGTAAGCGTGTACATGCCTGTGCACCTCGTCCGATCTCAATTTATGAAGTTCACTTGGGCTCCTGGAGAAGACATGAGGACGGCAATTTCATGAATTACCGCGAGATCGCGAAGGATCTTGCCAAGTACTGCAAGAAGATGGGTTATACGCATGTTGAGCTTATGCCGATCCTGGAACATCCGCTGGATGACTCCTGGGGATATCAGGTCATCTGCTATTATGCGGTAACCAGCCGTTTCGGAACTCCTGCGGACTTTAAGTTCTTTGTAGATCATCTTCATAAGAACGGTATCTCCATCATTCTTGACTGGGTGCCGGCGCATTTCCCGAAGAATCAGGAAGGTCTTGTCCGTTTCGACGGATCCGCATGCTATGAATACAAAGATCCGCGTATCGGTGAACATAAGGAATGGGGCACGTTCGTATTTGACTATGCGAAGGCTGAAGTGCAGTCCTTCCTGATCAGTAATGCGGTTTTCTGGATCGAGGAATTCCACCTCGACGGTATCCGTATGGATGCGGTATCGAGTATGCTTTACCGTGACTATGGAAGAACAGAGTATATTCCGAATATCTATGGCGGAACCGATAACCTTGAGGCGATCGACTTTATCCGTAATCTCAATACGATCATGGCGGAGAATTATCCGTACGTTATGATGATCGCTGAGGAATCCACGGCATGGCCGAAGGTCTCCCATCCGGTGAATGATGGTGGATTAGGTTTCACCCATAAGTGGAACATGGGATGGATGCACGATACGCTGGATTACTTCCAGACGGATTCTTATGCAAGAGAGTGGCATCACGACCAGTTCTGTTTCTCCATGATGTATGCATTTTCCGAGAACTTTATCCTGAGCCTGTCCCATGACGAAGTCGTTCATGGAAAGAAGAGCCTCATTGATAAGATGCCGGGTGATACATGGAGAAAGTTTGCGAATCTCCGATTGATGTTCATGTACATGATGGCGCATCCGGGTGCAAAACTGAATTTCATGGGATCTGAGTTCGGTCAGTTCATCGAGTGGAGATTCTATGAGCAGCTTGAGTGGTTCATGCTTCAGTATGAATCCCATAAGCTCCTTCAGGATTATGTCGCAGATCTGAATCATTTCTACATTAAGAATGCGCAGTTCTGGCAGGATGATCATTCCTGGGGCGGCTTCGAGTGGGTCGATGCTTCTGATGTAAAAAACAATGTATTTGTGTTTAAGCGTAAGGGTGTAGCCAATCAGGAAGATATCTATGTGGCTCTCAATATGGTTCCGGTACCGCTTGAGAACTATAACATTGGTGTGACCGAGAGCGGCAGATATAAGATCCTGATGAATACCGATGACATGAAGTACGGTGGATCCGGTTATCCGGATGGAACCGACAGCAGAGGTACTTTTAAGGCAGTAGAAGAGGAATGGAACGGTAAGCCGTGTCACATCTCGGTGAACCTGCCGCCACTTGGTGGTATCTATTTCCAGAAGGTCAAAACGACTTCGACAAAGTCAACGAAGTCGACAGCATCGAAGCCCGCTAAGGCTAAGACTTCTACAGCGAAGTCTTCGAAGGCAAAGACATCTTCTGCGAATTCTGCTAAGACGAAGACATCTGCAGCGAAAACTGCTAAGTCGGCGAAAACAACGAAGAAAAAATAAGAGATTATATAAACGGAGGTTCTCATTATGGCGAAAGCGCAAGTAGTCGCAATGATTTTGGCAGGTGGACAGGGGTCCAGACTGGGCGTGCTGACAAAGAATATTGCTAAGCCGGCCGTTCCTTTCGGAAGCCGTTATCGTATTATCGATTTCCCACTTTCCAATTGCGCAAATTCAGGAATTGAAACAGTTGGTGTTCTGACACAGTATCAGCCTCTGGCGCTGAATACTTACATCGGAAATGGTCATCCTTGGGATCTCGACCGTAATAACGGAGGTGCTTTTATTCTTCCTCCGTTCCAGAAGACAGGTAAGAGTGACTGGTATAAGGGTACTGCAAACGCAATCTATCAGAACCGTGATTTCATTGATGATTGTGAACCGAAGTATGTGCTTATTCTTTCCGGTGACCATATCTATAAGATGAACTATGCGGAGATGCTCCGTCAGCATATTGAAAATGAGGCGGATGCTACTCTTGCTGTGCTTGAGGTTCCGTGGGAAGAGGCTTCCCGTTTCGGTATCCTGAATACCAAAGAAGACTCCGACGTTATCACGGAGTTCGTTGAAAAACCGGCAAAACCGGAAAGCAATCTTGCTTCCATGGGTGTATATATCTTTACATGGGATGTACTCCGTAAGGCACTGGTTGAAGATGAGGACGATCCGAAGTCCAATAACGACTTCGGTAAGAACATCGTGCCGCTTCTCCTGAACCAGGGAAAGAAACTGTGCGCTTACCGCTTCTCCGGATACTGGAAAGATGTTGGAACGATCTCCTCACTTTGGGAATCTAATATGGATATCCTGGATCGTCCGCATGAGATCAACCTGATCGACCGTTCGTGGAGAATCTACAGCAGAAACCCGGTAAAACCGTCCCAGTTCCTTGGTGATGGCGCTGAGGTAAGAGGTTCTGCGTTAACTGACGGCTGTCAGATCTTCGGTTCAGTTCAGCACTCTGTTCTTTCGAATTCCGTTACTGTAGAGAAGGGGGCCGTCGTAAAAGACTGCGTACTGTTCCCGGGTGTTACAGTCAAAGCCGGTGCTCATCTTAACCGCTGTATCGTAGCTTCCGGCACGATCATCGGTGAGAATGTCAAGGCCGGATCGGATGTTAAGGGAAAGAGCCCGTATCTGAATGAGAAGATCTGCTCAGAAGGTATCGTTGTCATCGAGGGCGGTCTTAAGATCAAGGACAACGCCGTGATCCCTGCCAATTGTCAGGTGGATAAGGATGTCAATGTATCGGCGAAAGATAATGTCATCGACGAAGTCTTTCGTGTATGACCGGAAGTTGGGAGGAATAAAGAATGTTTATTGATGCAATGGGTTTAATCCTTGGTGATAACAAAAAGATAACGCTTGGCGAGCTGTCCAAGCCGAGAGCTCTTTCCGCGATCCCGTTCGGCGGAAGATATCGTATCATCGACTATATGCTGTCGAATATGGTGAATTCCGGTATTAAGAATATCGGTATCCATACCTACACAAAGTATAAGTCCCTGATGGACCATCTCGGAACAGGTTCTTCCTGGGATCTGGACAGAAAGAATTCCGGCGGACTTCATATCCTGCCGCCGTATGTTAACTCTGAAGCAACGTCTGTTCAGGGTGATGAAGAAATGGCCGGTCTTCTGGACTTCGTACGTTCGAGCAATGCTTCCTACGTAATCATGGCAGCAAGTAATGTCATCCTTAATACGACTTTTACGGATTTTGTCGAAGACTTTAAGGCCTGCGGTGCTGATATCTCTGTTATGTATAACCGTGACGGCACGAAGTTCGGCGGTCCGAACTACATTCTTGATGTGGATAGAAGAGGCTGGGTCAAGGATATGCTTTTCAATCCGGAAAAGAGTTCCTTTACCAAGAGCAGCATGGGTATCATCGTTCTCCGTAGAGAACTCCTGATCGACCTTATTGCCGAGATGATGGCACGTGGAACAAACCATGTAGGTATTCATTCCTTCGTTAAGAAGTATGACACACTCCGTGTCCATGCATATGAGTATAAGGGTCTTGTGCTTCGTATCAATAACGTACAGTCCTATTTCAATTCATCTATGATGCTTCTGAATAATCAGATCCGTGCGGAACTGTTCTGGAATGGTATGCCGATTTTCACAAAGGTCAAGGACGAAGCGCCGACACTTTATTCAGATGACTGTAAGGTAACAGACGCTATTGTTTCCGATGGTTGCCGTATTTCCGGTAATGTTACCGAGTCGATCCTTTTCCGTGGTGTTGCCGTATCGAAGAACTGCACGATTAAAAACTGTGTTATCATGCAGGATGTGCATATTTCGGATAACTGTTATCTTGAGAACGTTATCCTCGATAAAAATTCTGTGGTCCGTCCGGGAATCAAGCTTGTTGGACACAAGGATTATCCGGTCGTGATTGGTAAAGGAGCGATCGTATGAACAAAGTGAAGGTCCTGTTTGTCTCTTCGGAGGTCTATCCGTTTGCGAAAGTCGGCGGTCTGGCGGACGTCGTTGGTGCACTGCCGGTTGAACTGCAGCATCACCACTGTGATGCCAGAGTTATCATGCCTCTCTATAAGAGCGTGAAGCAGAAACATGAGCACAATCTGGATTTTATCGGATGGAAGATGATCAAGATGGGCTGGAGATCTCTCTATGCAGGTCTTTACACTCTCACAATGAATGGTGTCCAGTTCTATTTCGTCGACAATGAGTACTACTTCAACTTTGATCAGGTATATGTTGAATATGTATTCGATATCGAGCGATTCTGCTTCTTCCAGAGAGCAGTTCTGGATTTCCTCGGAGACTTTATGGGATTTGAGCCGGATGTTCTGCACTGTAATGACTGGCAGGCCGGCATGATGCCGCTTCTTCTTGATGCTCACTATAAGAAGTATGGATATCACACGAACATCAAGACGGTATATACGATCCACAACCTGAAGTATCAGGGTATTCACGGTATCGAAGTGATCCAGGATCTTCTCGACCTTCCGAGTGAGTATCTTACGGATGAACTCTCCATCAAAGATGGTGCCGTGAACTTCATGAAGGCCGGTATCGTTTATTCCAACTCCGTAACTACTGTATCTCCGACATACGCGTACGAGATCATGACGGATTACTACGGTGAAGGCTTGAATCATACACTCCAGCGCTATGCGTATAAAGTGTCCGGTATTCTGAACGGTATCAATGCTGAAGAATATAATCCGTCAAAGGATACTATGATTCCGCAGAAGTATACGATCAAGACATACGAGGAAGGAAAAGCAGCCAACAAGAAATCTGTTCAGGAACAGCTTGGTCTTGAGGTGAATCCGGGTGCACCGCTCTGCACCATGATCTCCCGTCTGGTTGACCAGAAGGGGCTTGATCTCCTGCTTAGAGTTGTAGAGGAGATGCTCTACGATGGGATGCAGATCGTTATCCTCGGTACGGGCGACGCTTACTATGAGCGTTCTCTTGCAGATATTGCTTCCAGAAACCCGGGTAAGATGTGTGCATGCATTTCTTTTGATAACGGACTTGCACATACTCTCTATGCCGGATCGGATATTTTCCTGATGCCTTCGCTGTTTGAGCCCTGCGGTCTTTCTCAGCTCGTAGCGATGACTTATGGTACGATCCCGATCGTTCGTGAGACCGGCGGACTTCGTGATACTGTTGTTCCGTATAACGAGTTTACCGGTGAAGGTAACGGTTTCTCCTTTGCCAATATCAATGCACATGAGTTCCTGTTTGTAACGAAATATGCATGTGACCTGTATCGTCATAACAAGCCGGTATGGAACAAGCTGATCGAAGAAGGAATGAAGGCAGATTATTCGTGGAAGAAATCCGCAGAGGAGTATGCCGGACTTTATTCTTTCATCACCGGTATTTCTATCGCGGATGAGGAAGAAGAGAAGAAGAAACCTCTTACTGAAGAGATCCTTGATATGGCGAAGTCCAAAAAGGAAGAGGAGCCTAAGAAAAAAGAAAAGAAACCGGCAGCTAAGAAACCAGCTGTGAAGAAGACGGAAACGAAAGCCGCTGCTTCCGAACCGAAAAAAGCTGCTTCTAAGCCGGCCGCTAAGGCTACTAAGGCAACGAAGCCGGCATCGTCCGCTCCTAAGAAGACTTCTAAGCCTTCTTCCGGAAAAGCAGCATCAAAATCTTCCGGTGAAACGGAGAATAAGAAGGCATGACTTCACGCATAGCAAAGAATTCGGACTGTGTTGTGCATTGTTCGAGACTTGCGGAATACCGCACTCCTTTTGGTGCACAGAAAACAGGCGGTTATGTAGATCTTTTTATCGATGTTTCCGTACATGTGGATGAGATCGTTCTTTGCTACGCTTATGGTCTTTACGGACTCTCATATAATGAGCTCCGAATGAAGAAGTATGAATCAGTTCCGAACCGGTGGCATTGCCGTCTGCGCATGCCTGCCGAGTCTGGACTGCTTTTTTATTGGTTCTGCTTAAGAAGTAGTGATGAAGATATCCGGGCGATCGTAGATCCGGAGTATCACGATCTTCTCTATCGTAAATATGATGAAAACCGCACATATCTGTATTATGTTGCCTGCTGGGAAGGTGATTTCGGACGCGGAAAGTTCGCATTCAGCGCTCCGCGGGTAGGTGTAGAAGAGGAGAAGTATCCGCACGCTTACCAGATCACCGTTTATGAAGATGGTTTCTCAACACCGGACTGGATGAAGGGCGCTGTCATGTATCAGATCTTTCCCGACCGGTTCAATCGCGGAAGTGATTATTCATACGTTGAAATGGAAAAGACCGGACTCAGCCGTCCCGAACGTATCTTTCATGAGGATTGGTACGAGGATGTAGATATTGATGGAAAGCCGGAGACGGGATATCTTGCCTGCGATTTTTATGGTGGAACACTCAAGGGCATAGCAGAGAAATCCGACTATCTGAAGTCCCTGAATGTCGATGTCCTTTATCTGAACCCGATCTGTGAGGCAAGATCTAATCACCGCTACGATACGGCTGATTATTTGAATGTTGATCCGATCCTTGGCGGTATTGACGGATATCGTGCTTTTTCTGCTTCAATGAAAGAGAATAATATCCGTTATATTCTGGACGGAGTGTTCAGTCATACAGGAGCAGACAGCCGCTATTTCAACAAATATGGCAGATATGATGCTCCGGGCGCATATAGTGCTTTTGCAGAAGGAACTAACAGCGACTATTCTTCCTGGTATGCTTTCTTCCGGAAAGAAGACGGAGATGTGGGATACGATTCCTGGTGGGGATTCCCTGAACTTCCGAATACTAAAGAAAATGATCTAAGCTATCGTGACTTTATTCTTGGTCCGAATGGCGTTGTTGCAAACTGGATCCGTGGTGGCGCAAGCGGTGTGAGACTGGATGTTTCGGATGAGCTTCCGGATTCTTTTCTCCGGGAAATGCGTTCATGCGTGAAGAAGGCATCTGACGGCGATGCTCTCGTTCTTGGCGAGGTGTGGGAAGAAGTTACCACAAAGATCAGTTACGGCAGTTATCGTGATTTTGCATTTGGAAGAACTCACGATACGGTTATGGGATATCCTTTCCGTGAAGCGCTTCTTTCTTTCCTGAGGGGCGATACTAGTGCCCGTACCTGGAGCCTGACAATGGAGAAATATAGAGAGAATCTGCCGGACCAGATGTTCTACTGCATGATGAATCTGATCTCCAGTCATGATGTACCCCGTGCGATCACTATGCTCGTTGGTGCACCTGATCCCGGATCCAGAGAAGAGCAGAAGAAACTCCAACTGACGAAACACATGAAGAGCCGTGGTGCGGCGTTGATGAAGATGGCTTTTGCACTGCAGATGACATATCCGGGATGCCCTTGCACATATTACGGAGATGAGATCGGCATGGATGGATACCGTGATCCTTTTAACCGAAGGACTTATCCGTGGGATAATCTCGGTTCCTGGCAGAAAAGCCTGCTGAAATCCTTCCGGGAGTTAAGTCTCCTGCGAACAAAATATGAGGTCCTTCGCTGCGGGGAAGTAAAAATGCTGTTCGCCGAGGGAGATGATCTCATCTTTGAAAGAACGCTCGATGATGAGGGAAAAGACCACTTTGGCAGGTTCTGCGGCGGCCCTAAAAAGGTTTTGTGTATAATGAACCGAAGTGATAAAATAAAAATGTTGGTCAGTTTAAGTAGCCAGGGAGATGTGTCTTCAGTAGACCATTTGCCGGATATTTTCTCCGGAGAAGGAGAGACCGGATGCCTGGAACTCAAGGCGGACCAGATTAATGAGAAGGTGGAGATACGTCCTCTTTCTGCTTTGATTTGTATAATGTCATAAAGAAATATATGGGCGAGGATGTAAAGGGAGGTATTTATGGCAGATTTTGATGAACAGGGTCGTCCGATCCAGAATGAAGTTACTGAGGACATAACTAATAAGAAGTGTCCGAACTGTGGTGCGACTGTAGTCTTTGATCCGGAATCGGGCGGAATGCTCTGTGAATTCTGCGGATATAAGTGTGAACTTCCGAAAGCAGATACGGAGAATGCGATCTGTGAACTGGATTTCGAGTCGGCAGAAAAAACTGCCAGCTTCGAGTGGGGAGCACAGAAGAAGTCTGTAGTATGTAAGCAGTGTGGTGCCGAGACGATCTATGATGCACTGGAGACGGCAGCTGTATGTCCATTCTGTGGTTCGACCAGCGTTATGCCGGCGGCAAGTAATGATTCCATGTCTCCGGGAGCTGTTGTTCCGTTTGCTATCCCGAAAGATAAAGCCGGTGAGAAATTCATGTCCTGGCTCAAGGGAAAACTGTTTACACCATCTAAAGCGAAAAAGAGCGCCCACCCGGATTCTTTCCAGGGTGTATATCTGCCGTATTGGACATACGATGCTCAGACAACTTCTAACTTCTCGGCCAGAGCCGGTTATGACCGCCGAGTAAAAAGAGGCGATAACTACGTCACGGAAACTACATGGCGTCCGGTAAGCGGTGTTTATCAGGAATTCATCGATGATGAGACAGTAATGGCTTCCAAGAGAAGTGATAATACAATTGTGAAGAGATGTGAACCGTTTGATTTCTCGAAGCTGGTTCCGTATTCTCCGCAAGTAGTCGCCGGATTTATTGCTGAAAGATACTCGATCGGATTGAAGGAAGGCTGGGGACTGGCTCAGGAATCGATCAAGAAGCAGCTCCGTTCTCACATGGATCAGTACATCCGCAGAAACTGGAGATGTGACCGTGTAGATTCACTCCGTTTCTCTACTTTATATAGTAATATTACTTATAAATATATTC
>JAFWSW010000218.1 GCA_017519205.1 Clostridiales bacterium | reverse complement strand
GTATAAAACTCTTATATTCGCTCATTTTGTTACTCTCGCTTTCTTTTCGCACGTCTTTGTGCGTTTATTATTCTTTTCGAAAAGCACCCGGCTTTTCCATGTTTTTATGAAAGAGCAGCTGAGAGTCGCTGTCGTCCGGATTCAATGCGCTTCAGGGCTTCTTCCTTACCGAGGAGAAGCAAGACTTCGACAGCACCGCCCGGGGTAACTGCCGTACCGGAAGCCGCAATACGTACCGGCCACATAACGAGTGCATTCTTGACGCCCATGCCCTCGGCAAGGCCCGTCAGACACTCGGAAAGGGATTCCTTGGTCCACTCGATCTCATAGAGCATCGGAAGAACGATGTTGAGCATCTCGAGAGAGCTCTCTTTCGTAGTCTTGCTCTTCTTATGAACGTAGAGCTCCAGATCGTAATCGGCAAGTTCAAGAAGGAATCCGAGCTTCTCACTGATCTGCGGAAGTCTGGTGATACGCGGCTGCATGATCTCGGCGAAGAGAGGATACAGATCAGGTGTGATCATCGGGAACTTCGCAAGCTCAGGCTTAGCGAACTCGATGAATTCTTCCGGTGTCATCTTTTTGATATACTCGCCGTTGAACCACTCGAGCTTGTCATAGTCGAATACGGACGGGGACTTGCTGATGCCGGAGATATCGAAAGCCTTGCTGAGTTCATCCAGCGTAAAGATCTCCTGGTTGTCCTTCGGGCACCATCCGAGAAGTGCGATATAGTTGATGATCGCTTCCGGCAGGAAACCCTGCGCGACCAGATCCTCAAAACCCGTAGAACCGTGACGCTTACTGAGTTTGCTTACCGTGCCGTCGTCATTCTTGCCCTGGATCAGGGGAAGATGAACGTATGTCGGAATATCCCATCCGAAGGCCTCGTAGCAGAGGTTGTACTTCGGTGTGGAAGAGAGGTACTCGGAACCACGTACAACGTGGGAGATCTTCATGAGGTGATCGTCAATGATGTTGGCGAAGTTGTAGGTCGGATATCCGTCTGCCTTCAGAAGGATCTGATCCTCGAGTTCCTTGTTCTGGACAGTAATGTCGCCGTATACGCAGTCGTGGAATGTCGTCTCTCCCTCAAGAGGCATCTTCTGACGGATAACGTAAGGAATACCGGCTTCCAGGTTCTTCCTGATCTCTTCTTCGGAAAGATCACGGCAGTGACGATCATAACCGCCCTCGACACCGCCTTCCTCGTGAAGGGAAGCCAGACGCTCCTTGCTGCAGAAGCAGTAGTAGGCATGGCCGTTCTTAACAAGTTCCTCGGCATACGGCTTATAAAGATCCATGCGCTCACTCTGGACGTAGGGACCGTATTCACCACCGATGTCCGGACCTTCGTCATGGACGAGACCTGCCGTTTTCAGTGTCTTATAGATGATATCCACCGCACCCTCTACATAACGTTCCTGATCGGTGTCCTCGATACGAAGGACAAATGTCCCGCCCTGGGACTTGGCGATCAGATACTCATAAAGTGCGGTCCTAAGGTTACCGACATGCATAAAGCCCGTCGGACTCGGGGCAAAACGCGTACGGATAGCCGGATTAGTAATAGGCATGTTCATTACCTCTTCCTGATAGTATTAACAACCTATTTTATCACATATTACTTCGGCAAAAGCACCCGTCTTATACATTTTTATACAAAGTTATCCGTAAAAGTGTTATCATATCAAGGGTAATTATGATAAAAAAGGGAGGAAACGTGTATGGCAACGGTAAAACGTGTTGAAAGCCAGTGTGCATATCCGATCGAGTGCGGTCGCGGTATGGCGTATTCCTGCCTTTTGGATCTGGTCCGTGAAATGTCATCGGAAAAGGCGCCGCAGGTGGCTGTCGTTACCGATAAGGAGGTTAACGGACTTCACCACACGACATTTATCTCCGAGCTGGAGAGCCGGGGAGTCCAGCCAACCGTGATCCAGATCGACGGCAGGCAGTCATCGAAAAACTTTGACGTTGTGATGCAGGTCTTTGAGCGTCTGATGGATATTTCTTTTTCCGGAGATGATCTTCTTGTCGGATGGGGAGGAGGATCTATCCTAGATGTTACGGCATTCGTTGCCTCGACCTTCCTTGGCGGACTGAAGTACTGCCTGGTTCCGACAACGCTGATGGGTATGCTGGAATCCGCGGAAGCAGATACCTCCTATCTTAACTATATGAGCCATAAAGACTGCGTGAGCGTCAGCTGCCGTCCGGTCTCAGTCATCATGGATGTTGATTTCCTGCCGACGGTTCCGGAATCTTTTATGAAGAACGGCTATGCACAGATCATCCGCTATGCGATGCTCGACCAGATCACACTTCTGAACCGCCTTGTGAATAAAGCGGATATGTTTATTACGATCGATGAGTGTTACCTGGCAAAATCGCGTATCCGTGAGATCGAACCACACGCTTTTGACTTCGGAAAAGAAATCAAGGAAGCGATCCTGGAGCATTTCCGTTTCCTGCGCTATTCTGACGGTGAGGCCCTGGCTTTTGCCGTTGCGGCGATGAATCCTTCCGAACCGCTTTTCCGTCTTTATGATATGCTGGGATTCCCGAGAAAGCTGGAGGGTGTATCGAAGGATTCACTTCTTAAGCGTATTATGAAAGACCTTTCGCCTTGTGCGGATGAGATCCCGGTGATCCGGGCATCCGGCAACGGGACTATACATAAAACCATAATGACACAGGCCGAAGCACTGCTGTTTTTCTCTGAAAAACTTGATGTGATCTGCGACGGCAGCGGTCATTGATAACAGGAGAACAAATGAGAAGTAATAAAACACATGCGACAGGTACGCGGATCACCGCACTGCTTCTTAGCCTTCTGATGACGGTAACTCTTTCTTCCTGTAAGAAAAAGAAGGAGAAGGACAAGCCGGCACAGTATGGTACGTATGGAGCCGATTTTGCTCTGAAACTGGCGCAGACCTTCCCGTTTAGAAGTGCTTTTTCCGCAGGAGAACAGGGCGCCGGACTGATGATCAAAAATGAATTTGAGAACATCGGGTATGAGGTCGAGAGCCAGGCGCTTCCCGGATCCGGAGATACCGTGTCCTACAACTATATCGTTCGTATTCCCGGTGAAGGCTTTATGCAGAGAGATTCTTTCGGCGAGTATGACGAAGCCCATAAGACGGTTGTCATCGGTGCACATTATGATGCTCCGGTCACTTACGAACAGCGTGAGCATTATCCGCAGTACGATGGCATCCAGAACAATGCCTGCGGAATCGGAGCACTTCTTACGATCGCGAAGCAGATGTATGGAAATACATATGCCTACGATATCGTTCTCGTTGCTTTTGGCGCATCATCATCCAATTATCTCGGAGCGGAGACGTTCCTGAATTCTCTTTCTTCCAAGGAGAAGAAGAGTATCGACTGCATGTACTGTATCGAGAGTATTTATGCGGGCGACAAACTGTATGCGCATGCCGGACACTCCTCGCTGGTCGAGGGAAATAAATACTCCTATCGCAGAAAGCTTTATGAAGCATATGACGTGGCCTATGAAAACAGCCTCTATTCAGAAACCGGTGTCGATCTGTATTACAATATGTCACTTCTGAATTTCGATGTGAATGGAGATACTATCAATGACGAATACCGTGAGGTGACCAAGGTCAGATCGGATTATTCCTGCTTTGACAGCCAGTCGATCCCGATCGTTTTCTTCGAATCATCCGACTACAATTTCTCGAAACTGGAAGATATGAAAGAAACTAAGAACCTCTCGCTTCAGGACTATAACGGAGCAGTCAGAAATACACCTCTGGATTCCTCGGAGCTTCTGAAAGAATCTCTTGATGAGACGAGATTGGAAACCAGGATCAATGTCTGTTCCTTTATTGTGGTCAAGGCAGTCGAAAAGGGTTCCAAGGACTGTATCCCGCTCTCCCGTTATAAGGCAGGGGAGAGACTGGAGCCGACAGTCGTACCAAAGAAAAAAGATGACAAGTCAGATCCTTCCGGTTCTGTTTCAGATCCGGAATCGGGCAAGGGAGAATAATATGCAGAGTAACGAAAATGGTAAGATCATCGAAGGCGATCGTTTTACCGGAATTGTTGTCAGCGAACTGGAAGATAAAGAATATCACTTTACCGTTGACGGAAGTGATGTGACGGTCACGCAGAGAGTGACCTGTCCGAAGGACGACAGGGCTGTTCTCGGATTCCTTTTCCTTATGGATAAGCCGGCGCGTTTCCGACTGGATATTCTGGTTCCGGAAAAATGTATTAATGCGCAGTTTTCCCTGAACGACAAGGAACTTCTCGGATTCTTTTCCAAAGATATTCCGAAGGATCCTGAGTTTGTTCAGGTTACGCACTGTAACGATGAAGCCAAGTATACGCCGCTTAAACCCGGAGAATTCCAGTCAGTTAATTTCCGGTGGGAATCCGGCGATGTTCTGAAGTGCTTCTTTTACTTTTAAAATGTTGTTGATTTGACGCGATTTTTTCATAGTGCTATATTGAAAATTGATACAAGGGGGGACATTATGAATACCAATGCTTCTATGATTGACCGTTTCTTTGCGGTATTGTTGGATCTGATTACATTTCTTGGATTTGCCGGTGGAATATCCATGGTGGTTTTCTCGGTTTCTGAAATCAACACCGAGATGGAGGAGGCGATCCTTTCCCGTAATCAGCTGATTAAACTGGCTATCGTTCTGATCGTTGCCTATTTTGTTCTGGAGGTCCTCCTGGTAAGAATTTTTGCGACGACTCCGGGAAAACTTGCTATGAACTGCGACGTGGATTTCCATATGGGAAACTCGATGATCTACTGCATCATCCGTAGTTTCTTTAAAGTGATCTGTCTCTTTACGGTTATTCCTGCAGCGTTCTCTTATTTCTCTGCATCAGGTAATATCGATTCACAGACATTTCACGACCGTATTGCTAAGACGAATGTTACTAATTCGACGAGAATGCCGCGCTTCCTCGGAGTGCTGCTCGTACTGGCCGGAATTGCACTTCTGGTACTGTTTATCGTAACCTATCACAAGGTTCTCGGATTGAATATTCAGCTCGGTCTTTCGGATTTCAAGATCTTCAGTTTCTGATCCGAAGATTGAAACAATTTTACAATTCTGTGAAGAATCTTTTTGCACTTGTTATTTTGTCAAATACATGGTATTATCTTCACAGAAAGACGGAGAAATTGTCCGGATTTTGTAACTACAAGAATGGCCATCTGATTTCGTTCAGATGGTTATTTTTGTATCCGGCAGAACCCATATAATTTGTGGCTTTATTCCGCACTTCCATAATCTGAAATACGATCATCTTTATATAAGAAAAGAGACTGTCCGAAGACAGTCTCTTTTTTGTTTTCTAACGGTTTTACAGTGAGGGAAGAATTAGTCGACCTTGGTGACCCAACCGAATTTATCTTCCACTTTTCCGCTCTGGATACCTGTGATGGTATCGTAGAATTTCTGAGTGATCGGACCGATCTCACCATTGTTGATAGTGATGACAGTGTCCTCATACTTGAGCTCGCCGACCGGAGAAACAACAGCAGCTGTACCACAGCCGAAGCACTCCTGCATGCGGCCGGACTTGCCTGCTTCGATAACCTCTTCAATAGAGATCTTTCTTTCTTCAACTTCAAGACCCATATC
>JAFWSW010000217.1 GCA_017519205.1 Clostridiales bacterium | reverse complement strand
TCGTCAACCCGGATTCTCTGTCCGTCGGATATATGGTCGATACAGCTATTCTGGATTATAAGATGAATCAGACATCCGTTCCGTTCCTTTCCATCAATGCATTTGTAAAGAGCATGGGTGTGAAGAGCGATGTTTATGAACCGATGAAAGCCAGCATCGATATGGTCGACGGCCTTGAAGAAGGCGGCGGCGGAGAGCGTACAGGATACAAGTTTACTGTCGAGGAATCCAAGGCGGCATCCATCGTCATTACTCCTATCGGTGCTCAAAAGGATGATCATCTCTATCTGTATGTTGTTTCCAACAAGGCTCCGAAGATAACGATCAACGAGCAGAGAATGGAACCGTTTGAGATGAAGGAGACGAAGATAACGGCCAAGACTTATCAGATCGTTGATCTCGGCTTTTATGATCCGGAGTTCACGAAGGTCATCACCATCGATTTCAAGGACGACGGACTGAAAGGAAATATGTGGATCCAGCTCGTACGTGAAGTCGAGCCTGCATATCAGGAAATGGTCGACACATTAGGAGATGAACAGCTCAAGGTTACATCCTATGACTCGACGCATCTCGAAGGAACCGTTACCGCAAAAAAAGACGGCGCGCTTTTCCTGACGATCCCGTACGACGAGAGCTGGACAGCAACCGTTGACGGTGCGGCTGCAGAGATCAAATCGATCGACGATGCATTCATGGCGATCGAGATGTCTGCCGGCACACATACGATCAGCATGACATACCATCCGACGAAGTTCTCGCTCTGCGTCATGATCTCCGTAGCATCCCTGATCGCACTGATCCTCTTTACGATTACCAGAAAGATCTTCGAGGCGATCGACCTGAAGAAGAAACTGGAAGAGGAGAAAGAGGCGGAGAAAGAGAACATCTCTGATGAAGAGGAAGCTTCCGATGAGGATAAAGCTTCTGCTGAAGAAAAAACTCCTGATTCGGAAGGATCGGAGGAAGCATGAAGAACCTTCGGAAGGATAACAGGATCACATTCGGTGAGACAAAGACGAAGGTATGCCTTCTGCTGTCCTTCTTTCTGCCTGCCCTGATCCTTCTGGTGATCGCCTACAAATTTAAGATCTATCCGTTCGGTTCGGACTGCGTAGCTACCGAGCCGCTTCAGAAAACGTATCTTCCGGTGATTACGGAACTTAGAAGAAAGATCTTTGCCGGCGAGTCATTATTCTATTCATGGAATGTCGGCGGCGGAAGTAATTTCTGGGCATGGATCGGCACCTATGCGTCCAGCCCGTTTGTGCTTCTGTACCTGCTGTTCCCGGCAGGTAGAATCGCCCAGGCGACACAGGTCATCTTCGCGCTCAAAGCCTGCACGGCTGCGCTCTGCCTGTTCATCCTGTTCTGGAAAAAAGAAAATGTGGTATCCCCGGTCAGCGTTGCGGTTTCCGTAGCCTATGGTCTTTCCGCATATGTATTAACGTATTCGCAGGAACCATGGATCCTGGATTCGGTCATCCTGCTACCGCTTCTTGTCCTGACACTCTGGTACTTGATCTGCGGTAAGAAAAAATGGGCGTTCACAATCGTGTCTGCACTTACCGGCCTGACCTGCAGCCAGGGCGCCGTATACATGCTTCTGTTCGTGATCATCATGTTCCCGCTTCTGCTCATGGAGACACGACATGCCGGGATCAAGGCGCAGAAACTCTCTGATACGATCAAGGATTTCTTTATCTTTCTCTGTATCGGTATCGGCTTATCTGCAATCGTCTGGTATCCGACTCTTCAGGCTCTTTGGAAGACCGTGCCCGGTAACGAGGTGATCAATTTCACCAAGGATGTCACCGTGGATCTGAAGACCTGGGATGTCCTGGAGCGTTTTGCGTTCATCCCGTCACTTGTATTCCCGACGGATGCATCCCAGCTGCCATCTGTATACTGCGGAATTGTACCGGTGATCCTTCTGATCCTTTATGCTTCGTCCCGGAAGATCCGTTTTTCTGAGAAACTGTACGGATTCTGCACGATTGCATTTATCTATATTACGATGTGTTTCAGAGTATTCCAGTTCGTGATCCATGGACTGCATTTCCCGATCTCCGGACAATACCCGCAGGCGATCCTGATCACATTCCTGGTTGTATATATGGCCGGCCGGCTTCTTTCTCAGGGAGACTTGTTTGAGGATAAAAACCAGCTTTGGTTTACTGCGATGCTTCTCGCTGCATTCATGGTATTCAGAGCGACGATCTCGAAGTCGTATTCGTATGCGTCCTATGGTTCATATATGGCAATCGGTCTTATGGTGATCTATTTTCTGACGATGCATCAGTCCCATACGGCACCGGAAAAAGAGAAGACGGCGTGGATGAGTCTTCTTGCCGCAGCAATGGTACTCGAGACTGCACTGGCATTCTATCGCCCGATCAAAGAGTCATACTATCACAAGACCTATGGCCATACAGGCATTTCCAGAAGTGCATCGGAGGGATTCAGTATCGATCCGTCTGAGATAGGAAAGTCATACGAACCGGTGTATCAGCTGGATAGTGTGATCCTCTATGAAGAACCCGACCAGGAAGAAAAGGCCCTGATCTCCGGCAAGCAGGAATCCGCACCCAAGGGGACCCGATTCTATATCGATGATCCGGACTGGACGAATTACGGTCTTCTTTATGGTGTTCCTTGTCTGAATTCGGATTCGTTTATGACACAGAAGCGCTTCGCCGAGACTCTTCGCAGCCTCGGGCTCAACACTTCCTCTGACAACAGAAGTATTCTTCTCGGAAACGGCACTTCCGTTACGGATACATTTTTCCAGTTAAGAGATACAGAAGTGAGAAGATTCTCTTCTGAAGAACTTGAAGAAATGGATCTTGTTTCCTCTATGGGTTTCTTCGTACAGACGGAGAACATCAATGAAGATCTCTTTGTAGAAGAATCACCTTTTGCCGTTCAGAACAAGCTTGCTTCCCAGTTTGCTTCGGTCAAGCCTTTTACGGACATTAAGATGGAAGTGGTCGAACTGAAGAATGCCTCGAAGGATGAGGACGGTTCTTTCCGTGCGGTAAATACCGGCGAACGTGCACAGGTCATTCTTGAGTCCGAAGAGTTTATTTCCGACTTTAATATTCCTATATATTTATATTGCTCGAGTGAGCAGCGTGCAACGATCGACGTTAAGCTTCTGGATATCGATGGAAACATGCGTCTTCAGAACAGTTTCGAGAATGGTTCCGGTTCGATCCGCCAGCTCAGCAGTTCCAACGTCCGTGAGAGAAGACTCCATATCGAGATCACCATCTATTCTCCGGAAAAAACGAAGTTCGGATTCTACGCAGTAAGAGAAGACCGCGAGAAAATGAACTGGTACCAGTCGGTCATGAAAGACGCCGCCTGGCAGGTTACTGAATTTGAGGACGGCTATGCCAAGGGATCTGTCAATGCACTGTCATCCGGTCATGTGGTATGGTCGATTCCGGCAGATGAAGGCTGGACGGCGACCATTGACGGGGAGAAGACACGGACTTTCTCTGCGTACAAGTCATTCCTGGGTATTCACGTTCCTGCGGGCACACATGAGATCACGATCAGTTATACACCGGATGGATTCCGGATGGGTGCTTTTGCATCGGTGGGCGCGCTTGTCCTTATGGTTTTCCTGTCGGTCAGCTTTGTGATCCCGACGAAAGAAAAGAAACCCAAGGTGGAGAAAACGGAAGAAAAGGAGAAAGAAGCATGATACCGGAACATCTTTTTCCTATGACATTCGTCGTTTTCGATATGGAATGGAATCAACCGATTCCTTATATTCCGTCGCCTATCGATCCCAAGATCCTCCCGGGTGAGATCATCGATATCGGTGCGGTCAAGCTGGAGATGCTCTCGGAAAAAGAATACAGGCTGTCCCGTCCGTTTTCCGTGACGATCCGCCCGACCTATTACCGCATCATGAATAAGCAGGTCTCCAAGGTCATCAACAAAAGCACCGATGATCTTAAGAGCGGCATGCATTTCAAGGATGCCATCCGGCAGTTCATGGAATGGTGTGGCGACGACTATGTACTCTGTGCCTGGGGTGACTCGGATATCTCGATCCTGAAATCGAATCTGAAGATCCATGGATTCTCCTCGGAGATCAATGACCGGTTCCTGGACATCCAGCCGCTTTTCGGACGAGTCGCTGAAAATACATCCCAGCAGAGATCGGTGGCTTATGCGGTCGATTTCTACCGGATCCCGAAAACGGATGACTTCCACAGTGCTGACCGCGATGCCTGGTACGAAGCCAGGATCCTCCAGGAGTCGCTGATCGATTACTTTGCTATCCGTGCCAAGGGAACGGAAACCGAGCAGACATTCCCGAACCTTCGGACATATATCTCGAATCCGAATCTGACAACGCAGAAAAAATGGAAGAGCGAAGTTTTTACATCCGAGAAAGCCGCTGCTCGAAAAGCACTGGAAGAGAAGATGCTCTGTCCGATATGTGAAACATCTTTATCTGAAGAGATCGGATGGTTTGCTTCCGGACATTCTTACCTTTCCTTATGGCAGTGTGTGACTCACGGAGCTCTGTCCGGAAGGATCCGGATAAAGAGAACACCGAAACAGGAATTTTATGGTTCCGGTCAATTGCGGTTCGTAAACGGAAACGCGGCAAGATATGTCCGGGAAAAATGGCAGGAAAAAAATGAAAAGAAAGAAGAATGCGAAGAAATTGCCAACAAATGTGATAAATAATGTGACAAATTGTGAAGTTTCCAGCAGAAAGACTTTCTTTTTGCAGTTATCTAAATATAATGATAATTAAGTATAACCAAAAAAATGTAACCTAGACGAATTGAATCAAAAATTGAGACAGAAAATTGGAGGCAACCGAGATGAAGTTGTTACAATTAGGTAAGTGTCATCAGAAGAACAGTAAGCGCGGCGGCATGCTTGTCATCGTACTTATGATTTTCTGTGTTTCACTTATTCTCATTTCATCTGCAATGACGATCACGCTGTCCAGCCGTTCCCGTTACTACGTGGATACGGAGCGCAGCCAGGAGAGACTGACTCTCACCTGCGCAGCTGAGGCTGTTGTAGATGCTATTGAATCGCAGGAGATCACAGACGCACAGCTCCAGGCTATGTCAAGTAACCCGGATATGCCGTATGAGATCACCGGTGCGACAAAAACTTCTGTTAAAGAAGGTGCACAGGCTGACAATGGTAAGAATATTGCTCCTGGTCTTTCCGGAGCATCAGGAAACCAGACATACATGTATGTTAAGCCTGCTGGTGGCGGATCTAAGGACATTATCCTTGATTTCAGCACGAAACTCGTAGTTACTGGTGAGAATAAGCAGGCTGAGTCCCTGCGTGTACATATGAAGTACTATCCGCCGGCCCCGACACCGAAGATCTGTGAGAACATGGTTACCTGCGGTGAGGAAGGCTCTTACAACGATATCCCGAAGCTTGAAGTAAATGGTACAAAGTCCTTTACAGTATTCCATGGTGACGTTGAGCTTTCTTCCGGATCTGGTTCCTACATCCACAACCCGACCGTTATTACCGGTACTGTAAAGGGTGGCGCTGGTACGGTTTATCACAACGACGTTATTTTCTACGGACCTAACGCCGGATGTCAGCTCCCGTCTCCTGGTAATGGTATTACTATCGCTTCTGGTGAAGGTAACTTCTACTTCCTGGGTGTTGATTATGGCGAGTATTCCGGAAATATCAATTTCTTCAAGAATTCTTCCGGTCAGACTGTTACTGCAGGTAGTGGTGACAAGATGAGTATGAACATGAAGGCTGATGGTGCGTACTTCTACAACACCAACCTGAGTTCTACAGACTGGACTATGAGTGGTAACATTGATAAGCCTAGCGAAAGTGCCGGTACTACATACTGGGTAGTTGGCTCTGGCAGTAATGTTAAGCGTTTGAACGCTAATGATGGTGGTAACGTGATCCTGAAGGCCGGTGGTAATGTTACTGTTACAAATACTGAGAAGAACAAAGTATATAACAGTGTAGATGAAGCTCCGGATGCTGCTAAGACTGCATTCAATAACCTCTCTAAGAAGGGTGCTGATTACCTCGCTGATGAAGAACTGAAGAATGCTGCTTCTAGAAAGATTCCTACAGCTGCTGAACAGCAGGCCGAGTATGGTTCTTATGCAACAGGTGAAGAGATCACTGAGCATGGCGGACTTATTAAAAGGGACGGCGGAAAAGCATATAGATTGAATGGCGGAGAATATAACAAAGGCCGTCTTGAAATCGATCTTTCCAAAGGAGATGCTTCTCTCTACATCGCTGCTGACTGTACATTCAAGTCTTTCTGTATCAAAGTATCCAATGCTTCCAGTCACAAGCTGGTAATCCTTCTTGGTTATGGTGTCGACGTGAAGTGGCAGGATCAGCCGGAATTCTGGAATAGTCTTGAAGGCATGCCATATGCACAGGGCATTATCTCTTGTGACTTGAGAAACAATTATAACTGGGGTAATAAGCCTGATCTCCCGCAGAACATTAATGCAATTTCAGGTCAGGAGCCTGCTGCAATCGTTATTGGTCTTGGAAAGAATACTCTTTCTGCAGGTCGATGCATGGTTATGGACGCTTATATCTCTTTGGCAGGTACAGGCACAGATGCAAGTACAGTATCTCTGAAAGACAACGTTCACTTCTACGGCAGATTTGAGGCAGTCAATGTTGATACAGGAAACTCCGACAATCTGAAGATGGAGTACTGCCCGAAGCTTGGCGAAGGTGATTCGACACCGAAGCCGTTGATCAGTGCTTACAAGGCTGAGAGTTACGAATATCATTATTGATCGTAACTGATTTGATCATTTAGATTGAACCACATGAGGGGGGCTCGAAAGAGCCCCCCAAATTTATGCCATAAAACTTTCATATAAGAATTACTGTATTCCTAAATAGAATTCGATACTCATCGAATATAAACGTATATATAATTGAAATTTAGCGGAGAAGCATCCCGTCTCAATATTCGGGATGCTTCTTTATATTGCGTGAAAATAGGATTGATAGATTAACATTTTAATCTGGTTATAGAGGAAGCAATGAAATCCGCGTTTAAAAGGGTTATAAACGATAGAACATATTGAAATGTGATCCATGTTATACAGAATGAATTGCATGCCGTATAGAGGCTTCTGGAGCTGTTTATTTTAAGAAGATCTATGAAGAAGAGGATTAATCAGTCAGAGAAATCATATATATGCGGTCATATATTTGATCATATTCCTAAAGAAAAACGAAGTCAGATGCCAAAACATCATTGAATACAGAGTATGATTGATCCTGGCAGCATGGGTGCAGTTCTAAAGGGGCTTAAATGGACTTATAACGAATGATCCATACAGAATAAGATTGAACCGCATACGATAAGAGAAAACGGTTATATGACCTTCTAGGGCCAAATAAAGGAATGGTTAATATAAGAAACATATAGGGGAGAGAAGATACCGGATAAGAAATGTGCATAGGTAATACCTTATGAGTAAGAAAAGAGGATCTATGCAACGCAGCAGAAAAAGAAGACGGCCATCATATGATGACCGTCTTCTTTGAGTTTGTGTTTAATGAGTTTGTGTTTTGCTATTCAATAATCAAGTTACTGGTTCAAAAGAGAAGCTGCAATGATCTTCATTGGACATAGCATCCATTTTCTTGCAAGAAGGGCAATATACAGTCACTTCATCGGTATATGCAATTCCGGAAGCCGGAGAAGCATTATCTGTTAATTCAAGAACAACTCGAACAGTCTTGCTGGCCGGATCAGTTGTAATCTTAAGGTTCAGACCCCATTTAGCAGAGCCATTACCTGTATGATACTGTGTGAAGCCCGGAAGAGCATTCGCATCATTGATAAGAACATAGTCTGAATCGGCACTAAGCTTAATGTTCGAACCTTTACCGATCTGAGTTGCATTACAAAGATGATTGTTGATCGCTCTGAGAGTGAGAGATGCGTAATCATGCATATCGTTTACTACAGTTACTTTCAAATGGCTGAAATTTACCGTTCTGAAAGTAGAATAGAGATAGAATGACATCATCATCATAATTGCAATAACGAGTACCATCTCAAGGAGCGTAAAACCGACTTTACGATTCTTTTTATTCTTATTTACACGAATCATAATGCCACCTCCTTAAGAAAATTTAGCGGTGTATGTGCAACCAGGTTCAGTACACTTTGCTACATAAACCTTATTTCCGCTAGCATCTGTCTCAGCGAAATATCCGAGAATACCATGGCCGTCTTTAACACATGCTCTTGCAACATATGTAAAACCATGTCTGTCAGTGGTAGACGAGAAATTCGAGTCATCAGTGTATGCAGATCCGGAAGAGAATACGGAGAATCCGCCACTTTCCTCAAATGCATGTACCTGAATTACACCGGTATAGCCGGGTCCCTTGATCATAAGTGCCTTATCAGAGGTACCACCGTGAAGGGATGCGGTCGAAGCACCCATTGTCTTATACACATTACCGGCGTTAACATTACTTACACGATCAGCTAATGCAGTATCACCCGCATAGTTAAGTGTAGTCATGAAGCCTTCATATGAGATTAAACTAACAATGAGTAAGAGTGCAACCGCTAACATTGTCTCAAGCAAAGTAAAACCGCGCTTGGACGATTTCGTCAAACGAAACATCTTCTATTCCTCCTTAAAAACCAAACGAAACGAAAGCACTATTTTTCTTTGCGTTATCGGCCTGGAATTGTACGCGTTCACTAGAGATGCTAGAAGAAGAGTCTTTACCCTTAGTTATATACCCGTGAATGGAAATCCCAACAACCGCAGCTAAGATAACCACAATAGCTATGACTATCACCATCTCTACGAGAGTGAAGCCACGCTTCGTCTTATAGATTCTGCTCATAATTTCCTCCAAGTATAACCATCTAGATTATATCACATAGATAGTGATATGCAAATACCTTAATTGTTAACAAAATGAAAAAAGAGGGGGCTTAAAAGCCCCCCCTCATTTAATTCTACACTAATGTTAATTAGTTAGCGTACTTGTTGATCTCAGCTGTTACGTCTTCGATAGCCTTGTTGTGCTCGCTGATAGACTTTGTAGCAGACTTAGCCTTGTTGAGGTAGTTTGCAACAGAGAAGAATACAACTGCAGCCAGGATAACGATGATTGCGATAACGAGTACCATTTCAACGAGTGTAAAACCTTTTCTGTTCTTCTGAATCTTCTTCATAATAAGTTCCTCCTAAAATGTTTTTTTGAGTTTGTAATTACATTATAACAGGTCATTTTGAAAATGCAATACCAATTTTGAAATTTCTTCACATTTTTGTGAAAAATTTTTCCAAATGCCGACAAAACAACCAGAATTGTATGAATAAGCGCCTGGAATCAATATAGTTTTTTACATTATACAACACATCCGAGAAAGGAGAAAGTGCTTGATATTAAAGCGTTACAGGATAATTACAGGCTTAATTCCCGGGATCTGGATGATTGATAAAGACAAATCGTCTTGACCAGTGCGAATTGTGAAGAAATGTGAAGAGGGACCATCTTTCGATGATCCCTCTTATATCCATTTATTTTATTGGACGCCTAATTAGATCTGAGGAAGATTGATCGGCTCATTGTTACCGCTGTTGCTTCCGGATCCATCAGCATTGATCGGGCCAGAACCACCATTCTCCTGAGCGTAAGCAGCTACGAGAGAATTGTATGTATTGGTATCGATCATACCGGTCTTGTACTGGATAAGGATCTGAGCGAGATACGGAGGAAGCTTGTTAGCATCCTGGAATACAGTCTCCATGTAGTTCCATTCATAACCCCAGTGGCTCCATGCAGCAAACGGACGGTTTGTCTGGAAGTCGTAGGATGTGAAGGAAATGAAGTGTCCGTAAAGCGGAGAATCTTCCGGTACATCATATCCGGACTTGTCCTTGTTGACTACTGTGAAGTAACTTGGGAGACCAACGAGACCACCGGTCTTGATGTTCTCAGCGCCGACCCACTTCATGTAGTTCATGTTGTTGTTTGCCGGAGAGATACGTTCGAGCAGATCATAAGCATATACATCGATAGATGCTGTGAATGTGCAGAAGCCCTGCTTTGTATCATCAATACCGATCTCAGCGATCTTTACATAGTCCGGAGCATCTGCTTCGATTCCCTCGAGAGCAGCTACAAACTCTTTGAAACCAGCATATGTCTCAGTCTTAACTTCGTTTGCATTGTTGAAGCCATACTTCTGAGCGATCGGGTTCGGAGCCTTCGGATCCGCATTGTTCATCATAAGCTGAGAATAGAATACGGTGTACGGGATCTGCTTCTCGTTCTCTTCATCATGTGTGATCAACCAGCCGTCTGTTCCGGATACTTTAATTGTATATCTCGAACTCTTAACTTTGTTCGGGCTTACTGTTCCATCTGTTAAGGTAACAACATCATAAGCAAGAGGTGTGTTGCTGATCTCAACGATGAACGGGATATTAGCATCTTCAAAGTGCTTGAAGAGTTTTCTCTGAATAGCACTTGTAACAAGATTCGGGAGAAGCTTGTTCTCGAGAGTCATAATCTGGTTCTTCAGCTCAAGACGCTGCTTGTCAAGCTGTTCAGCCTGCTGGATAATAGCATCATTTTTTGCTTTCTCCTGCTCAACAACTCTTAATTCTTCTTTTACATCACTTAACTTGTCCATATTCTTCTGAATGACACACAGCCAGCAAACTGCGCCAAGAGCCAGGAGAAGAACAATAAACAATAAGAATGTATCTCTACTGCCAGAATTTTTCATTAGGACGCACCTCCGTTGTTAGCTGTATACATCAGCTCAATATTGACATTTCCGGACATCTTACCACTGATCTCGTCCTTAGCGATATACTCAGCAAGTGTTTCAGGAGAAACTGCTGTACCGTTGATCTTGACGTTAGTCAGCGTGTACTCTACACCGTCAACAGTCTTGGTTGCAATCTGTGTGAGGGAGTAAGCCTCGCCGGCATGCTTCGATTCTGTGATAAGCGGCTCGAGAGGAGTCGGAGTATCTCCATCAACGAAGGAAGAATGTGTCAGGTTGACATGACCATCACGTGTGCAAACGAACTTAAATGTATAACCCATATTTCCGAACATGAGGTTTGTCTTATCGTATCCGAGTTCGCTCGGATCGATCGGCTTAATAGAATCTTCTACGGAAGAGAAGATCTTCATGTCATCAAGCAGATGCAGATAATTCAGAGCGGATTCACGATTAAGGCTCTGGCCATTGATCTCAATGACACCATCTACTTCGTGATAAGAAGTCAAAACCGTATCATCCGGAATAGCTGCCTTGATGTTCTTGAGTGTGATAGTATCAGCCACTGTCTTAGAAGCGATCTTACTATCAAGAGAAGATACTACATAGTAGTAGTTACGGAGATCTTCAACTTCTGCCTGGGACTTATCCTTAGCAGCAAGACGCTCCTGATACGATGCGGAATTCATCTCTTTCTTAATATCGTTGATCTTATTCTGCTTATTCATGATCTGAATACCGCAGACGATCCATACGATCAATGTGATTGCGATGATTGCAACTGTCGCCAGAAGGAAAAATGGGAATGCTGACGACATCTGCTGAGCTGCACCGGAACTGAACTCTGAGAAGAAGTTCATGTCTTTCTTGGAAAATTCATTTTTGGATTTTGCAAAACTCATAAACTCGCCTCCTTTCAGTTTTCACGAATGAGTGCGCCGCACGCATTCACGTAATCGCTAAGCTGGAAGTCCTTCGGGCCCTGAACAGTATTCAGAGAACCAAGGATCTCAACCTGTGTACCTAACTGGCGAGCCAGTTCTTTGTCCATCTTTCTGTATCTGGCGCCGGAACCATAGAGGAAGCAGGTGCTGATCGCATCAAGATGATACTTGGAAATAGAGAACTGAGCTGTTCTGGAGATAGCATCTGTAAGAGACTTGAAGTAAGCCGATACAGCACTGTTCAGAGACGGCTCATCCTTAACTGTCTCGTGCCATACATCGATGTCGGCAACGTCGACAGAGGAGATGCCCTCACCCTTAACAACCTGGAGACGGCGGGTAAGGATGGAAGACTTGTTCGCGGAATTACCCTGAACCTTCTTAACGGTCTCCGCTACCTGACGGACATTGGAGTGACCGAACTGAAGACGACGTGTAAGTACCGGGAATCCCTTGTCGAGAACGGTGATGTTTGTTGTCTTCGAGGAAAGTTCGATGAGAAGAAGTGTATTAGAATTGATGTTTGTTGTTCCGTTGATCGTTCCGCTCTTGAAAAGCTTTCTGATCGCGTTCGGGTTAACATCGAGAGCTACCGGTACGAGCTGACTGGTCTTCATGAGCTCACGGAAGTCATTAGCAACATCCTTCGGGATAGCAGTAGCACGAACTTTGTACTTCTGCTGC
Organism: Clostridiales bacterium; assembly: GCA_017519205.1. GTDB lineage: Bacteria > Bacillota > Clostridia > Saccharofermentanales > Saccharofermentanaceae > Scatonaster. Next base: position 4,989 of record JAFWSW010000217.1, on the reverse strand, counting down.
TTTGTCTCTTCATCTAATACCTTATCATAGATAATATACTCTACGATCATGTCACGATTGTTGGTGCCCTGACCAAGGATCTCGTAGCGGACCATGTCACGGAGCTGATCGCCCTTAACTGCCGGAAGTTCGAGGTCTCTTGTGTGAAGATAACTACCCTCAACCGTTAAAATTGCGCGCTTGTCCTGAATGTTGCTCTTAGCAAGCGCATTCTTCAACGCCATTACCACACCAAACTGGTCTGCGATAACGCCGTCTGCGATGGTGTCGGACTCGAGCGGGATCAGACCGAACTTGTCGACCGATACTACACCGGTTTTACGGTTGTAGCCACCGAGTACCATTTTCATGTTTGAGCTGGAGACGTCGATAGATATCTCTTTGCTTGTTCCAGTTCCAAAAGCCATAATTAATCTCCTTTCGAGTTATCATCACATAATGTTCTTGGTCATTGTGAGTACCGGCAGACCGCAGGCACCAACGATGATAAGAACTACAAACGCCATGATTACGATCATGATCGGCTCCATAGCAGCAGTCATCTTTGCGGTTGCTGCATCAGCCTCATCTTCGAAGAAGTCCGCAGCCTTGTCCAGGATGCTGTCCAAAGTACCGGATTCTTCACCGATTGCTGTCATAGCGTAAATCATTGGAGGGAACTCCTTGATTCCACGAATAGCTCTGGAAACGGAAGAACCTTTACGGATCTCGTTTCTGGACTCATAAAGCTGAGCCTCAAGATACTTGTTTCCAAGAGTATGGCTGGTGATTTCCATCGAATCGAGAACGCTGATACCGCTTCGGAGAAGGGTGGACATTGTTCTTGTGAATCGAGCTGCAGCTGTCGCACGCTGGGATTTACCAACGATCGGCATGCGGAGCAGGAAACGGGCCCAAGCCAGGGATCCTTTTTCAGAGTGCTTCCACATACGGAAAGCAACAATGATTGCGAGAATGACTCCAATATAGATATACCAGAAACCTGTAAGGCTATCACTGAAAGCCATAACGGCTTTGGTGAGTCCCGGCAGGTCACCGCCCAACTCGTTAAGAGTAACGGCGAATCTCGGAACAACGAGAGTCATCAATCCGACGGTGATACCGAAGGTAACTACCGCGAGGATGATCGGGTAAACAAGAGCAGCACCTACTTTGTTTTTCAGTTTCTGTTCTTTCTCAAAGTGAGCAGCCAGACGACTCATAACTTCGTCAAGACGACCGGACTCTTCACCTGCGGAGATCATGGAGACCATGATGGTAGGCAGAGCCTTGGATTGTTCACGGAAAGCTTCAGACAATGTTTTACCAGCCTGAATAGACTCATAAACAGAACCGATAACTGCCTTCGCTATCTTACTTTCCAACTGCTGGTAGAGCATATCCAGAGAACGGATTACCGTGATACCTGCGCTAAGGAGAGAAGAAAGCTGACGGGTGATGATCATCAGGTCTTTAGTTTTTAACTTCGGACTTCCGACGTTCATGCTAAGGATACCGGCGCCAGTGTCTTGCTCAAGTGAAGCAATGAAACGACCGTCCGCACGCAGCATCTTTGAAGCATCTGCAATAGTTGCGGCTTCAATTACGCCTTTGCTGGAACGACCCGCTGCATCAACTACTTCATATTTGAAATTTGGCATGAAGCAAACCTCCTTCTTTCTTTTTTATCAGTATTCAAGAGAACTAAACAGACCGCTTGAAACAGAGTTCGCTGTACCGGCAGCAGCCAGATAACGACGATACTCGTCAGGATCCTTACAGCGGGCGATCGCTGTTTCGCGAGTGATAAGACCTTTCTTCGTGAGCTCAGCAAGATAGTAGTCAAGAGAGCACATGCCAAGCTTGAGGTTGGTAGCGATCGTATTATCGATCTGATAGGTCTTACCTTCACGAATGAGGTTTCTTACAGCGTCATTCGCAATGAGGATCTCAAATGCAGCGACACGTCCAGAACCGTCTGCACGAGGAAGGAGTGTCTGGGAAATAACAGCAACAAGAACCGTACCGAGCTGAACACGGATCTGATCCTGCTGATGCGGAGGGAATACGTCGATGATACGGTTGATGGTGTCAGCCGCGCCACTGGTATGAAGTGTGGACATAACAAGGTGACCGGTCTCAGAAGCTGTGATAGCGGTACTGATCGTATCGAGGTCACGCATCTCACCGACCATGATAACATCCGGGTCTTCACGAAGTGCAGCACGGAGGGCGTTTGCAAAAGAAAGTGTATCTTCGTGAACTTCGCGCTGGTTGATCATAGACTCACCATGACGGTGCAGGTACTCGATCGGCTCCTCCAGCGTAAGTACGTGACAACGGCGGTTCTGGTTGATGTGACCAACCATGGCAGCCAGTGTCGTAGATTTACCGGAACCCGTAGGACCGGTTACGAGAATCAATCCACGCGGTTTGAGAGCCAGGTCCTTGAAAAGCTCAGGAAGACCAAGACGCTCGCAGGTAGGGATCTCCGTTGTGATAGTACGGGCAGCAAGAGTATAACTTCCGCGCTGCTTAAATACGTTACAACGGAAACGGCTGTAATCCTTAACAACGTATGAGAAGTCGATCTCACCACGTTCGTTGAGGTACTGCTGTCTCGACTTATCCAACATGGACTTACACAGATACTCGGTATCACTCTGTGTGAGGATGTTGGAATTCAGGGGCATGAGTTCACCGTGTACGCGGATCATCGGTGGCAGACCAACGGTGATGTGCGTATCGGACGCCTGGCGGCGAACAGCCTCTGTGAGAATGGCATCCATACTTAATGTAAATTCTTCCACTTTCTTTCCTCCTTAACCGTCAATGGAATATGTTACTTTACTCATTTCCTGCACAGTAGTGATACCCTCCAAAACTAACTGTGCGGCTGAGTCGGCAAGCATTAATGTACCTTCGGAGATGGCAAGCTGGCGCATCTCGTCTTCACCGGCACGACGCTCGAGCAGAGCTCTCATGGCTTTGGTCATGATTACGACCTCATGGATAGCGATACGGCCTTTATATCCTTTTTCGTTACATTCGGAACAGCCGGCACCGCGGTAGAGCTTCTGTCCGGGTTTGAGCTTCAGCATCTCTACTTCGTCCGGACCCGGTGTGTATTCTTCACGGCAGTTGGTGCAGATACGGCGAACGAGTCGCTGAGCAACAACTCCGATGAGAGCGGTGGAAACCATGAACGGCTCGATACCCATATCGATCAAACGGTTGATAGAGGATACGGCGTCATTGGTATGGATTGTACTGAAAACCAAGTGACCGGTGATAGCAGCTCGCATCGCGATCTCGGCAGTCTCACCGTCACGGATCTCACCGACGAGGATGATATCCGGGTCCTGACGGAGGATAGAACGGAGACCGCTGGCGAATGTCATACCGGCTTTTGCGTTAACCTGTACCTGATTAAGTCCCGGGATCTGGATTTCTACCGGGTCCTCAACAGTTACGATGTTTGTTTCAGGCGTGTTCTTCTCAGAGAGGAGAGTGTAGAGCGTGGTTGTTTTACCGGAACCGGTAGGACCGGAGATAAGGCAAACGCCCTGCGGAACTTTGACGATCTTATCGATCATCTCGTTGTTGTGTTCACTGATACCAAGATACTTACGGTTCAGGTTGGCGTCGTTCTTAGCCAGGATACGGATAACGGTTTTTTCGCCGTGTACTGTTGGGAGGATAGATACACGCATGTCAACCGGCTTTCCGTTGATAGTAGTCTGAACACGACCGTCCTGAGGAATACGCTTCTCGGCGATGTTCATGCCGGAAAGGATCTTGATACGGGTGATGATAGCGTCTCTAGCAGCAACCGGGTTGCTCATGATTTCCTGGAGAACACCATCGATACGGATACGGACTCGAACACGATCTTCCATCGGTTCGATATGAATATCTGACGAGTTAGCACGGATAGCGAACTCGATCATGGAGTTGACGAGCTTAACTACCGGTGCGTTGTTTACTTCATCGGTGATCTCATCGCCGAGTTTCTTCATATCCTCGATATCGAGTTCGGCAGCGAGTTCGTCGGCAGCTTTCTCAGCGACCTTTCTACCATAGTTCATCTTGATCGCGGTGAGGATCTGCTGCTTCGGAGCAAGGAGAGTCACGATGTCGTTTCCTGTACGGAAACGGAGGTCATCGGTAACAAGGATATCAAGCGGGTCGTAGATAGCAACTACGAGCTTGCCTTCGTCAAAAGCAACCGGGATGATGAGATGTTCTTCGCAGTACTGCTCAGTAACGACCTTTGTCGCTTCCTGGTCGATATCAACCTGCTGAAGATCGATAATAGGGAGATCATACTGACTGGAGATTGCACGGAGAATATCGAGCTCTGTTAAGAGACCTTTCTCTACGATAATTTCACCAAGTCTCTTCTTCTTGCCACTGGTATCGGCACGCTGTGCCTCCAATGCTTCCTGAAGTTCTGCCTGAGACAGAAAACCGCTGTCGATAAGTATATCACCTAATCGTTTCATCATACCCTCCCAAATTGATGCACGCTCAGTATTTTGTGCGGGAATAAACATACCTCCCGCGAAGTATATGTCGATAATAGTAATTTACACCCAAACGGTAACGGTTGTATAGTCTCTGAGATAAACAAAAAATTACAATTTCGCCTGTATCTCAAGCGAAACTGTTATCATCTTGTAACCCTTTCCCATTACGACCCGGTGCAAAACCATCGTCTTTTTCTCACTTACTATACATGGAAAACGGTGATTTTGCAATATAAATTGACCTTTTCGTCTGAAATTATGAAAAAATGTTTGATAGAAAACCAATGATTTTGAAACTCGAAATTGCAAAGAATTGTTATTTATATTATTGTTAGGTGGAAAGAAATAGGAGCGTGAGAGTATGGGCGCAGAAGAAGTTTTGGCAATAATTAACATCGTCCTCGCCGGGATGTTCGGAGCTGTAATAGGCAGTTTTACAAATGTATGTATCTACAGGATTCCGGAGCACCGGACGGTCGTA
>JAFWSW010000216.1 GCA_017519205.1 Clostridiales bacterium | reverse complement strand
CTAATTCATCGATCTTGGAATCAATGGACAGGGCACATGTTGACATGAGCGTTATTTTGCCTGTTGTAACTAAGCCTTCGCAGTGTGAAACGATAAACAAAGTTGCCAAGGATGTAAATGACAGATATTTCCCGCGGCTTTTGTCATTTGGCGGGATCCATCCTGACAATGAAGATTACAGGAAGATCCTGAAAGATCTGGCAGAGTCGGGTATAAAAGGGATCAAACTGCACCCTCTGTATCAGGGAATCGCCATAGACGATATAAGGAATCTGAGGATAATCGATTGTGCTAGTGAGCTTGGATTGATCGTGGTAATCCATGCGGGAAAGGATTTAAGTTTTCCGGGGGATTTCGCTGATCCTTTCAGGATAAGCAGGATGCTTGATGAAGTTCACCCCGAAAAGATCGTACTTGCACACATGGGATCATATGCATGCTGGGAAGAAGTATACGAGCTGTTATGCGGCAGAGGAGCATATCTGGACACCTCGTTTTCACTGAATCCTGTACGGCCATTAAAAGATACCCCGGAGGGCAGGGACAGCCTTGCGGCAAATCCGCTGCTCGTATCTCCGCTTAGCCGTGAACTGTTCAGGAAAATGGTTGAAAAGAATGGCGTAGATCATATTCTGTTTGCCAGCGACAGTCCATGGGGCGATCAGAAGGAAACTTTTGATCTGGTGGATGAATGCCTGGATGACTCCGAGAAGGACGCCGTTTATTCCGGCAATGCACTTCGTCTGCTTGAACTGCCGGATAACATCTTTTGATTTAAAGAATTGTATTCACGGGGGCTAAGCTTCTTTTTTGATATTCGGGCAGATCTCCGTCAGCACGAATTTTCGCAGTTCAGCTGCATGTTCTTTGATATAGCCTGACAATGATTCTTTGGCGATGCTCGATACCGGAGAAGGATCGGTCATAGCAGCGTCGGAATCGGTATCTTCATACGGATGCCACTGGGATGTGTATTGGGTTTCTGCCACCATGACAACGTTATCTGCAAGATAATAAATCTGGTGGATCTCCGCGTCGTTCGCAGGCATATTTGCCTCGAACCAGTTGCTGCCTTTATCCAGGATATAGTCGTTACCTTTTTCTCCACGATCATCATAGTATTCGATTATGAATTTGTACATGTTCTGATAGCTTTTTTCCGCATCCTCGGCGGAGTCAAATACCCAGTAAGTCACATAGTCTTTTTCGTCTGTTTCGTCTTTTACGCACTTGATCTCAAGGTTTCCCGCGCGGGGAGCATAGCCCTCTCTTATTCTACCCCGATTAATCACGATAAGCTCTAAGTTTGCCAGCTAATGGCTTTATTATACTAGGTTTTCCTTTCGAAGTAATCTTTATTCTTTCTTTAGAATCTTTTGACGATGGCTTAAACATCTGTCGGTAAGATAGAGACATAAACAAGCAAGAGAGCAGGAGAGAAAAAGATGAAGGATTTTGCACTTAAGGCAGCATTTGTATTATTCGCAATGAGTTTGATCATTGCAGCGATTGCGTTCAACCTCGAGAAGATGAAAATGTTTCTTATCTTTTTCGCGGCATCGCTGGTATTCGCCGTGATCATGGTCGGCTTGAACAGACTTGCGGTCGGCATTGAAAAGAGCCGGACAAAGTAACAGAAAACAATCTTAGAATCATAATACCACCCTCAGAAGAAGGCCCGGGAATATAGAACCCGGGCATTTCTTTTATAACGGATAAACAATTCGGACAGATAAGATGTTGACATATAAAAGGTAACATGTTACATTGTTTACAAACAAGGTAATGTGTTACCTTTTCTTTTCAACCGTAAATAATTGGGAGAGAACGCTATGGATTACAATGCGATGATGAATAACAGTAGTGTGGAATTTGGGAATATACCGCCGCAGGCTTTTCTGCTTGGTCTTCTGAGTGCGTTTGATAATCGGTTCCAGGCGAGCGCGGACAGGTTCTTCGAGGAGATCACATGGAAGCAGTTCTTTGCGATTATCTGCATAAACATCTGTAAGGAAAGTCCGACGATCAATGAATTATCCGATGTTATGGGAAGCTCACATCAGAATGTGAAACAGATTCTTTTGAAGCTTCAGAGTAAGGGTTTTGTTGAGATGATCCCGGATGAGAAAGATAAGCGGAAGCAACGTATTCGGCTTACGAAAACGTGCCAGAAATTCTGCAAGAAAAACGATGAAGAGAGTCAGAAAATGATTGGCAAAATCTTTGACGGAATCGATGAGAAAAAGCTGGCGACAACGATCAAGACGATTATGAAAATGGAAAGGAATTTAAGCGAATTATGAAAGCTTTAATTATCTATACATCACAGACAGGTTTTACGAAAAGATATGCGGAGTGGATCGGAAAAAGACTTCAGGCGGACATCCTGGATGTGCGCGATGCGAAGAAAAAGAAGAAGGATTATTACGATTCGTATGATGCCATCATTTACGGCGGCTGGGTAATGGCCGGGAAGGTCTCGCAGTCGAAGTGGTTTTTGGGAAAAGCACCTGCATGGAATGGGAAGAAGCTTGCGGTGTACGTTGTAGGAGCAAGCCCGGTGGAAGGTCCGGATGTTGAGGAGTGTATGAAGAATCTGCTCAACGATGAACAGAGAGGATATATCCGCGCATTTTACTGCCAGGGCGGTCTTGATTATGACAAGATGAATAAGCCGTCAAAGATGGCCATGAAGATGCTGATTTCTATTCTGAATAAGAAGAAGGATCCGACGGAAAAAGATAAGGCGATGGTGGAAATGATCTCTCATTCCTACGATATTTCGGATGAGAAATATATCGAGCCGATCGTGGAATATGTGACGGATTAAATAGGAGAATAGAAAAACCGGTGTTGACTCTCACATAGTGTGAGGGATTATGGTAGTGATGAGCTCAAGAGAAACATCCATGGAGGTTAAGACAAAATGCTAAAGATAGGTGAATTTTCAAAACTATCCAGAGTAAGCATCAGAATGCTCAGACACTACGATGATATCGGTCTTCTGAAACCGGCGGAGATCGATGATTTTACAGGATACCGCTATTATCGTGAGGATCAGCTGTTTACCATCAGCCGGATCACGGCGCTGAAGGATATGGGGTTTTCGCTTGCGGATATCGTCAAGATCCTGGACAGCTATGACGATAAGGAAAAGATGGAGGCATTTCTTTCTGAAAGACAGAAGGAACTATCGAAGCTTTCCGAAGAGACTGAGTATAAACTGATGCTTCTGGAGACAGCCCGAAAGAGGCTGAGGAAGGAGCAGAATATGAATTTCGATGTAACAGTAAAAACGATTCCGGAGAGATATGCGGCGACAGTACAGATGGTGATCCCGAATTATGCTGCCGAGGGCATGGCCTGGGGTATGATGGCCGAGGTCGGACCTTCGCTGGTACCGGCTGATCCGTGCCTGGCAGCGGCGGAGTTTCTGGATCCGGAGTACAAGGAAGAAAATGTGGAGGTACGGGTGTGGATGACCGTGAAGGGAACCTACTCCGATACCGAGCATGTAAAGTTCCAGACGCTTCCTGAGGTGAAGGTCGCAAGCTGCATCATCAGGGGCAGCTACGATCAGATGGGCGAGGTCACGGCGACCGCGATGTCGTGGATCTCAGATAACGGGTACGAACTCAATGGCCCGATGTTCAACATCTACCATGTGGGACCTGTTCAGACGCAGGATCCGAACGAGTACGTCACAGAAGTGTGTTTCCCGGTGAAGTAAAAAAGTACTTGAAAAGAATTTTTAATCCATTTATGCTTCTTTTCAGGACGTCCGAATCTTACTTTCTAGAAGAGGAGCAATATGAGTAAAGAAGCACTACATGAGTATGTGAAAAACAGCACCGGAAACGAGAAGAATATCTGCCAGATCTGCGTTTTTAAGGACGGGCAGGAGGTGTATTCCGACTGCTGGCACGGCTTTGTTCCGGAAGATGCGATGCATGTGGCATCGGTTACGAAGGGGGTCATGAGCCTGCTTGCCGGAATCGCGATCGACAAGGGATATATCCGGGGAGTGGATCAGAAAGTGATGGATTTCTTCCCGGATTATACGCCCAAGCGCGGGGAAAAGACGATTAACAGTGTTACGATCCGCCATCTTCTTACCATGACGGCGCCGTATAAGTACCGTTCGGAGCCGTGGACGAAGGTGTGCACATCGGAGGACTGGACCGTGGCGGCCCTCGACCTTCTGGGAGGGCGTGCGGGCATTACCGGAGAGTTCAAGTACGCAACCCTCGGGATACAGATCCTGACCGGGATCATCGAGAATGCGACAGGAAATAAATGCATCGACTTTGCCAACAAGAATCTTTTCAGCCCTCTCGGGATCCCGAATGTCGCCATGCACGGCGACAGCAGCAAGGAGGATCAGTTCGATTATCTGATGAATAAAGAACCCAGGAAACACGAGTGGTATTCAGATCCGCAGGAAGCGGTCACGGCGGGCTGGGGACTATGCCTGTCGGCGCAGGATATGGCCAGGATCGGAAAGATGGTTCTGCGTGGCGGGGAATTCGAAGGCCATCGTGTCGTGTCCTCTGAATACATCCGTGATATGACGGCTCCGCATCTTCAACTGGGCGAGCGTTTCGGGAATATGCAGTACGGATATCTCTGGTACAGACCCTATAAAGACCGGGACGTTTCGGCATCGATCGGCGACGGAGGAAACGTGATCTATGTTGACCGTGAAAAGAAGATCTCTGTCGGCGTCAACGGAACATTCAAGCCCATGATCTTCGACCGTGTGGAATTTATCGAGAAGAAAGTGCTGACGGAATTGGGTCTGTGAACGAAGTCCGAATAGGCATGGTAGAATAGAACCAGAACTAATGCGCAGAGAAAGAATAGCCAGATCCGATGCGGAGGGAAAGATATGATCAAAGCGTTTTTCGTGGATTTTTACGGTACCGTCGTGCATGAGGACGGGGTGGTCATCAAGGAGATCACCAGGATCATCGAATCGACCGGGAATGCGCCGGATCCCTCTGAGATCGATTCCTTCTGGTGGAGAGATTTCCAGAACCTTTTCCAGAATTCATATGGCGAGACGTTTGAGACGCAGAGGGCCCTGGAAATGAAGTCCATCGCACACACGCTGGAGAAGTTTCAGTCGACAGCAGATGCGGAAGAACTCAGCGCGATGCTATTTAGGAACTGGGTGAACCCGGAGATCTTTCCTGATTCAAAAGAGTTCTTCTCGAAAAGCACTCTGCCCATTTACATCGTATCCAACATCGATACGACAGATATACAGGAAGCGATCCGTTTTCATGGCTTAACACCGGCGGGTGTTTTTACCTCGGAAGATGCGAAAGCATATAAGCCGCGGCGGGAGCTTTTCGAGCTGGCGCTAAAAGAAACGGGATTCAAGCCGGAGGAAGTGATCCATATCGGCGATTCGATCAGTAGTGACGTGAAGGGAGCTTCGGCACTCGGTATACGGACGCTGTGGCTGAACCGCTTTGGAAAGGCCGTACCGGAGGGCGTGGAAAGCATCGGAAGTCTTCCTGAAGCGCTGGAACGGATCATCTGAAGTCGTAAAGAAGCGAATGAACGACCACCTGACAAATCTTCGCAAACGGGGAAATGTAGCCTTTCCAGATCTCGTCCATAATGGACGTGTAAGCAGGAGGAAAGACGCTTAGGTTTCTGCACAGGAGGAAATAGCATGGAATGGATCGAAGCATTACAGACAGCCATCACGTACATGGAAGATCATCTACTCGAGGAGATCAACTATGAAGACGTAGCGAAGCAGGTGCACACGTCGAGCTACGAGTTTCACAGGGCTTTCAGTTTCGTGACGGGCATGACCGCCAATGCGTACATCCGAAACCGCCGATTGTCTCTGGCGGGAAAAGAACTTGTGGAGACCGATGCGAAGATCACGGATCTGGCTCTAAAGTACGGCTACGAAACGCCTGAAAGCTTTACCAAAGCATTCACCAGGTTTCACGGTGTCGCACCGAAGACAGCCAGAGAAGAAGCCGTAAAGCTGGCGCTCTTTAATCCGCTTACGATTACATTATCTGTGAAAGGTGGTAAGAGTATGGATTACCGTATTGTTCAGACAAAAGAAAAGAAGTTTATCGCACTGGTAAGAGAGTTCAGTAACGCGATCATCAACGACGAAGCCAACCACGATGTGGCGGACTTCTGGGGCGAGGTCAACAGCAATCAGATGCTTTCTCCGATCTGGATGCTCAGAGAAGATGGAAAGCGCGATCTCTACGGTCTTTGCAGCCCGACGACAGAAGGTAAGGACACCTTCGAGTACGGCATCGGCATCATCATCGACGAGGACACGAAAGACTTCGATCAGGCGGATCTCGAAAAGAAAGGCTTCCGCATCTGGGACGTTACTCCCGGCACATATGTCGTCTTTGACTGCGTAGGTGAAGACGGCGACTGCATCGCAAAGACCTGGGTGAAGTTCTATAAGGAGTTCCTGCCGCAGATGGGCTACGAGGCCTCGGAACAGACGGACTACGAGCTCTACTTCGACGGAACACGTCCGGATGTATTCTGCGAGCTGTGGATCCCAATCAAGAAGAAGTAAGGGTCAATTCTGACAAAGGAAACGGGGAGGGAGACCTCCCTTTTCCTTTATGCGGAAAAAGTTTCAGGAAATGGGGATCGATGTATACCGGTGATCTAAATTCGCATTTTCATCCGCATAACATGGTAAGATAAAGATATGGAAACACAGGATATTTATGAGGTTTGGAATAAAGAAGGGAGCGGGGTCCTCTCGGTAGAGCCGCTTATCCTTACTGCGTGTAAGGAAGGCAGAATCGGGTCGGTCTATTCGTATGACGGTGGCTGCATCTATAAGACGGTGTTTACGTATCTGTGCGGGAAACCGGACGAGAAGTATATCTCGGAGAACCTGGATCTGATCTATAACTCGCGGCTCGTCTGCATGAGTTCCGAGTGGGCAGAGTACATCCGGAAGATGCCGGTGAAGTTTGTCCTCCGAAGAGAACTCATGAAGCCGCTTTTTGCTGCGTCGGAAAAGAAATTGAAGGCGCTTCCGGAAGGATACCGGATCAGTGCTTTTACCGAAGAGATATTCGAAAAGCACCCGTTCGACCACGGGCGCGGATATAAGGATTACCAGGACTTTTCTGAAAGAGCAGTAGGTGCGGTCATGCTTTTTGAGGGGCAGGTCGTGTCTGCTTCTTCGAGTTTTCTGACACTCGGAGATCACGTGGAATTAGATGTTTATACGGAACCGGAACACAGGGGAAAGGGACTTGCCGACCACTGTGTTTCCGAGATGATACGACAGAGTTTTAATAGGGGCCTGACGGTGCACTGGGATGCGCAGAATCCGATGTCATCGAAGATGGCAATCGGGCACGGGTTTGTCCCTGAGACAGAGTACGCAGTCTACTGGGTAGAGAAGTAAAGGAGAGGTGCAGATCATGAAACATATCATTACGGTACAGCATACACAGTCTGTTCATCACACGAACGGGATGGTCGGTTCATGGACGGATTGGGATCTGACCGAGCATGGAAAAGAGCAGGCGGATCGCATCGGAAAGAAACTGAAAGAAGAGCTCTCCGGTAAAAAGGTGGTCATGTATTCTTCCGACCTCAAGCGAGCGAAACAAACTGCGGATGAGATCGCGAAGTACCTAGGTGTCGAGATCCTTCTTCGAAAAGAATTACGCGAGAGAAATCTCGGGAAGTGCTGCGGGAAATCCGTGCAGTGGCTCCGCGAGAATATCGAGACGCCTGAAAAAACCGTCGACGATTGTCTCTTTTCCGACGGAGAAAGCCGCCGCGAATGCTGGAACCGGCTCCTGCCTTTCTACGAAGAAGTGATGGCGAGTGAAGACGAGAATATCATCATCGTATCCCACGGGGATCTTCTGAGCCAGTGGAATCTCATGTATCTGGGGCTTCCGGTCGAAGCCTTCTACGATGTCGATATCCATGGCCCGGCCGGAGGTGTCTCCCACATGATCGTCGGCGATGACGGCAAGCACCGGGTAAGACATATCAACGACATGTCCTATATCTGATTCGGAAACATGCCATGTGCTTTTTTATCAGAACTCACATAATTAATAAATAACTTACCCAAAATTCGAGGATGCTCTTGAAAACAGTTGAATAAAGCAAGATTCATACTGTATCATCCAGTGGAAGATTGAAGATCTTACTTATTCTTTAGGAGAGCAGACTATGGACGTAAACTTTTCAAATGGTTATGTTTCTGATTATGAAGATTTTTACCTTTGGGTCGAAGAATTCAAGGTAGGTGCAAAAGCAGCTTATATTGCAAAGGATGAAGATGGCGAAGCCGTATCGTATACTCCGGCGGAGGTCCTTAAACTCGCGGATCGTTCTGATTATGACAGTGAAGCGGATTTCGACAATGCATACGACGAGATGAACGCGGATGGAGACATGGATGCCTTAGCAAACTTCTTCTCCCCTGATGGTATTTTCTATGCCAGTGTTAAATTCACAGGTGACGAAGAGGAGATTGATTCCTTCGATCTCGGTGATGCAAATTACTGCTGATTCCACGACTAAAAAAGTCACGAAACCAAAGATCCCGATCGTCTGAAAAGATGGTCGGGATTTTTTCTGTGCGAAAGGGGTATTTACATTACTACGTATACGTGGTATATTCTTGACAGCATGCTACGCATACGTAGTAAATATGTTTTGGGGAGAATATTGGAGTGAAAGAACTGTTTAAGTGGAAACTGTCGAAAGATACTTTGATTGCGGGTATCGCAGGAATCGTAATGATCGCGCTGAGTCTTCTTATGCTTCCATTTTCCGGCGATTCTGCTTCGGATACGATCATGTCGTTTCTGATTCGGGATGTCCTCATGATCTTCGGTCTGGGGATCGTTTTCGTGTCGTTGTTTGTGGAAAAAAAGGGGAAAGAGATCCTTTCGGATATCGGGTTTTCGAAAAGAAAACTGAAGCTGAGCCTGGTGCTGGATGTCCTTCTTGCGGCCGGACTTGCCGGAATATTTATAAAGGACGGGATCCCGGAAGAGACTGTGTTTCTGAGTATCTCGAATATGTATGCGGCGATGTATATTCTGACGGCAGGAATCTTCGAGATGCTGTTTATCTATGGGTTCCTGAGAATGAGCTTCGAAAAAGCATTTGGTATTATCCCGGCGATCCTTCTGACCAGTGCTTTTTACTCGTTTCACCACGCGGGATTCCAGCCGGAGTTCCTGCATCTGTTCCTGGTGGGACTGATGTACTGCTCCGTGTTCTATATCACCCGAAATATGCTGATCATCTTCCCGTTCTTCTGGGGAGTCGGCGCGCTGTGGGATGTTATAATATCTTCAGAAGCAGGAGAGGGGATCAAGAACGTGGAATCCTTCGTGTTCGCACTGATCATCTGGCTCTTGATCTTAGGATGGTTCCTTTACCGGAAAGTTAGGAGAAAAACAAATGCTGTCGAAAACATCGATCGTGATCATGGGGATACTGACCCGAGGCGAGAAGAATGCGTATGACATTCTGAAAGTCGTCGACCAGATGAATATGAAATACTGGCTTCCCATCGGTGCGACCACACTCTATGAGACATGTATCCGCCTTCAGAAGAAGGGCTATATCGAGGACACGGGGGAGGCCGAGAATAAGGCTGTTTACTGTATCACGGATAAGGGAAGAAAAGAACTGAAGAAGTCCATCTGTGAGCTCTTCGAGAGAGTCGATTATGACTCCGTCTGGTTCTGCCTGGCGGTGATCTTCGCGGATGTTCTGAGTAAGAAAGAACTCGCGGAAGAGAAGAAGAAACGACAGGCGCTTCTGGATGAATACGAAGCGGGAACCAAAGCAAACAAAGAGAAGCTTATTGCTGCAAAAGCACCGTACTCGAGCATCTGTGCGATCGACCGTATGATCTACATCATCGAGATGGAGAAAGAAACGCTGAAGAACATGTAATCGCGAGGAGATAGTATATGGCATCAAGTAAAGAGTATCTGGAGTTTATCATGGAGCAGTTGTCGGAACTGGACGATGTGAGTTACCGCGCAATGATGAGTGAATACATTATCTACTTCCGCGGTAAAGTGATCGGCGGGATCTACGATGACCGTTTCCTTGTAAAACCTACTGCTTCGGCAAAAGCACTGATGCCTGACGCGGATATGGAGATCCCTTACGAGGGTGCCAAAGAGATGATCCAGGTGGATGATGTCGAGAACAGGGAGTTCCTGAAAGAACTCTTTGAAGCGATGTATGGGGAGCTTCCGGAGCCGAAGAAAAAGAAAACAAAATGATGTTAACAGTACTTTGTCTGGATAAGAATTGGCTGACGTCTGAGGAGGCGTTTTCGATCTATGCGCCCTGTATGTATCAGCCGAAATATGAAGATTTCGTTGCGCAGATGGAGGAGTATTTTTCGGATCCGTCTGTGAAGATCTTCGTGTGCGAAACTGAAGGCGATAAGGACGGTATTCTGGTTCTGAAAGAAGATGGTTTCGAAGCAGAGATCCTGGGTATCGCGGTGAAAATGGACCAGCGGAAAAAGGGCATCGGAAAAGATATGGTTTATCAGGTGATGGAAATAGAACACCTTAAGAGAATCACGGCGCAGACAGATGACGATGCGATCGGATTCTACCGGAACAGTGGTTTTGAAGCGGAAAAAGTTGTGATTGAGTACCCGGATGGAGCTGCCGTCCGGTACAACTGTGTTTTTCAAAAATGAACCAGGAATTAGCTTGATTTAGATCCCACTGCGTGCTATGATGTATCAAACAGATATATCAAATAGATATATGCGAGGAGACAGACATGGCACGTGAAAGAAAGATCGATATGGTAATTCTGGGCCTTCTCAATCATGAGGATCTAACTGGTTACGACATTAAAAAACGCATAGATGGCGCCATCAGTTTTTTCTGGAAGGGCAGCTTCGGAAATATATATCCGGCTTTGAAGGATATGGAGAATCAGGGTCTGATTACGAAAAGAGAACTCGCTGTTGGCGGGCGCGATAAGATCACTTATCATATTACAAAGAGTGGGAAGGCTGCACTTAAGGATTGGCTTAGAGAAGAACAGGTAAGTAATGAGCTTAAATACGAAACGCTTCTGAAACTGTTTTTCAGCGGTGCGGACAGCCGGGAAGTTTCACTTCGTAACATCGAGGTATTCGAGGAGCAGATCAAGAAGGATCTAAAGCTTCTGAAGACATATAGTGAAACACTGGAAAAAGCACCGGATACAGAGGATCATGTTTATTATTCGCTTACGGTTTCCTTCGGGATTGAAACATATGAGGCGTATCTGAAATGGTGCGCCAAAGCAAAGAAAATGCTGGGAAAAAGGGTGATGGAAATAGATGAGACAGAGAGTTAGAAAAACAGTTTTGCTGATCTCTTTTCTGTTGTTCCCGGTCATAATATGGTATTTCTCTCCATACCTGATTATCCAGGGAGCCTCCGAGCATATCATGAACGGAAGCTTTATTGTGTTTATGCTTATGCTCGTTCTTTCCATGTTTTTCGGGCGGGTCTGGTGTGGATATCTCTGTCCGGCCGGAGGGCTTCAGGAATGCCTTTTTGCGGGTAATCCGAATCCTGCGAAACAAGGGTGGAGAAACAGAATAAAGTATGTCATCTGGACAGTATGGATCATCGCCATCATTGCGACATTCATCATGGGAAAGAATGATCTGACGATCAATCCTTTTTACATGACAGATCATGGAATTTCGATAACCGAAATTCACAACTACATCATGTACTATGGTGTCCTGATGCTTCTTGTGTTACCTGCTCTTATTCATGGACGCAGAGCTACCTGCCACTATATCTGCTGGATGGCTCCGTTCATGGTAATCGGAAGCTCACTGGGAAGACTTTTGCATCTTCCGCAACTTCATATTGAAGCAGATAAAGATGCGTGTATCGCATGTGGAAAGTGCAACAAGTCCTGTCCGATGGGCTTAGATGTAAAGAAGATGGTATCTGAAGAGAAGACTTCAAAGTGTACGGAATGTATCCAGTGCGGTGCCTGTATCGATACATGTCCCAAGAAGGTGCTGAAGTATAAAATGACCTGGAAGAGAAGCTGATGGGATTTTGTTTTGTATAATGAAAGTAGCAAAATGGCAACTGAGGATTGATGGATGAGACAGCGTCTGTTTTGTACATTAGTTTCAGGAGGTGATCTTCATGATATTTTCTGAAAAACTGCAGATACTGAGAAAGAATAAAGGATTCACACAGGAGGCGCTTGCGGAGAAGCTTGGTGTTTCAAGGCAGGCCGTGGCGAAGTGGGAATCGGGGCAGATCTACCCGGATATTTCCAACCTCATTTCCATTAGCGAGCTCATGAATGTGAGCGTAGATTATTTGGTGAAGGACCAGAATTGCGCAGTCAATATCAAGGCGCAGCCGGATACGGATCTCGATGAACTGATCGCATTCCGACTGGACGCAAATGTGAATACCTATGCGGCTTTTATGAATGAGGTGGATGCGACAAGACCTGATTCTCACGATTTCAGATATGAAAACGGGAAGTACATGTACCACGATACCTATGTCGGCGGCGAAGAATTTGCCGGGGAAGAAGCCGTCTGGAAAGATGGTGTGGCGGTGTATGCGATGAACTATATGGGCCGTGTTTTAGCGGATGGTTTCAGCGGGAATTTCCTAAAGGAAGCACTGCGTGCAGCAGATGTGAATATGCCTTATCGCGGACCGGAACTGTACCAGTCCGGCGAATATACATACAGATGCAAGGTGACCGGTGATTTTACCTGGTTTCAGGGATACGAAGAGATCTATCAGGGCACTGTCAAAGTGTATGAGTGCGTGTTCCACGGCGGACTTTTGAAGTAAGCGTTCTATCAAAAATCGTCCCCCAGCGATAGATATGCTATTTCAGGTCCTTCTCCCATCTCAGTATATGTCAGATTGGCAAAGTGCATATATATGAAGAAGAACAGGCTCACGGCAACTGCTATGTAAACAATAAACATGCCCAACAATACTCTAGTTCGGCTGGGATTCGGTGTCGTGAAACTTAAGTAGAACAGGATAATGAAAATGCCTGTACCTGCCAACACAATATCAGCCGCTATCAGGACTTTCCGGGCATCCGTTTCTTTTAATGGTCTCTTCCCACGATTATAACCAGCGGGTTCAAAAGCTTTCGGATACTTTTCCTTTGCTTCTTCGATCGGCATGGGCTCAGGCAGTATAAGACCAGAATAATATGCAAATTTCGAATTAATAAGATGAGCAGTCCTCAGATAATGGCCGAGACAGAAATGTGTAACCACAATCGCGGCCAGAATAAAAACCGAAATGAATATACAGATTTTGATACGCTTTTTGTCATTCATATTATCACTCATCTAACCGTTATGTGTCTTACTAGCACGGTTTTCAATCTTATTTCTCAAACACCAGTAACTTGCCGCGTTCAAGACCGTCGAATGTGACCCCGCCCTTTTGCTGGTAATACGGGCTGTATACTTTCTCAAAATGGATCCCCTGTAGATCCTTTTCGATGTATTTTAAACCGTATCCGCTGATTTCGTCTATCAGCTTCTTGTATGTGTACTTGCACCTTCCTCTTTCTCCCATTTATTTACGTCATCAAAAATGCTCATTTCAGATCTTTCTCCTCATACGGTTTATCCCAGGAACCGATCTCTATCAGATTGCCCTCGGAATCGAAAGTGTTCTCTTTTTTGCTGACATATCCTTTTTCAGAAGAATAATCTCCAACACTTCTAATATAAAAGTGAGTCCAACAACTTATATGTTCTTTATCACAGGTATTATCCATTTTGAATCCTTTCGAGTGCGGTATCGTTTCCGGTTATGCTTGCGCTCCAGGTTCCCATACATATCCCCCCGTTACACGATACGCGACTTGTTCAGAAAATAGTAGAATATGCCGAAGATCGCTACTGCGGAAAGCAAAACGAAAGCAGCTAACATGTAATAGAGTTTTCGGGTTTTTTCTGAATCACCGCGCTCAGAGCTTGCTCTGATCTGATAAATGAAAACACCGATGACTATCAATGCGATGTCGATTGCAAGAAGGATCACCAGGATCGATGAATCCTCGAGAGGCACCTTCGTTGTTTGATAATGCTCATTGGCTTATTTAAGTTTAGTGGTTGACGTTCGAACAGAT
>JAFWSW010000023.1 GCA_017519205.1 Clostridiales bacterium | reverse complement strand
GTCGGTCACATCAGGAAACATCAGTCCGACCGTCGGCCAATCCGAGTAATAATTCTTCGGATCGTCAAAAGCATAGTACGCACTGAGAAGATCGGACGCACCGATAAACAGTCCCATGTCATAGTCACGGAAGGTCTTCGCCGCGGCCGTGGTCGGTTCAGTATTCTTTCCGCCCCAATCTCCACCCGGGTCTCTGTTTCCGTTCTCATCGGTCGTTGCCACCGGCGGTTTCGCGATGTTTTCCTTATTCAGGGTCTTGCTGCACGCACAGAGCGGCGCACTCAAGAGAACTCCCGAAGTGAGCACGGCGAATGCTTTGACAAATTTACACGTTCTTCTCATGTATCATTTCTTTCCTTGCGGGATGAAGTATGGCAGGTGTCCCGCATCGCACATCCGGAACACCCGCATCCGCAGGAAGATTTTCCCTTCTTTTTATCGCGGATCATTTTCACAATGACCAGGATCACTATGGCAGCAAGGAGTATGGAGATAACGATCGTTCCGGCATTATTCTTCAGCCATTCCATACTATCTCACTCCTGTGCCGATGTTTTTAGTATTAGTGCTGCTTCTCGACAAACTGCGGCATGTACTTCGCCAGAATGTCGAAGGAACCCGGACCCATGTCGAGATATGCGGCATGGATCTCACTTGCCGAGTACTGGGAACCATACTGGGCGAATGCATCCTCGATGATCTTTGTGCAGTTCAGATTACCGAAGCAGTACGGTGTGACATAGCACGGGATCTCAAGAACACGGTTATAGAAGAATCCCGCCACCTCTTCGCCGGCACCCGGGAAGTAGGTATTTGCGTACTTCACCACATCATCTCTGCTCCATCCGTCGTAATGCACGCAGATATCGATATATGCCTGCATGTGATAGTTCAGAAGTTCCATATATACATTCATGCAGTTATAGACATCGATGTCGAAGTCTGTTGTCAGTTTCATGATGTAGTTCTCGGAATAGGTGGACCAGCCCTCTTTATACGCTGTAGTGCCGCCCTTCTGATAGTAACTCTTCATGTTCTGCATGTGATAAACAGCCTCGAACAGATGTCCCGGGAAAGCCTCGTGGGCCACCGTTGTCAGCATATCGCCGAGTCCGTCACTGTATTCGTTGATCATAAGAACGTTCTTATTGAAGTCATCGACCGGAGTGGTCATATACGCCGCCGGTGAGAGGTTCTCGGACAGTTCCTTCGGAACATGATATACGGTGTACTTTACATCTCCGATATCCGGGAAGTCAGTCTTGATGGCTTCTTTACAGAACTCAATGTCCGATTCAAAAGAACCCGTCGTGATATTGGTTGTTCCTTCCATCACCTGGTTCATCTGTTCCGGGGAGAGCTGGTACAGTTTAGCATAGAAATCCATATATTCCTGCTGCACGATATCTTCGAGCTGTTTCTTGGCCTCCGCGATCGTGAGGTTGGTTCCGGAACGGAGCTGGAAGTACTTCTCGTAGAATTCCTTTCCGCCATCCATCTCGCAGAGCTTACCGGAAGTCTTCGCAGTACCGCGGAGCGTCTCCATGTTCTTCGCCAGCTCTTCATATGCCGGGAAGAAGGAATTGTCGAGGATCTCCTTATTCCTTGCGATCAGATCCTTCTTCGTCGCATCATCCAGGTCCATCGCGTTGATACGCTCATCAAAGGTGGTGTACATATAGTTTCCATCGTGGTTTTCATAGATCGTCTTCAGTGATTTGATCAGATCATCCAGGATCTCGTCCGGACGGGACTTGCCCTGCTCGGCACGCAGTTTCTCGTACTCGAAGACCGACTCGTAATACGGCTTGACATCGTTAAGCATCGTAAGGTAGCGCTCGACATCCGCCTGATCATCAAAGCCCATCGTCGCGAAAACGATCGGCAGCTCCATATTCTCACCGGTCAGACTGTTCAGGGAACTGGTGTAGTAATCCATCCCGTACATTTCCTCGGACAGCTGATAGTCACGGAGCATCGTATCATAGAGGATCTGGTCCTCCAGTTCGAGAGAATCCCAGTCAATATCATTCAGAGTCTCGATCACATGAAGATTAAACTCATGTGCTTTTCCTTCATCATCCGGGGACCATGGATTAATACCTGCCTCCGGCCATTCCATACCGAGTTTTTCCGGATCTTCAACATCAAACACCATGGAAATGATGTCTGTCTTCCCCTCTTTGAAGATCTCTTCATCGAGTTCGTGCAGTTTCTTAGAAGCTTCCGCACCGGTATATTTTTTCGGACCGGAGGAAGTCGTATCTGTCGGAACCTGAGTATCCGTAGTATCTGTCGGAACTTCTGTCGTTTCCGTGGTCTCTTCCGTCGTTTTTCTCGTGATCTTCTTTCTTCCCTGCTTACTTGCCGGTTTGCAGGCACTGAGCAGAAGTGCTGTGGAAAGAACGATACATCCTAACAATCTGAGTTTTCTTCTGACAATCGCTTTCATGAGTTTCTTCTCCTTCCATTCTAAAGGATATTTAAGCACAAATCGGGGGTAAAGTAAAACCGTTAAAACCCTGTGTGACCGATCTCTTATTCCTGCAAAGGAAGCATTTTCGGCGGTTTTTAAGCGCGGACCTTCTCACTTTTATAGCTCAGGAGAGTGATCACCATGACCAGAACCGCCATGATCAGAAGTGAGAGCGCGACCATCAGCATATTCTCCATCTTGGCTCTGCCGTTCAGAAGATCCTGGAAGATCAGGCAGATGTTATATACTGGAATCAGGTAGTGGGATGAGGGCGATGTGCCGAGACGGAACATCGACATCATGGAGGCCAGCGTACATCCGAGCGTGACCGGAAGCTGGGCCGTCTGCGCCTGTGCGGCATCCTTACAGAACAGTGAGATCAGGACACCCAGATTCGAGAACAGATAACAAAGGAGCACTGCGTAAAGAAGGATCAGAAGTACCTGATTCATCGTGACAGTAACATCGGCGAACCCGAAAACGTCCTTCGTGTCCATCGCCTTACATATCTTACTTCCCAGCACATCGATGCCGATATACATTCCACTGCTGAAGAGACTGATCAGGCTGACCGAGAGGATCTTACCCATGATCAGGCTGATCGGCGGCACCGGAGATAACATGACCTGATAGAATGTTCCTCTCTGCTTATCACCGGCAACGGTATCTCCCGCGAAGTTTGCGATATTCGCCGTCAGCGGAAGAATAAGCATATACGGGAGCAGCATGGCGATCATGCGGTTATTGTTATCTTTCAGCGTGATATCCTCCACCTCGACGGTCCTGAACAGGAGATGCGCATGCTTCGTTTTATATACCTGGTCGAAGCTGTCGCGGACGAAGGACTCCGCACTCATTTTCATGTAATTGGAGATCGAATCGCTCTCGTGATAGTAGATGACCACATGCTCGATATCCGAGAAATCCACCAGGACATCGCAGTTATGGAACTTTTCCGAATGAATAAACTGCTCCGGAGCTTCTTCGACCTTTTCGATCCAGATCTGCTTATCATCGATCGATCCGATGTTGGTCTTCTCCATGTCGATCCCGTAGAAGTACATGACATACGATGTCGCCTTGCTCTGCTCGGTCTTCGGCTGAAGAAGAGATATGCCGA
This sequence comes from Clostridiales bacterium, assembly GCA_017519205.1. Taxonomy (GTDB): domain Bacteria; phylum Bacillota; class Clostridia; order Saccharofermentanales; family Saccharofermentanaceae; genus Scatonaster. The sequence continues at coordinate 17,979 of JAFWSW010000023.1, read as the reverse complement.
CAGTGATGAACAGCGTAATAATGGGCAGAATGAGGAACCCGAAGAGAATCGCCTTTTCTTTCAGGATCTTCCGCATCTCGTGGTGGAATACTTTTCCCAGTCCGCTCATCGCTATTTCGTCCGCCTTTCGTTACTCTTTTCCGCGTTTGCCGATGATGGCCTTTTCTTCGTGGTTTTCCTTATACAGCTTGATAAAAGCTTCCTCTACCGTCTTGACTCCCTGGCTCTCGGGCAGTTCCGGAACCGTTCCGCAGAACACGGATCTTCCGTCGACGATGATCCCTACCCGATCCGCCAGACGAGCTACCAGATCGAGGATATGGGTCGAGAGGATGATACACTTTCCTTCCGCCTTCATACGGAGAAGACAGTCCTCGATCAGATGCTGGGTCAGGATATCCAGTCCGTTTGTCGGCTCATCGAAGATGACCGTATCCGGGTTATGGAGAAGACAGATCGCCAGCGATGTCTTCTGCTTCATACCGGTAGAGAATGTCTCATACCTTCTGTCCCTGAATTCACTGATACCGAAATAATTGAAGAGCTGCTCCCTGTTCCTGTGGATGGTCTCTTCATCCATCTCGTAAAGACCGCCATAGTAGTCCGCCAGTTCATCCGGCGTGAACTGTCCGTCCAGACGGATCTCGTTCGTAAGGAAGGCAATACGTCTGCGGATGCTCTCGCTCTCCTGTTCGAGCGGTTTTCCATCGTAAAGGATCGTACCCGCTGTCGGCTCAAGAAGCGTACTCAGCATACGCATCGTCGTCGTTTTACCGGCGCCGTTCGGTCCGAGGAGCGCGAATATCTCGCCGTCACGGATCTCGAGAGATACGTCCTTGACGGCCTCTACCTTATTTTTCTTAAATGTCTTTTTCAGATGCTCGATAGTAATCATTCGGAAGTCCTTTCCCATAATCCCGAAGACAGGATCATGCATGCGCTGCCTAATAATACCGATATCGCCAGTGAGATAAGCAAAGGCATACCCACCGCCTCGTTTTTACAAAGGTGCTTGATGACAGGTGACCAGTTCGCGACCGGGATACACTCCACGATCTTCGACTCGATAAATGTCGGAAGCATCGCCGCTATAGAGATGATGACCATACCGGCAGAGGAGAACAGCGACGCTTTTTTCGCCTGGGAAAAAGCACTGCTGATGATACTGAAGACACCCGTGATCAGGATAGTGACCATCAGAAGCATAAGCAGGATCGCTGCGATCCATCGGGGATCCTTCGACGCCGCCTCCGTCATAAGGCCAAACTCCTTCGGATACCAGACCGCCATTCCGGCTACTGCCGCGAGAATGCCCACCAGACCGGACACGAAGACCTCGATCAACATAACCAGTTCTTTTCCGAAGATGATCTTTCTGAGGCTGGCCGGGCAGAGCACTAGGGAATCAAAGGTCTGGCGTTCTTTTTCACCGGTGATGGATCTTGAGGAGATCGTCATCGCATTGCTGCCCATCATGAGGAAAAGGATCATGCCGATCAGGCTGGCCATCGTATCGAAATGATTGACAAGCCTCTCCGTATCTGTGGACAGATCGACCATTTCCGTTTCGGGATAAAGGGAATACGCCTCTTCCATATATTCCTGTCCTTCGAGAAAGAGCACGAGATCATCGGCACAGTCGGACGCATCCTTCAGTGCCATCGAAGAAGTAAGCATGGAGGAATCATAGAGGATACGGATCTCGTCATCATTTACGACAAGCGCACAGTCCGACTTACCCTCGTGGACCAGGTTCTCCGCATCTTCTCTGGTGCCGCACCGGAAATCGAAAAACAGATAGAATTCGCTGAAATAGGAGTCGACCTTTTCGGTCGTTTCTTCATCAGGAAGGAAAACGGAGGCATGGTAGTTATTTACCATGGTACGCACATAGCACATGCTCCAGGAAAGGAACAGCACAGCAACGACCGGGACGACCAGCATCATAATGAGCTGCGCCGGCGTTTTCTTCGTCTTGCGCCATTCGGTCCGCATCACATGGCGGATGTGCCGTTTATTCATCTCCGGCAGATTCCTCCTTTTGGGGTTCGTCCATAAGTGCACGGAAATCCACTTTTCCGACCTTTGTTTTCGGAAGATCAGTTCTGAATTCGTAGTCCACCGGACATGCGTACGGTATCAGCGACTTCTTACAGAGGTCCTGCAGTTCTTCCTTCACTTTGTCACAGGAAGCACCTTCCGTAGTGTGGTCCTTCAGGACAACATAAGCTTTTACCACGTGGATCCTGTAAGGGTGCGGGACCGCAACAGCACAGGCCACTTCCACATCCGGATGTTCCATCATGGTCTTCTCGATCTCTGTCGGGAATACCGGCACACCGGACACCTTGATGATCCTCTTGATGCGCTGGTCAAAGTAGAAATATCCGTCTTCGTCACGATGACCGAGATCGCCGGTATGTACCCAGCGACGGCCGTCTGCATGCGTATGGATCGCTACGGCAGTTGCCTCGGGATCATTGAGATAACCGAGCATCACAGTAGGACCTGTTACACAGATCTCGCCCTTTTCGCCGATCGGCATCTCCTCGTCTGTTCCCATGCGGGCGATCATCATATCGATCCCCGGGAGAGGAAGTCCGACAGATCCGTCGCGGCACTCCTCATACGGGTTTACCGCACATACCGTGACCGTCTCCGTTAATCCGAAGCCTTCACGAAGGGACAGCTTCGAGCCACGCTCATGAACGAATTCTTCAAATCTTCTTTTCAGATCCGGGGACAGCGTATCTCCGCCGCAGTAGCAGTCACGGAGGAAGCTGAGGTTCATCTTCTTCAACTTATCGCTCTTCATCATGCCTTCATAAAGTGTCGGCACTGCGGCGATCAGATTCGGCTTTTCCTTCTTGATGGCCTTCGCCAAGTTATCCGGGCTGAAGAGCGGGATCAGGAGTATGTTGACCGCACTGATGACCATGCAGTGCATACACATGCAGATACCGAATCCGTGGAACAGAGGCAGGATCGCCACCATCGTCAGTTCCGGGTGATCCTTCGGATTTTTGAAAGGATCCGGGTAGCGCATGATCTGCGGGCCCATGCTTGCCAGATAATTCATATTATTCGAGGAGATCTGGATCACCTTCGAGGATCCCGTCGTTCCTCCACTATGGAGATACAGGGCAGGATCATCCGGCTCGAACGGACGGATATACGGTTCGTCTTCTTTTTTTACTTCATCTCCAAAAGGACTCGCCCAGTCATATTCGTCTTCGAGCTTGCCGCTTCTGATAAAGTCTCCGTGGCGGATCAGTTCCTTATACGTGATATAGAAAGATCCGGACGGGATCTTCGCGATCTTTCTTCCCTTGGTAAGACGAAAGCCGATCGACTTCGGAAGGGAGAGATAGTCCGTGATCGAGCATGCGATCACCAGGCCCGGCTCGAGATCTTCGAGCATCTCGCGGTTCTTTTCTACAAATGCATCGAGGATAAGAAGACATTCGCTGTTCGTGCGCTCCATGCAGGATCGGAGTTCCTTTGGCGGAGTCTTCGGATGTACCATGTTTCCGATGGCACCGAGTTTATTGATCGCATATACCGAAACTACGGCCTGAGGAATGTTCGGAAGACATACTGTTACTACTGTTCCGACTCCAATATTACAATCGGCAAGGGCATCTGCGAAAGAATCGACTTCATCAAGAAGTTCCGAGTAAGTGATATGCGTGCCCTCGAAGGCTACGCCTGTTCTGTCCGGGAACGTTTTTGCCGTCCTCACCAGAACCTCATACATCGTCATATCCAGAGATTCCGGCGCTCCGGTCATCTCCTTATCATAGTGGTTGATCCACGAACGGTCCATGTAAAACTACTTCCTTTTATTCCATAACAATCTTATGTATTTTACTCAATTTCTATTAAAAAAGAAATAGTCAGGTGGTATGATTATGAGTATCAGGCGCGCCTCTTTACGGCTTTTGTCGGGCACGCCTTACAAGCAAGGAGTCCTTATGGCAAAGAAAAAATCCCAGTTCGTATGCCGCAGCTGCGGCTACGAGACATCCGGCTGGATGGGCAAGTGCCCGTCCTGTCAGCAATATAACACCTTTGACGAGGTCAAGGAGACCGCCTCGATCCCCTCGGATGCCAAGCCTGCTCTTCGTGCCGGCTGGATCGCCGAGCGGGGCGTAAGTAAACTCTCCGAGGTCTCCAAGGAGACCGAGCCGCGCTTCTCCTCCGGCATCTCTGAACTCGACCGCATTCTCGGCGGCGGATTTGTCGAGGGCTCCATGACCCTGGTCGGCGGCGACCCGGGAATCGGTAAGTCTACGCTTCTCATGCAGGTCAGCGGCGCCGTAAAGACCGACGGCGAGATCCTCTACGTCAGCGGCGAGGAATCCAAGTCCCAGATCCGCATGCGTGCCGACCGTCTCGGCATCAAGAGAGACAGCATCGTGCTCTGCTCGCAGACATCTTTCGAGCATATTTCCGAGCTCATTTCCGAGCGCCATCCGGGGCTCTGTATCATCGACTCGATCCAGACTCTCTACAGCGAGGAGATCTCCTCCGCACCGGGATCCGTATCCCAGACCCGCGAAGTCACTGCAGGACTTCTCCGCATCGCCAAGTCCCTGAATGTCCCGATCGTTCTGGTCGGTCACGTTACGAAGGACGGAGCGATCGCCGGTCCGCGCATTATCGAGCACATGGTCGATACCGTCCTGTATTTCGAGGGAGACGGTTCCTCCTCTCTCCGTATGCTCCGCGCCACCAAGAACCGCTTTGGCTCAACCGGTGAACTCGCTTTCTTTGAGATGACCCAGAAGGGACTGATGGGCGTCGAGAACGCCTCCGCGCTTCTTCTTTCCGGCCGCCCGCACATGGCACCGGGTTCCGTGATCACTTCCGTAGTCGAAGGCTCGCGAGCTGTTCTCCTGGAGATCCAGGCGCTCATGTCGCCGTCTTCGTATGCCAATCCCCAGCGCATGACGCAGGGCCTCGATAAGGGCCGCGTCTCTATGCTGCTGGCCGTGCTCGAGAGTAAGTGCAAGGTCGGTATCTCGAATATGGACGCCTATATCAATGTCGTCGGCGGCATGCGCATCGACGAGACCGCCTGCGATCTGGCTGTTCTCTGCGCCGTTTTCTCTTCGGTATCGGGAAAAGCACTCCGCGAGAACACCATGGTGATCGGCGAGGTAGGCCTGACCGGCGAGCTTCGTCCGGTGAGTGATCTGGAGAAGCGGCTGGCCGATGCATCCCGTCTCGGATTTACTTCCTGCGTTCTCCCCGGAGCCAGCAAGAGTGCCGCATCGAGACTTCCCGTAAAGATGGACTATATCTACGTCGATAAGCTCTCCGAGGCGATCGATGTACTTTTCTCATAAGGAGTAATTCACATGAAGATCCCGAAAATTTCTGTTCCTTTCGACAAACTCGACAGACACCTGTATCTGGTCATCCCGGCCGCAGGACTCGGCACCCGCATGGGCATTTCCGACAGTAAGCAGTTCCTGAAGATCAACGGTATCCCCGTCCTTGCCAGGACGCTTCTGGCTTTTTCCGAATTCTCCGAAAAGCTTGGTATCACTCTGCATGGAGTAGTCGTCACCGGAAAAGAGAATATCGGCCGTGTCAGAGATCTTGCTGAAGAATATAAGATCTCTTTCGTTGAGAAGATCGTCGAGGGCGGCGCCACACGCCAGGATTCTGTTGCCTGCGGTATTGAAGCCCTCGCCGGACTGGACCGCATCCCGCAGCCTGCTGACCCGGTATTTATCCATGACGGCGCCCGCTGCATGATCGACAGTGAGACCATCACCGCCTGCTACTCCGGAGTCATCGCCTACGAGGTCTGTGTCGCGGCAACGCCATGCAAGAACACCATCAAGATGGCCCGTCCTTCGGAACCGTCTCTTTCCGGAAAAGAAGCTCCCGCGATCGTCGATCACACACTCGACCGCAGCACACTCTACGAAGTGCAGACGCCGCAGGCTTTCCGCTATGAGACACTTCTTCGTGTAAGCAGGGAAGCAAAGGAGCGAGACATCACAGCCACAGACGACACCGCGCTGGCCGAAGCTCTCGGCATCGAGGTCCGTCTGATCCCGTGTTCCTACAGAAACATAAAAATAACGACGCCCGAAGACACCGCTCTTGCTGAATTTATGCTTCAAAGCGGGAAATGACCTTTCCCTGGGGGAAGGATGTTTCCGATCCCCGCGATTAGCGAGTCACTTCTTCTCTTCGCATCGTTACGCTGGCAAAGACCATGATGCCCTCGCCTTCACCGAAACGTGAGAGATTCTCGCCCGATGTCGCCGTGATGCCGATACGCTGCGGATCGATCCTGCAGAGCTCTCCCAGGCGGATCTTCATTTTCCCGATCATCGGAATGAACTTCGGACGCTTCGCCTCGATGGTGATAGAAACATGCGTCAGTTCCCATCCAAGCTCGGCAGCAAAGGAGAGTGCTTTTTCCAGATAAGCGGTACTGTCCGTGATTCCCTGCTGACACATCTGATCAGCGATCGTCCCGAGGATATTGACTCCGGATACACCGGAGATCGCATTGGTCAGCGCATGCAGTACCACATCACCGTCACTGTTGGCCACCATAGGGGTCTCTCCCGGGAAGACCACGCCCGCCAGGATCAGCTGCTTCGGCCATTTCTCCGCCGACTTCAGCTGCGCCTCGACCGGCTGCATGAAGCGGTGACTGTCCTGTCCGATTCCGTTAGCATATTCATACTGCATATTCGTTCCGCCTTTCCAAAATGACATGCGCTCTGCGCTGTTTTCATTATACCATTGCGTGGACGCTTCTTATTTCTGCACCTCGGAGACGATCCAGTCCGCCAGATCCTTAGAGGTCCACTCACCTCTATCCTGTCCCTTGAAGCGCGACTTCTGCTTATTGTCCTTGATAATGATCGCTTCCGGCAGCGCCTCGATATTGTACGCCGTTGCCAGGTCTTTCTCCTCCAGTGCGTCGATCGCCACGATCAGCACCTTGTCATGGTACTGCTCCGCCACCTGTTCCATGCTGGCAAAGAGCCCGTACACATCCGCGTGCATGCCGGAATAGAAGAAGAAACATACGGTCATCGGACACTTCGCAGTAAGAGAATTCAGATCCAGCACCTGACGGTACAGAATACCCGGCTCCTCCTCGCCCTCCGGCGTTTCGAAGACCATCGCAAAAATCGAGTAGTCATAGTCGTAGTCACCAAGATACTTCTTATATGCCTCAGCGTCTTCCCCCGACTTCTTCCCGCATGCGCAAAAAAGCCCCGGTATGCCTGCTATCAGCAGCAGACACACCAGGACTCTGATCATCACATTCTTACGGGAGATGCACCGTTCCATGCTTACTTCTTTTCTTCGAGCATCTTCTCGACGAACTCGACCGCACCGGAAAGGATATCGCCTGGAACTTTCTCGATGTGACCTTCGTCAACAAGTGCCGTGATATCCGGATCGAGCGGGAGCTTATCGAGGAGCGGAACACCCATCTCCTTGGCAGCCTTACCGACCTTGCCTTCTTCACCGAAGAGCGGAGTCTTCTCACCGCAGTGCTTGCAGACCGTGTAGCTCATATTCTCGACAAAACCGAGGATCTTGACCTGCATCAGCAGAGCCATGTTTCTCGCCTTGTTTACGATCATGGATACGAGATCCTGCGGAGTAGATACGAGGAAGATACCATCGAGCGGGATCGACTGGAATACCGTAAGCGGAACATCACCTGTTCCCGGCGGCATATCGATCAGCATTACATCGATGTTCTCCCAGATAACATCCGACCAGAACTGCTTGACGACACCGGAGATGACCGGACCACGCCAAACGACCGGAGCCTCTTCGTTTTCCATAACGAGATTGACGGAAACGATCTGGATACCGGAATGAGAGACCATCGGCAGGATGCCGCTTTCGTCACCCTTGAGCTGGCCCTTCAGACCAAATGCCTTCGGGATGGAAGGACCGGTTACGTCCGCATCGAGGATCGCGACACGATAGCCGTCACGAGCCAGACGGGAAGCCAGTACACTGGTCACAAAAGACTTACCGACGCCGCCCTTACCGCTGCATACGCCGATTACTTTTTTAACAGAAGACTTCTCATGCAAAGGAGCGATGAGAGATTCAGGTGTGGAAGAACCGCAGGAACCGCCGGCAGATGCGGACGGGCAGGAATCTTTAGAACCACAGGAATCACAAGAACCCATTGTATTCACCTCATTAGAATTAATAGCTTTGCGCTTGAAACCTTATTGTACGCTAGGTAATAGATAAAATCAAATCAAAAAGCGATGATCTTAGTGCTCAAAAAACCGCACTACTTGACTGACTTCATGATCCAGTAGCCGGACTCTTTGGCGATGACTTCGCAGTTGCCGAATTTCTCAAGCAGATACTTCTCGGAAGACGGCGCACCCTGTTTTTTCTGAAGAACTACATACAGAAAAGCACCCTCCGCCATATGTTCGTAAGCTCCGTCATAGAAGGAAAACACCGTCTGCTTTCCGGCACGTACCGGCGGATTGGTCAGGACAACATCGTAGAGGCCTTCGACATCTGAACATCCATCGGACTTTCTCACCTCGATGAACTTCACCCCGTTGTTGGCCGCATTCTCCTTTGCGAGCTCGATCGCGCGGGAATTGATATCGACCATGGTCACTTCCATCGATGGAAATACGCGTTTCATGATGATCCCGATCGGACCGTAGCCGCAGCCGAGATCAAGAAGTTTTCCCTTCTTCCGATTCGCCGATGTCAGATCTTCGATCGCAGTTTCCAGAAGCGTCCTGGACCCGAAGTCCAGAAACTTCTTGGAGAACACCTCCGAATCGGTAGAAAAGAAGAAATCCATCCCGTGCATCCTCGCCTGGATGACGCGACGGTCGGATTCCCCTTGTGGATTTTCCTCGTAATAATGTGCCAAAAGCACTATCCTCCTTACGGGATCATGTACTCGATGCCGATGATCTTCTCGCCGCTGATCGTAAGCATCAGTTCGGATGTTCCGCGCTTATAGACCCATGTGGTATCGGTGGTCTTGTCTGCATCGCCGTACTTCGTGCGGGCATCTTCTGTGCTCATGCCGATCTCGAGGCCTTCCGGAGTAGCCATCAGGTCAGATGTCAGACGAACGCCGGAGATGTATCCGGTATCGCTTCCGGTTGCCTGATAAACAGTCAATACCATGTTGTTATATGTGTATACGTGATCCGTGCCGTCATGTGCACAGGAAGGAACGTCGAGTTTCTTCGCAGTAGCGATCTTATCGAGGGCTTCCAGCGTAGCTGTCGGCTCTGTGCCGAGTGTGATCTCGACATTCTCATATTTGAATACGAAATTGTCTTTGGTATCCAGAGTAACATCTACGGAACCTGTCTCTTCATCAGAAGATGCAGCCGGGGACTCTTCCGATCCCGTTGTCTGCTCCGCACTTCTTGATACTTCCGCACCATCTGTAGTTCCGCTTGACTTACTCTCCACCTTCTTAGCATCCGAGCAGGCGGCCATCGAAGCGGCCATTACCAGAACAAGTACCAGAGATCCGATCTTCTTCATCTTTTTCTTTCTCCTTTTTCAAACAAATTATATCCACCGGAAGGCGCATATTCCCTCCGGATTTGTTTTCCATTGCCTATTCTCGCATGATTTCAGGCGACTTTCAATCAGTAAAACGTCACAAAAGAACTTCTTACTCTTCGCTTTTTGCTGTGTCATCGGCTTCCGGCTTCTTCTCTGAAGATTCCTCCGAATCCTTCTTCCCGGCCGCTCCCTCTTCAGCCTTCTTTTCAGCTGCTTCTTCCGCAGCCTTTTTCTCAGCGGCTGCCTCGGCATCAGCTTTCTTATGGATGTTCGTGATATCCTCTGTCGATCCGCCGCCGTGATCGTCTTCCGCGCGGAATTCACCCTTCTCGACCAGCCGCAGGAACGCGTCAACAACATCCTCCGTCAGCTGCGTGCCGGAGACCTCTTTGATGATCGAGATCACCTTCTCAAAATTCATGCGTTTTCTATAAGGACGATCCGAGTACATCGCATCAAAAGTATCCGCCACGGCGATGATCTGCGCAACTCGCGGGATGTCCTCACCTTTTACTCCACGCGGATATCCATGTCCGTCCGGACGCTCATGGTGGTCACGCGCACCGATCGCCAGTTCCGGCATGATGCTGATATCCTTGAGGACCACATATCCTTTACCGGAATGCGACTTGATCTCATTAAATTCCTCGTCCGTCAGACGACCGGGCTTGTTCAGCGTCTCCGAAGAGATACCGACTTTTCCGATATCATGGAGAAGTGCGATATTTCTGTATTTTTCGACCGTCTCCTCATCGTATCCGAGTTCTCTTGCCAGCATCGCCGTATATTCAGCTACACGTGTGGAGTGACCGTTCGTGTAACGGTCCTTCATATCGATGACCTTCGCGAACGCCTCAACGATTTCACGGATCAAGATCCTCTGTTCGTGCTCTTTGGCCTTGAGTTTTTTCATTCTCTGGGTACCGGCAAGATATGCGGCGAGCATAACCAGTCCGACGAAGCCGAGGATCAGGAATGCACGGAACCAGGTGGTCTCCGTCAGTGCTTCCTTTTTAACGATACGGATAGACAGTTCCTTCTGAACATTACCGTACACATCCAGAAGCTGGAGTTTAAAGAAGTACTCTCCTCCTGCAAGGTTCGTGTAGTCGATCGGTTTGAGTTCTGATCTTCTTACCGTCTTCATGGAACGGTCGAAGCCCTCAAGTCTGTAAGAGAGCTCCGGATCGACCAGAGAATAGTTCAGGCAGTAGGCACAGACCGTGATTTTCTTGGTCTTGGCACTGACGATAAATTCACCTTTTTCGTTCGGATAGATCGTTTTGTCATCCGTCTCAAGATACGGGACCATAATGCTGACATCGTTATCGACTCTGTTCTCTTCGTCGATGTTTGCGAGCACAACACCGGTCGATCCGCTGATATAAAGATCACCGCCGGAGGTCAGTTCACTGTACGAGTTGGATGTCGCAAAACAGGCCAGGCCGTTCTCTCTTCCGTAGAAGAAAGGAACGATCTCTTCATTCTGGATCATCGACTCCGTTTGAACGATATAGATACCGTTACTGCTCAGGACCCACATCTCATCCCGTTTATTCTGGTAGATGTCGAAGTTATTGGAATATGGGAAGTTCTTGATCGTGAAAACTTCATAATTCTCATTAAGATAGGAGATCGAGTTACTCGTAACGATCCAGTAGAGCTCCCTCCTGTGATCCTTTTTGATCCTCATGACCGTATCTGACATCAGGCCGTTCTCAACAGTGAGATGACGGAGGCCTCCTTCGCCGTAGATATATATTCCATCGCCGTCGGTTCCGATCAGAACATCACCGTTCCGGCCTTCCGCCACGGTCAGGATCTCCGGATTGTCGATTCCGGCGGAAGCACCGATCGTCTTTTCCACTTTATCGTCGCGGATGATCACGACACCTCCGGTGCACGCTACCGCCAGCGACCCATCAGAGAACTCGAACATCGCGCGGGCACGCTCAGACTTCGGAAGTCCGTCTTCTGTCGAGTAAACGATCGCTTTCTGTCCGTCGTAGCATACCAGCGGGTACTTGCTGAAGGAACAGATCCACATTCTCCCTTTACTATCGCGGAAGATCGAGCGGATCTTGGCGTTCACATCGTCAAACAGCCGGATCAGATCATGACAATCGATCTCCTTGCCTTTGGCTGTCACAGTCTTTTCGAGCGGAACCGATGTAACTACTTTATCGTTATCAACCACCACAAGTCCGGAAGTCTTCGTGCCGATGAAGAGACGATTGCCGACCCGGCAAGTGGAATAAACAACATCATCGGTCAATTTATACTGGTCATAAATATCCGTGAAACGGTTGGCGGCGATCTTCATGACGCCCTGCTGGGAAGATACGAACCACAGATTGTTCTGGTAGTCAGCGGTCATATTCTCGATCGATGTCGTCATCGGAAGATTCTTCAGGATGATAACGTTTTTACCGTCATTGACCACCCGTCCGACGCCGTTATCCGCGCAGAGCCAGATCTCGTCCTCATATTTATTGATCGAGTTGATACTGACGAGCGGCTCCACATTAGCATATTCGCTTCGGAAGCCCTTGTTCAGCTGACCGTAGTAAAGAGACGAGGCCGATGTCGCGCAGTAGATATTTCCGGGGATCGCCGGATCCGGCAGGATCGCACGGATATCGGAAACACCGAGGAACCTCGAATCGTAGTACTCCTTGAGTTTGCCGTCTTTCAGGGTAAAGATATCGCCGTTAAGAGTAAGTGCATATACGACATTATCCGGACCGAGTTTCACGGAGCGGATATATTCTTCCTTGATCTGGTCCGCCTGAAGATGCGTGATCGTCATATCTTCACCAACCACGGCCACACCCTCGGTGGTCGCGATATAGATCAATCCGTTACCGTCCTCCGTGATCGCACGGACCGAAGAGGAGTGAAGGCCATTCTGCTTGTTGAAGATCTTCCACTCTCCCTTATCCAGGATACCGACACCATTATCGTTGGTACCCACCCACAGGCGGTTCTTCGAGTCGGCAAATAGAGAAATTACGCTGGTGATTCCGGTCTTAGCCGAGTCGATACGCTCGAAGTTGCAGCCGTCATGCCTTACCAGGCCGCTGTAACTTCCGATCCAGAGGAACCCCTCCGACGTCTGACAGATCGCATTCGCCTCCGAGGTCGGAAGACCGTTGGTATTGTTATAGAGGACCGGAGAATAACCTATAGAAGGATCATCCGAAGCAGACGTCTGCTCCTCATCCTCTCCATCAGCGGAGACCTTCGGAGACGAAAGGAATACGAATCCTGCCGCACCGATCAGTGCCGCAAGCAGGAAACTAAACGCTCTGATTTTCCATCCAATCCGTTTCATATAAATAATTTTACTCTAACTACCATATTGTGGAAAGAGAAATCTCCATTATTTTTTATTTAAATTTCCCACACTAAAAAAGCACCCGACCCCGCGGTCAGGTGCTTTTGAAGCGGAATTACTGCTTTTTCATCAATAGATCATTCTGTTTCGCCGTTTTTCGCGGCGTCGTAACGCTTTCCGACCTCATCCCAGTACTCGCTCATATCCGCGTCACCGCGATGATCCTCCAGGGAAAACTTTTCTTTCAATATTTTGCCCAGATAGGAGGAACACTTCTCCGCGCCGGTCACATTCATGTGAAGTCCTGCGTCATAGGTGTCCAGAGAATAATCGATACCGATCTCCGACTCGGCGATCTTCAGCATGTTAATGTAAGTGATCCCGTGATCCTTGGCATACTGCTCCATATTTGCATCCCACTCGTCATACCAGTGCGGATAAAGGGACGGCGACTTGATCAGGACGAGCTGGATGCCCTTCTCTTTACAGAGCTCCGTCATCTTGTCGAGGTACTCCATCGCCTTGTCGCCGAAGTTCGGATCGGCGAGCGGTCTTGCCGGCGGAAACTCCCCTGCAGGCATGATCTCGGTCCTCAGGTAGTAGCCGTTAAAGGAGATGATATCTTTCTTGAACCAGTACTTGAAATCCTCGGACGTCAGTTCGTTCCAGCGGCTGTGGTAGCGGAGGATCGGGAAGATATAGTCGATCATGTTCTCGCCTTCACACATCGACGCCTTGATCGCGTTCCACTTCGTCTTACTCCAGCGCATGCCATCGAGCGCCATGCGGTTATACGCCTCATTCTGAGGTTCGTTATACATCAGGGAAAGAACATTGAACACTACGACATCCGGAGTCTCATAACGGAGCGCATCCTCCAGAAGATAGTACGACTGCCATACAAGCTGCTGAGCGCCTCCTCTGATAAAGCTGTTGATGCCGTATTCACGCCAAAGCTGTACCGTCGAGAAATTCTCATACACCTCGCAGTCGCCGACGAAGAGAACATCGTGGTCGCCGTATGCTTTATAGTACTCGGCAGTCAGCGCTCCCTCGGTAACATCGCCCATATACTTCGGGCGCAGAAGGAGATCAACAAGATAAATGGCCACGCACGTAAGCGCGATCAGCGCAAGAACAAGCGCTACACGGAAGAGTTTTCTGTGCTTCTTCGGGGCTTTCTTGGACGCATCTTCGGAAGATGCTACATCGGCGGGTGCTTTTGCCTCAGAAACCGATGTTTCCGATGCTTTTTCGATTTTCTGCTCGAGTTCTTCGGACATACTCTCTCCTTCAGTTCTTCATAAACAGGAGTATTTTAGCACAAGGCGGGGTATTTGTGTTAGAATGTCTTTCCGAAGAAGCGTCCACGCGAAAACCGCAGTGGCGCATGCACACCTTGGGGAGGGTATTATGCAGTATCTGCTTTATGTTCTTTACGTCATTCTCGCGATCGTCGGCATCAAGGTCGCCGGTATCCTGATCCTGTTCATTACGACATTCATCGCATCACAGTTCATCAGCACCAAGAAAGAATACAACACCGACTCAAAGTTCTACCGCTTCCTGCTGGTCCACACGACCGCGGTCGGCATGCGCATCATGCGCGTCAGATATGACCTTCAGGACTTCGACAAGATCCCTGAAGGCAAGCAGATGCTCTTCGTCTGCAACCACAGATCGAATTTCGACCCGCTCCTCTCCTGGAAGGTCCTCGCCAAGCACTACCCGTCCTTCATCTCGAAGGAAGCAAACTTTCACGTACCTTTCTACGGCCGCATCATCCGTCGTCTCTGCATGATGGCCATCGACCGTGAAAACCCGAGAAATGCCATGATGACCATCGACCGTGCAAGCAAGCTCTTAAAGGCCGATGAAGTCTCCATCTTCGTTTATCCGGAAGGAACAAGAAGCAAGAACTGCACTCTCCTTCCTTTCCATAACGGCGTCTTCAAGATCGCCCAGAAGGCAAATGTCCCGGTCGTTGTCATGACGATCCAGGGATCTGAGAAGATCAGCAAGAACTACCCGTGGAAAAGCACCAAGGTCCGCTTCAAGGTCCTGGCTGTTCTGGATGCCGAGCACGTGAAGTCCAGCAAAACTTCCGATATCTCCGACGAGGCAAGAGCGATCATTTCCAAGTATCTCGACGAGAATCCACAATAAACAACCGCAAAAGAATGCTCTTCGCTGGTCCTCGGGCTACGCCCTGAGGAATCGCTCCTCGCATTTTTTGCGGCGCCTGTTATCTGATATCACTGCGACTTAGTCATATCTATCATGTTTTTCCTATATGTTTAATCCCGCTGCCCTTATGCTACAATGACAGTGGAATTTCCTTTTCAAGGAGGGCTAGGGTATGGCTGGTTTTATGGAGCGTGTTTCCGAGAAGATGAAAGAGATCCAGGATATGGCGAATCCGAAGGAGAAGCCGGAAGATCGTCTTCGCGACTCTTTCATGAATGAGATCACCCGTTTTTATGAGGACGGCACCGAGCCGGAGCACGCCTCTGCCGACATGCGGTATTACCTGCACCAGCACGAGAAGCGTCTCGCGGAAAAGGGCGTCAAGATCCAGCGCCGTTATATACCGGCCAAAGATCCGGCCAAGGGCACCCGTTCGAAGAACAGACCGCCGTATACTGCGAGCCTTTCCTTTATTGAGTGCACCTCTTCTTCCCAGTACACAAATGTATCTACACAGAAGATCATGAAGAAGCACAAGAATAGTGCAAGTATCTTCTATACGAATATCCTCGACCGCGCGGATGCGCAGAACGCAGCATACGAGTGCCCGAACTGCGGACATCACGATACGCTGGCCGTGTTCTCCAACGGCTGCCCGATGTGCGGAACGAGATTTCAGATGAAGCAGCTTTTCCCGTGTGTCAGCAATTACTATATGCTGTCGCAGCTCGTTAACAGGAAATCCGTCAACTGGCTGATCCCTACCGTAATTACCCTTGCTGTTCTTACCGGTGTCGGCACGGGCGTCGCTGTCACAGCCACCAACTGGGCGCAGTGCGATCCCCATTACATGGCGCTGCTCTTCGGTGTAGGCGGTGGTCTCCTGGCGGGATTCCTGGGTTTCATCTGCTTCTATCTCTTCCTGAGTTTCTTCTTTGCTATCTTCATGATGGCAAGAGTCACCTCAACAGCCATCACCACTGCAGATGTTGCCTCCGCAGCGATGACAAAGAGTTCTCTGACTAAGGCGATGACCAGATTCGACCCTGAATTCTCTTACGATCTT
Source organism: Clostridiales bacterium (assembly GCA_017519205.1). Classification (GTDB taxonomy): domain Bacteria; phylum Bacillota; class Clostridia; order Saccharofermentanales; family Saccharofermentanaceae; genus Scatonaster. The sequence goes on along the minus strand of JAFWSW010000023.1, from coordinate 1,819 downwards.
TTTGAGGGAAAAGTCATCTCCCTGTTCCGTGCCATCGCTTTTTCAGATGACCGGACCAATATGAGCATCTACCGCGGAGACCCGAATCTTCCGGATCTGGATACACTCATCGATATTGATTACAGAGGCGCCATGAAGTACCTGAACTCGCATATCCAGGACGGAAACAACCTGGTACTTCTCGTCCGCATCTATCTTTACACGACACACCTTATCAACGGTAAGATCGTAAACAAGAAGGAAGACTACAACATGACGCTGGTCAAGAAACTCACTGCTCAAGAGAACTACGGTTTCTCCATCCATGCCGTAAACTGTAAAACCTGCGCCGCCAGCTTCGATGCGATGCACGTACTCCAGTGCCCGACCTGCGGCACCCCGTACAAGCTCGAGGAAGAAGACTGGGTCGTCTACGGATTGAAGAAATAAGCAAACGCCAAAGAAATATCGTCGCTGGTCCTCGACGCTTCGCGCCTGCGGAATCGCTCCTCACATTTCTTTGGCGTTTTTGCGTTCTTTTAGTCAAATTCGCTCAATGGTTGAATTATACCTCCGTTTTCAACGATAATGTTATTGTGGAACGGGTGTCTTGTCCTGCATACTAAAGGCAAGAAAACAAACGGAGGAACGCACTATGATCGACAGCAGCAAGGTTGGAAGTTTTATCAACGAGAAGCGCAAAGATCTGGGACTCACCCAGGGACAGCTCGCCGAGCGGTTGAATGTATCTTTTCAGACGATCTCGAAATGGGAAAACGGCAAGGCTTATCCGAATATCGAGATGCTCCCGGATCTGGCGAGAACGCTGGAAGTATCTGTGGATGAACTCCTTTCCGGCGCAGAAAAAGATCAGGACGGTCTTTCTTACAGCAAAGCCGGTATCGACATCGCCTACACGGATTCGATCAAGAGCGAGATGAAAAAGCACCTTGAGACCAAAGATAAAAGAGTCCTCAACGGCCTCGGCCCTTTCGCCTCCCTTTACGATATCAAGTTCCCGGAGATCAAGGAGCCGGTCCTGGTCCTCAAATCCGAGGAACCGGGCTCGAAGCAGAAACTTGCGATGGAGTACGGCTACACGGAGTCCATCTGTCATGACATGATCAACCACCTTGTCAACGACATCGTCGTTATGGGCGCCACTCCCCTCGCCGTTCTCGATACTATCGTATGTGGCAAGGCAGAAAAGGCAACGATCAGTGCGCTCGTCAAAGGCGTCTCCGATGCCTGCCGCGAAAACGAATGCTCACTTGTCGGCGGCGAGACATCCATCCAGCCGTCAGTTGTAGATGCAGGCGTTTACGTTCTTACATCCAGCATTGCCGGCATCTGTGAAAGAAAGAAGGTCATAGACGGATCGGCGATCCGGGAAGGTGATGCAGTCCTGGCACTCGCATCGAACGGTCTTCACACCAACGGCTATTCCCTGGTACGTATGCTTCTCGACAAGATGCCGCAGATCAAGCTCGAGAAGATCAACGGAAACACGTTTATCGAAGAAATCATGAAACCGCATACCCCATACTACCCTGCCCTCAAAGGACTGTTCGGCAAGGATAAGATCTCCGGTATGGCACATATTACGGGCGGCGGTATCGCCGGTAACCTCTGCCGTGTAATCCCGGACGGGCTGACTGCACAGATCGACAGAAGCAGGATCCGTATCCTTCCCGTCTTCCGCTTCATCAAGGAAAAAGGCAACGTCTCAGACACCGAGATGCTCACGACATTCAACATGGGAGTCGGCATGACGATCGTGGTTCCGCAGAAAGAAAAGGCTCAGGTGATCAAGCACCTTAGCAAGTACCACAATTGTTAT
>JAFWSW010000215.1 GCA_017519205.1 Clostridiales bacterium | reverse complement strand
TGCTGAGGACAGGATCTGACACACTTCTGGCATCCGATACATCCGATGGTACAGTTCTTTCTTGTTCTTGCACCCGGCCACTCGTTCTGACAGCGTACGGCAACGGTCGCCGATACGGGCATGAGTTCGAGAAGATGCTTCGGACATGCCTTCACGCACTGGCCGCAGCCATGGCAGAGCGCTCTGTCGACAGAGACGATACCGTCTTTGAGTTTTAATGCGCCAAAAGCACAGACATTGATACAGTCGCCGAAGCCCAGGCATCCGAAGGTACACTGGTTCGGTCCGCCGAGAAGGCCTGCCGCCGCATGACAGCTGCTGGTACCGAGATATACATAGCGCTTGCCGGTTTGCTCGCATGTGCCCTGACAGCGAAGAACGGCGATCTTCTTTTCCGGGATCGCTGCCGCGACACCCAGGATCGATGCGATCTCACGGGCACAGTCCGCGCCGCCTACCGCACAGAGCGCAGTATTGGCGCCGCCCTTGGAAAGATAGTCCGCGTAGCCTTCGCATCCTGCAAATCCGCAGCCGCCGCAGTTGGCGCCGGGAAGTGCTTCCACGATCTTTTCTTTCGTCTCGTTCTTTTCGACTGCGAATACGCGGGAGACCAGAACGATGAGGAGTCCGAGGATCAGTGCGATCCCTAACATAATGCCGGTAGGAATGAGTATACTTGTCATATCATTAACCTCCGAACAGATTCTCGACCAGGCCCTTGAAGCCCAGGAAGGAGACAGCTACCAGTGAAGCGGAGATCAAGGTGATCGGAAGGCCCTTGAGGGACTCCGGCACATCCGCCTTATCGATCCTCGAGCGGACGCCCGAGAACAGGAACAACGACAGGGTGAATCCGATACCGGCACCCAGTGCATTGACCATCGATTCTGCGAAGGAGTAGTTGCTGTTGATGTTCAGGATCGTTACACCGAGTACGGCGCAGTTGGTGGTGATGAGCGGAAGGTAAATGCCCAGTGCTTTGTGAAGCGGAGGCATCGACTTCTTCATGATCATCTCGATCATCTGAACGAGAGCTGCGATAACGAGGATAAATACCAGGGTCTGAAGATATCCGAGTTTCAGAGGATTCAGCAGCAGGTGCTGGATCGGCCAGGTGATCGCGGAGGCGACCAGCATGACGCAGACAACCGCGCCCGACATACCCATGGCGGTCTTGATGTTTTTCGAAACTCCCAGGAAGGAGCAGATACCCATGAACTTCGAAAGAACGAAGTTATCTACGAGGATCGCGGAGAAGATAATGATCAGAAATTCTTTTGCCATTGATTACTCCTCCTTTCCCTTGCAGAGACTGCAGCCGCCGCAGGACAGGCAGTCGGACTTATCCCCCGCAACACCGCACGGTGTGGAGGACTTGGAAGACGCGTGCTTTTCCTGCTTCTTCATCACGGCCTGCACGATGCAGATGCAGATACCGAATACGAAGAATCCGCCCGGCGGGAGCATGAAGAACATCATCGGTTCGATCACGTCACCGAAGAGAGGAAGCTGCATATCGAAGAATGTGCCGCATCCCAGGATCTCACGGATGGATCCCATCATGAGCAGTGCGAGCGTGAAGCCGACACCCATCGAAATACCATCGAGGATAGAGGGCAGGACCTTCTGCTTGCTGGCAAATGTCTCGGCACGTGCCAGAAGGATACAGTTAACAACGATAAGAGGAATATAGATTCCGAGGGAATCGTTCAATGCCGGGAAGTAGGCGGAGATCAGCATCTGCACGATCGTAACGAAGGTCGCGATGATCGTGATGAAGGCAGGGATACGAACCTTGTTCGGGATCACATTTCGAAGAAGGGAAATGATCGCTTCCGATGCCGTCAGTACGAAAAGCACTGCCAGGCCCATATAGAGCGATGACTTCGCGGAGATGGTCACGGCCAGGAGAGGACATGTACCCAGGACCAGGCGCAGTGCCGGATTCTCATAGAGGACACCGTTCAGGAAGATCGACTTCGGAGTATATTTACTGTTCTTTTCTGCCTGACGCTCATCCGGGGAACGGTAAGCAGCATCTTTCATCTTATTCTCACTCATCCGATCAGCCCCCTTTCCTTAAACAGAGTGTAGGCTTCGAGTGCACGGTTGATACAGCCGGTCGCTGCACGTGAAGAGATCGTAGCTCCGGATACGGCAGCCACATCCTGATTCAGAACGATTTCTTTGTCGGTAGAAAGACCGGTAAAGCCATCAAGGAACGGGCGGCCTTCGACTTCTTTTCCGAGCTTCGGCGTATCCGATGCAGCCGTTGCGATGACCATGACGATCCTACCGTCTGTATCGATTCCTGTTGTGGTCTCGATCGTTCCCGCATAGCCGAATCCGGATGTAACGAAGATATATCCGAGGACGGATCCGTCTTTTGCCTTGGCGGTAAAGACTTCATCCGGCAGGATGTTTTTCTCTGTGAGTTCATTTTTGATCTCGTCCGAATACTCGAGTGCTTCAAAAGAATCCGCATCCGGGAAGATCGTGAGTTTTCTCTCCTGGGCAGCAGCCTCCTCCTGCTCATCGATCTTCGTTTTGGTGATGGAATAGGTTCCTGCCAGAAGGAAGACGCAGATGCCGCAGATCAGGGCGAGGATAAAAGCGGGGAGAAGGTCTTTGAATTTAAACTTTTGCATTTTCCTTCACCTCCCCGAACGGTTTTCCCATCGTCCATTCATCGATGTGCGGAGTCAGGATATTCATCAGAATGATGGAGAATGAAACACCCTCGATCATGTTTCCGTAATAGCGGATCAGGAATGTCAGGATGCCGCAGCCCATGCCGAAGATGAGCTTGCCCTTGGTGGTAAGCGGCGATGTGACATAGTCGGTTGCCATGAACCAGGCGCCCAGCATCAGACCGCCGGACAGGAGCATGTAACCACTCTCGTAGAAAAGGTCACCCCATCCGGAGAGTGTTGCGAGATCACCGGTGAAGTGAAGCACATTCGTCTTTCCGAAGAAGAATACGAGGAGGAAGAATGTGCCGATATAGGCCATCGGGATCCAGATACGGATCACGTGGCGGAGGATCAGATACAGCGCGCCGATCAGAAGCGCGAGGATGCAGACCTCGCCGATACAGCCGGCTTTGTTACCGATAAACAGATTCCACAGAGACGGAGCTTCCGCGGTATGGATCTGTGTCAGCGGGGTAGCGGAAGAGACGGCGTCTACGGACTTGATGCTGAACCAGGATCCGGTCATGACCGTCCACGAAGTCATCGCCTTCGGGAATGCGATGACCAGGAAGATACGTGCCGCGATGGCAGGGTTTACGAAGTTGTTTCCGAGACCGCCGAACATCTGCTTGACGACCACGATCGCAAAAGCGGCGCCGATCACGACCATGTATGGCGGAAGCGATACCGGCAGGTTCATCGCCAGAAGAAGACCGGTCACGACAGCGGACAGATCTCCGATCGTATTATTTCTCTTCATGACTTTCCGGCAGATATACTCGAAAAGAATACAGGAAGAAATCGACAGAAGTGTGATGAATACCGCACGGATACCGAAGTAATACCATCCGGCAAAGGTCGCCGGGAGAAGGGCGATGATCACATCGCGCATGATCGACTGGGTAGTCGCTTTGTCCCGGACGTGCGGGGAGTGTGAGACTTGCAGTTTCATTAGGAAGCAGGACCTCCTTTGTTCTCGGATGCAGCGAGGAGCTCCTGCTCCTTTTTGATACGTGCACGCTCGGCACGGACTATGACCTTACCGTTCTTGATGCTCTGGGTAAGGAATCGTTTGGAAGGACATGCGTAGGTGCAGCAGCCGCACTCGATGCAGTCCATAACGTGATATTTCTCAAGCATCTCCGGATCGCGGAGACGTGTGGCCTTGTCGATACCGCACGGGATCAGATCCATCGGGCAGGAGGCCACACACCGCGCACAGCGGATGCAGGGTGACTCCGGAGGAAGGGTCGTCTCTTCGGAACCGAAAACAAGGATCGCATTATTTGCTTTGATGATACCGTGATCGATACGGTCAAGAGCAACACCCATCATGGCGCCGCCCATGATGATCTTCTTCGGCTCTTCACGGGTGCCGCCGGCGGCCTCGATAATGTCCTCGATACGGGCACCGATCGGCACGATAAAGTTACCCGGCGTATTCAGGGCAGAACCATCGAGCGTCATACGTTTTCTCGTCAGCGGAATACCTTCTTTGAGATACAGTCCGATGAATCGCAGCGTGCTGACATTCATAACGAGTGTATGTACGTCGATCGGGAGTTTTCCCGGCGGAACTTTTCTTCCGGTAAGTGTATAGATAAGCATCTTCTCCGCGCCCTGCGGATAGATGGTCTTCAGCGTTTTTACTTCGATGTCAGGATGCTTGCCCGTCTTATAGACGCGCTTCTTGATCTCGTGCGAGAAGATACGGGTAACGAGAGGTTTGTTGTCCTCGACACCGATGATCGTCTTCGGGATCTCAAGCCACTTCATGACCTCGAGGATACCATCGATAATATCATCCGGGTGCTCGCAGATCTGACGGTAGTCGGCCGTAATGTACGGCTCGCACTCCGCGGCATTGACGATCAGGGTATCCGGCATCTTATTCTTCGGCGGATTGAGCTTGATATATGTCGGGAAAGCGGCGCCGCCCAGTCCGACCAAACCGGAGTCGCGGATCATCTGGATAAAGTCTTCGAATGACTCGACCTTCGGCGGCTTGCAGAACGGATTGATCGTGTGCTGGAAATCGGACTCGATACGAACGGCCTCCACAGGAGAGCCATTGGCAGATACGACATAGTGAACTTCTTTTACTGTTCCGGAAATACTGGAGTGGATCGGAACGGACATGGGCTTATCAGCGCGTCCGACCATCGTCCCGACATCTACATGATCACCGGGCTTAACCACACACGTACAGGGCGGTCCGATATGCTGCTGCATCAGGAGCTCGACTTCGCGGAATCCGTGCAGATGAATAGAAGGAAGAACATCGGTATTTTTGTTGCCGAGCGGATGCACACCACCGGCAAACGCATGTATCGATCTAAGCGGCATGGCGAGGTACCTGCTTTCTCCGAATATCTTATTACATATTAACATAGATTTAGGAAATCAAACCAAATGATTTTCATTTCTATGTTGATTTCTTTCTGCTCGAAAAGCACCTGCAATCGACTATACAAAAAGGGGCTGTTTCAACTTCTTGAAACAGCCCCTTTGCTTTTCGTTCTGATAGATTTTTTACTCGTATCGGTTCGTGTAATTCGCTGCGGCGTTCCATAGGATCCACTCACTGTAACCGGCATCCTGAATCGCCTGGATCTGGGCTTTTACCTCAGGAACTTTATAGTTCAGGTGATGGGTGACCCATGTTGCCGTAAAGGCCTGGACATATGGACGCACCGTCGCATATCCTTCCTGGTCCGCAGCCGATTTACCGGCAAGCAGCGCATTATACATAACGTCGTGCGGATAGAGGTCCGGATAGTCGAACATCTTTCCGTTTAACTGCGTGTTAGTTGCGTAGTGGGACGGATAGAGCATCGGACACAGAGAATCGATACCGGTGAGTCCTACCGTATCCCAGCCCTGACCGATGAGCTTGCCATCGAGCTCGGAAGAAAGAATGATACCGAATACGTCAGCGGTAACCGGGATACCTGTCGGATCCTGGATCCTGCGGCGTGCTGTCTGCAGGAAGCGGTTGATCGCATCGATACGTGTCGGGGTCGTGTCTTCCGGTCCGAAGTACGGCTTCTCGTTATACTTCTTCGTGCTGATGGTCGGGAAACGGACGTAGTCGAACTGGATCTCGTCAACGCCCTTATCTACTGCTTCGAGAGCAAGGTCGATCAGGAAGTCCCATACGCGCTTGTCGTACGGATTGAGGAACTGGTGCTTGCCCTCGAGGTTGAAGTGCATGGAGTTTCCGGCTTCATCCTGGATACTCATTTCCGGATGGTTTCTCGCCATGGACGGATCGTTGAAGCAGACGATACGGCCGATGACCTTGATGTTGTTTTCATGGCATTTCTTTACGACTTCTTCGAGATTATAAGAACCGGTGACATAGCTTCCTGCGCCCTTATCTTTCCATTCGCCGCCTTCTTCGACCCACAGGTGCATGGATCTTGCCAGCTCGTTATCTGTGTTGAAGTATACACCGCCGCCCTCATCCTTCAGGTCGATAACGAAAGCGTTGATGTCTGTCTTGTTAGCAAGTGCGATGTTCTCTTCGAAGTGCATGCAGGATGCGATATAGATACCGTGGATATCGTTATGCTGTACCGGCTTGACTTCGGATACTTCCGGAAGCGGGCCCCAGTATGCTTCCGCCAGCTGGTTCTCCGGCAGATACTCTTTTACTTCGACTCCGCCCGAAGAAGCTGTGGTCTCGGTGGTTTCGGATGGGTCAGAGGAAGGATCTGATCCGCTCTCGGTTTCGGAGCCCTCGCTGGAGGAGTCTTCCGGAACGGTAACACTTGTCGGTGTCGTTTCCTCGGATTTCTTCGACTTGCCTTTCTTGCTGATCAGGATGAACATGCAGACGATGTCTGCGACGAATACGATGACACAGAGAGCAAACAGCACGGCGATGACCTTTCGGAGCAGCTGGATGCGCGCTCTTTTCTGTTCACGTGACATTGAATATCCCATAAAAATAAACCTTCTTATTTCATGAATTCATTAGCGTAAAAATAATCCATTCAATTATATAAATAAATGTACGCCATGACAAGAAGAGGGCAATTGGCGACGTTGTCAATTCCGTCACAGACATGATAGAATGATAAAAATAAAAGAGAAATCGGGGGTGTTGCCGATGCTGGAACGTAATTGTGCAGGAGGAATCGTATTCTACGGGGATTCCGTTCTTTTGCTGCAGAATGAGAAAGCCGAGTGGTGCTTCCCGAAGGGTGTGATCCGGACCGTCGAGAAACCGGAAGAGGTCGCACTCGAGAGAGTCTCTTACGAAGCCGGAGTCACGGCGAAGATCCTTTTCCCGGTGGGAAGAACGAATTATGAATTTTATTCCATCACCCGCCAGAAACCGGTGTGTAATAAGATCGTCTGGTACGTGATGCGTGCCGAGAGTGAAGACGTTAAACCGAACCCGGATCAGAACTTCTCCGACGGCGGTTTTTATCCCCTGGAAAAAGCACTGGAAATGGTCACCTACAGTCAGGACAGATCGCTTCTGATGATGGCCTACCAGAGATATAAGGAGCTTGTCTGATTTGCCCCGCACATCTTGGAACACGGTTGAGAAAACCGCGAGGATCGAATACGAAGTTAAAAAGTCCGTCTTTATTGCCGACGTCGCACCTGTTTCGACCGGCGGAGAAGCGACGGACTTTTTGCGTAAAATAAAGAAAGAATTTCCCGATGCGAGACATCACGTATATGCATACCGGGCAGGTGACGAGACGCTGGAGCAGAGATACAGCGATGACGGCGAACCGTCGGGCACAGCCGGCATGCCGGTCCTGGATGTCCTTCTTCATCAGGAACTGGATAATGTGATCTGTGTCGTCACCAGATATTTCGGCGGCATTCTTCTCGGAACCGGGGGACTTACCCGTGCATATTCCACGTCCGCATCGATGGGTATCGAGGCGGCCAAACCATGCAAGATGGCGCTTCTGGAACTCTATCATGTGCAGCTGGATTATTCGGTATCCGAGAAGTTCCAGTATGCGGCGAAGAAGAGTGCTTTTGCCATAGGAGACATCATCTATGAAACCACTCCGGTCGTGCCGGTATACTGCGCCAAGGAAGACAAAGAGAAACTCATCTCACTGGTCAATGACATCACTGCGGGAAGAGGGAGAATCACACACATCGGATCGTCCGCCACGAAGATCGGCGAATGATTTTTTCCTTCTTATGACACGCATGTGAAGTTTACGTTTTATTTTCATTTTTATCGAAATCTCCTTCGGTTTTTTTCGTTACTATAATGGTGGTTTAATCTGGGAATTTAGTGTAGATAGTTTTCAATGAAGGAGACTGCTCATGAAAAGAAAGATTGCGGCATTTGCCAGTGGTTGGAGTGATGAATACCTTATCGAAGCACTTAAAGGTGTGAAAAAATGCGCGGAAGAAAAAGAACTCGAGATCTACTTGTTCGTCGAGTATTCTTCAGCAAACCAGTTCGATGAAAATGTTCAGGGCGAGGTCAATATTCTAAACCTTGCCGATCTGAACGACTACGACGGCGTGCTTCTATTCGGGAACACACTGAGTAATGCCGGTGAGCTCCAGATCCTTTCCGAGCGGATCAAGAAAGCAAACATTCCTGCGGTATGTCTCGAGTATGAGCTCGATGACATCGACTGTATCTGCACAGATAACTTCAGCGGCATGTACGAACTCTGCGAGCATCTCATCATAGAACACGATGTGAAAAACATCGTATGGGTCTCCGGTCTTGCCGGAAATAAAGAGAACGAAGAGCGCTGCCGGGCCGTGACCG